>NZ_CAWNQH010000083.1:0-209256 GCF_963876495.1 Xenorhabdus sp. KJ12.1
TAATCCGGCGAGCATAGTTTTTATCTGCCGTTTTTTGGACAATTTTTCTCATTTGACGCCGCTCATTGCGCGGAATTGGTGGTACGATGGCCATAACTCAGTCCTTCCTTTTTGTGTTTTTTTGGTTTTGCGATTAAAAAGTTCGCAAAAATAGGACTGAGTTTCTTTGATTCGCCTACCATTTTGAAAAGCTATTTAGCAAACAGATCGGAAAGATACTAAATATCTCCTACCGCACCGTTGAAAACTATACTGCACAAATATATAAAAAAGTTGGTGTCAGCTCTGCTCAACAATTGGAAGAATACTGCCGATTGAATAATTTCGATCTTTACGTACCCGAAAAATTCTTACAACCCGGAAGTCGTATCTTGATTTGATTATCAATAAATAACAATATCAACAAAAAAATTGTTCAATTGAATTATAGTTTCAAATCACAGTAAAAATATCTTGAATCAATACCGATAGTTAACACCATATAATGCTACAAATGGCGTTAAAAATATCGGTTTAATCCTTTTTTAACTTCCAATGACTCCGATAAGAAATCCATCCAATCAGTGATCTACCTTCCATTTTTACAACCCAATGCAGATTTACATTGATCATTCTTTGAACGCAATATATTTATTGTTCAACAATAAAAAACAATTAACCAACAATGAATACAAATTAAATCAACAATAAAACAACGTTCCATTTATGCAGAGGGAAGTAAAATATGCAGCATACTGTCAATTTTTGGCCCCTAATCGGGATTGCAGTCATCATCATTGGTTTTATTATCAGGTTTAATCCTGTTCTGGTTGTAACAATTGCAGGGCTGGTCACAGGGTTAGCGGCCAATATGCCGCTTCTCGATATTCTGGAAAAGCTCGGATCTGGCTTTCTTAATACAATGAACCTATCGCTGACTATTCTATTACCTTTGGTCATCATCGGATTGCTGGAAAGGCATGGTTTAAAAGAGCAGGCTCAACGCGCCATTGCTCATATTAAAAGTGCTACAACCGGGCGTTTATTGATTGTCTATCTGTTTATACGTGAAATTTCTGCCGCTCTGGGTTTAACCAGCCTGGGTGGGCATCCACAAATGGTTCGTCCATTATTGGCACCAATGGCTGAAGGGGCTGCCGAAAATCAATATGGTGATTTACCCAAAAATGTCCGCTATCGGATCCGCGCTATGTCCGCCGCAACAGATAATACCGGATTGTTTTTTGGCGAAGATATTTTTGTCGCATTCGGCGCCATTATTTTTATGCACAATTTTATGTTGAACTCCGCAGGTATCGAGACAGAACCCCTACATATTGCCCTATGGGGAATTCCGACGGCGATTTGTGCGTTCTTCATCCATTCAGTTAGGCTATATCGGCTGGATAACAAACTTGCCAAAGAAATTGCCTCCCTAAGCCATAAAAAACACGCCAGCAAGGAGGCTATATAATGTTTCAGTTACAGTATCTCTATTATCTGGCAGGCGCTATTTTGCTTATTGTGACGGTGATGTCCTGGCGTGATAAAGCCAATCCCCGTCGTTTGACTACAGGACTGTTCTGGGGGCTTTATGGTTTTATTTTTCTGCTAGGAAACTGGAGCTATCGTTTGGCCGAGCTCTGGCTCGATAATGAAGTTCTGGCAACAAGAATCGTACATATCGGAGTAGGGATTTTAGTGGTTGTGATGGCACTACTGGCTGGATTTGGCGGAGTTCGTTTAGGTAATTATCATCAGCCAACGCCAGAGCAACGGCAGGAAAGTGCAACCCGCCTCGGTAATCGGTTATTTTTACCCGCCTTACTTATTCCGGTTATCACTATGGTGGGGGTTCTTGCGTTTAACCATATTCCCGGATTAGAACGTGCAATTTTTGGCGAAGGCAATCATACAACGCTGGCAACCCTCTTCTCTATCACTCTCGGTTGTCTTATCGCACTGATAATTGCTATCCGTATCACTCGCGAGAAAATTATACAACCTATGCAGGAGACTCGCCGCTTACTGGACTCTATAGGCTGTGTATTCATTCTGCCACAAATTCTGGCTACGCTCGGTTTACTGTTTACAGCAGCCGGGGTGGGAACAATTATCTCTTACCTGACAGAGAGTTATCTGGCAGTTGATAATCGGTTTATCGCGGTCATGGCTTATGTCTTTTGCATGGCACTCTTGACCATGATTATGGGAAATGCTTTTGCCGCCTTCCCTATCGTAACAGCCGGAATTGGGATCCCTATTCTTGTACTTCAACATGGTGGTAATCCGGCTGTAATGGCAGCAATCGGCATGTTTTCTGGTTACTGCGGTACATTGATGACACCCATGGCAGCAAATTTTAATCTTGTTCCCGCAGCGCTATTAGAGCTACCTGATCGAAATGCTGTCATCAAGGCACAGATCCCTACGGGATGTACTTTGCTGATTGCTAATGTGTTTTTACTCTATTTTCTGATGTTCTGACAACAAATGACAGGAAACAGCTATGAAAACAATTTTAGTGACTGCCTTTGAGCCTTTTGGAGGCGATACCACCAACCCTTCATGGGAAGCGATTAAGCGACTACAAGGCAGCCGAGTTGCTGATGCAAACATTGAAGTTCATCAGCTTCCCTGTATCTTTGATACATCACTGGCGCAGCTTTATACCATGATCGATAATTATCAGCCGGAATTGGTAATTTCCGTTGGATTAGCGGGAGGCCGGCCTGATATTACAGTCGAAAGGATTGCCATTAATATTAACGATGCAAGAATTGCCGATAATGCAGGTAATCAGCCGGTTGATACACCTATTATTGTCGGTGGTCCTGCCGCGTATTTTTCCAGTTTACCTATCAAGGCGATGGTCAGGGCGTTAAATATGTCTGGTATCCCTGCTACTGTTTCCCAAACAGCCGGTACGTTTGTCTGTAACCATGTAATGTATGGCTTATTACATTACCTTACACAAAAATACCCTGCCGCACGTGGAGGGTTTATCCATGTTCCTTATTTGCCAGAGCAAGCCACTGAATATACAAATATGCCCAGCATGTCTTTAGAAATAATAACGTCAGCATTAAAAACAGCTATTAAAGTCGCCTGGGAAAATAAATCAGATATCGTTGTAGCGGGTGGGGCGACACATTAAACTTACTACGCAGGTATGACCCAAGATTCATACTCTCTGAATTCAAATTTACGTTTTATTGGCGGCAACGCTAACTCTGCCGCCATAAAAAAGATTAAGATTTATTGTGTACAGATTTGTTAGGAAGCAAATATGAAAATACGAATACGAGCCCAACAGCAATCAATACAATAGTAAATCCTTTTGCATTGAATATATCCATTGCCACACCTGTTATTAAAGGCCCCATAAGACTGCCAATACCCCAAATAATACCAAATAGAGAGTTTATGGTAATCAATGTCTGACCTGAATATTTTTTCCCCGCTCTCACCAAGGATAAAGTATAAATCCCACCTCCGAATGCCCCCATAATAATGATATTAACCCATAAAAACATAGAGTTTATACTAAATGGTAATACCAATAGGGTAAGGATAAAAACTACCCCACAAATAATGTGCATTCTCTGATGATTAGTTTTATCTGCCAGCCAGCCGATAGGCATCTGGAAGATGGCATCGCCTAAAAAAATTATTGTTATCAAGGTAATGGTGATATTTTCGGGTATTCCCAATGATAAACCATATAGCGGAAACATAGATAATGCTGCTGAATCAAAAAAGGAAAAACAAAAAACACCAATCATAAGGCTGGATGCCGATATGAACAGTGGTAAGAAAGAACTTTTTATTTTTTCATTTTTTTCTGTTTGTTGCGATAGTTGTGATGAGGGGTTTCTTGCTATAAGAACAAGGCAAAGAATAGAAAATATGCTCAATAAAATGGCAGGAATTAGAGAGACAATACCAAAAATAGAAATTAACAATGGTCCAAGAAGTTGACACCCAGTGAATACAGATGTGTATAGCCCCATAAATGTCCCTTTGTATTTACCACTAGTATTATCGCTAATCCAAGATTCCCCTATAACCACAATGACACCACAAGCAAACCCCATCAGAAATCGGGGAATAGTAAGGTAATATACCTGAGTTACATAAGTAGAAAAAAAAGTAGAAACAGCTAGTAACAATAAACTAAAAATCAATAATTTATTTAAGTTAAATAAACGCGTAAGTATTGGAACAATTATGGAAGAAGTCAGCATTCCTAGCGCTGGTAATGCTGACATTATACCCATTATTGTTGAAGCACGATTTTGCTCTGCCAGCTTTAAACTGACCATTGGTAATGTATATCCCATCGCTAATCCTACGAGCGATGCCCCCAATATGATGGAAACCATATATGATTTATTAAAGCTGGCCGTCATTTTTATCTTTTTACCCTTTGTATGGTTCAACTAGATATTGGTATATATCTCTTTGTGGTAATGTGCTTCCATTAATTCTTTTACCATCATGCCAAAGGCATGATGCTGCGGGTCCCTGTCCACCATATGGGAGATAACCATGTTCCTCTAAATGTAAATCAGTATTAAGCAGGATACTGTCCGGTAAGTGTAACCTTTTATTTAATTGATGACTAATATAATCACTTGTACCAAATAAAGAAATATACATCGCATTAGCAGAATAGTTTGAATGAGAGAAATAATCTGTCAGCTCTTGATCTCCCTGATATCTTTGCAAAAAGAAAACAGGGGCAAAAAACTCTTTGTAATTGCCACCTAAAACGAGAGGCTTTTCAAATACTGTCGGCTTTATCATGCCATCTATAGGGTTTATTTCCCCACCATAGGTACAATAATTTCTATTAAGTTTAAATAGCGATGCTATTTTTATACTATGATCAACATCACTGTTAGGACCTACAATATTATTGTAGTCAGAATAAGAACCTACCTTCCCTTCTATTTCTTTTAATCTTAATATTAATTTATCCCTGAACAAATCATATATATCGCTATGGACTAGTATAGAGTTAGGGCCAGCACAATCTTGACCTTGATTGTAAAGCACAACCCGTTTAGTACTTTCGATAGCTAAATCTATATCCGCATCTTTTGATATAACAAGAGGGTTATGCCCTGCACCATTCAATATAAAAAGCGTATTTTTTCTGAAATGTTTTCTGACCTTAATTGCATTTTCTGGCGTACCGGTAAAGATAACAGCATCTGTTATTTTCACTCTTTGACTTAAAAATAATTCTTTTTCTTCATAAGAAACTGAAAAGGATTCAGATATCTTCGACATATCAATAACATTTTCAAACTTTTTGTAATGATAATGCATTGCTGTAGGTGGGCGTATACAAACATTTTCAGCCATAAGAGAAGGTATGAAACCGAAACATACAGATGCGTAAATTGGCTGATTCAATGGTAAAAATGATGTAATGCCATAAATTTTTTCCTGAAAATATGCTTCATTTTCCCCAATATTTTCTAGAATATCGACTGAACGGGAAATCTCGTCTTCAGTGACAACTTTGCATTGATATTCAGATAGGGCCTCTATCAAAGAACTACTTTGTTTTTTTAATTCACGGGATAGGATACTACACTTTTCCTTCACTTGATTAAAGTTAATTTTACCGAATAACTTTGCCATATGTAATTCTTCACTTTTATCTATATTTATCACTATGGATGAATTTGATGGGTTTATTTTAATATCAACATTTTCTTGTGAGTTATTTTCTTTTTTCTGTATATATGGGTTACTAAAGCAGTCAATAATATCTTTCCCATCATTTAACTCTATCCATGTTTTAATTCTAGGGCCACAGATATGACCAAACAGCCCTCTATACAGTAAATTCCATATTTGCGAGCTATCTTTTTCTGGAAAGATGTTTTCATAGGTATCAAATATCAATTTGAACAACCCTTCTTTATTAAAAGATATTTCTTTTTTAATTAAGCTTGTAATAATAGAAAAGTACTGTCTTTCTTTATCTGTTGCTAAACCAGCATAACGATTTTTATTGGCTTTCAAATAATAATTATAACTTATAGTTAATTCCTCTTCTGATATCGCCTCCCCATCGATTAGGTGTAAATCAAGAAATTTCTTTGCTGAGAGAAGAGTTATAGGATTTGATGCTTTTAATATTCTGGTCATCTTAATAAAAGAGAGGCGCTTTTTGTTTTTTTTCAAAACATTGACTTGATCATTTAATCTGGGGGATTGTTCTATATAAAATTTAGTCGATTTTTTAGGGTCTTTTGATAAAAAAACTTGGATAGCTTCTCGTGTCAGAAGACTTTTGGCATCTTGCAGAGAAAAACCATTTCCTTTTGACTTAGATATTTTTTTCCCGGAAGAATCAAGAAATAATCCATATTTGTAAAGACGAGGGCTAGGTCGATTTAATACACTGAAAATCTGACGAACAACTGTAGCTGAATCTATCAGATCTTCTCCATGCATTTCAAAGTGGATGTTTCTATGCAGTAATCGCATACTCCAATCAGCTTTCCATTGGAGTTTAGATTTTCCGTTTAATACTGAAGTTGTTTGTTCCTGATCAAATAATTCACCCTGATAAAGCTCCTGAAGTTCTACACCATATTCATACCCGGGTTTATTCACAATTTCATCTGATGGTATATAATAACTTATCTCACCTCTATCAGGATCTACATTTGTTATGATGATATGCTCAAGTACTTTCCCGGTCATTTCGGAAATAGGCATTATTATATTATATGTTCGCTGCCTCAAAAATCCGGTAGATTCTTTGCATATTTGATTTATAGCTGTAAAGTTTTTTAGAAATAACTTAATTGAATCATTATAATCACCATTTTTATAAGCCAGCGAATTTTTTATGATATTACAGTCTATACCATATTCTTTAGCAAGCTCTAACAATCGAGTTTCTGCCATTTCTGAGAATGATGAGAAAACCCCGAATGGATCTGGAACTTTGTTTACCGGCAGCCCCAGATAGCCCTTCAATTTTTCTGGATTAGGTATATTAGACGGTATCTTTCTAAATGGGTCCAAATCATCTGAAATAAGGTAAAAATTATTTTTCCTTCCTAAATTAGTTAGTTCCTTTTTAACTAAACCAGTCCGGATAATTTCACAAAGAGTCCCTATATGTGGAATTCCTGTTGGACCAAACCCAGCTCCAATATTAATGTCTTTTTCGGGGGTAACTTTATTATGTATTTCTAATGATTCAGTAACATACCACTTCATAAATAATCAACTCCTATACGAATGATTATATTGACTTGCTGCGGATAAAAGTCACACAAACCAGATTTTAAGCTCGACAAATCCCTTTACAAACCATTACCAATGGAAAGTAATAATAAAACTAAACTACATTATAATAATTTGGGTTAGAACAAAAAAATAATACTCCTATGCTTCTTCAAGTCAACGGATGCTTAATTTATCCCGTTATTATTTTTTATAATATAATTTTATTTTTTAAAGGTAATTTCTTAAACCTTATTCATATAAAAAAGAAAAATAAATTATATAAGCTTAAAGCTATTGCATAATAGAATAGGAACAAATAAAAATTAAAATAAATAACTCTCTCTATATAAAGCAATTAGAGTGAATGAATGAAATCAACAAAAAAATGGTAATTTGAAATTCAACAGGTATAGAAATAAATTAGCCACTGTAAACAGTGGCTAATCAGTCAGTGATGCAGGTAATAGTAAGAGATTCAGAAAGGTAACAACTGGTAAAAATTAAACAGCCAAATAACAATTACCGCAAAAATTGCAGCGATAATATCATCCAGCATGATACCAACCCCGCCTTTAACGTAGCGGTCAAACCAGCGGATTGGCCAAGGTTTCCACATATCAAAAATACGGAATACCACAAAAGCGACTAAAACCCATTGCCAGTTGAGAACAGGGATCGCCATTAAGGTAATCCACATTCCGATAAACTCATCCCAAACCACACAGCCCGGATCATCTACTTTCATGGCATCGGCTGCTTTCTGACAAATCACACAACCGATTATTGTACCCAACAGAATAGCCAGCCAGATCCCCCATTGCGGTAACTGTACCAACAGTAACCAGAATGGAATAGCCGCCACGGAACCCATTGTGCCCGGCATTATCGGCGATAATCCGCTACCGAATCCGGTAGCCAGCAAATGCCACGGGTTGCTCATTTTCAGGTGGCGTTTTGCGTCATCCATGCGTTCCCTCCGTCTGGTCATCCTCTGCATGTGCTGATGGATAGTGAGCTTCCTGCGGTTTTTTGTCAGTTCTGAAATGGTCAAACCCTTTCAGATCCAGCTCAACTTCTTCGTTATTGTTAAAGTAACGGATGCCTTCTGATTCTGGCCTGATTTGCCCAATACAACAAAAACTGGCGCCTGTATGTGCTAATGCCATATTTAATGCACCACGATTCAGTTCCGGTACAGTAAAGCACAATTCATAATCTTCGCCACCACTCAAAGCCCAGTTTAAGGCCTGTTCTGGCGTTGCATATTTCTGCACTGCTTCAGAAAAAGGCAGAGCATCAAGATTAATACGTGCGCCACACTGGCTGGCGGTCAGGATATGATTCAAATCAGAAATCAGCCCATCAGACAGATCAATCGCTGATGAGGCTAAATCACGCAGTGCCTGCCCTTGCAAGACTCGCGGTTGTGGACGAAGATGGCGTTTAACCAACCAGTTGTGGATCGATATTTCTTCGATTTTCAGACGATCCTGCAACAAAGCCAGCCCTGCCGCACTATCGCCCAACGTTCCGGTGACATAAATCCAATCACCGTTTTTAGCACCTGTACGACGTAATGCTCTACCAGCGGGAACCAGACCATGTACAGTCAACGTAAGACTCATCGGGCCTTTGGTTGTGTCTCCGCCAATTAACTGCATTCCGTAATAGTTCAGTTGTTCAAACAGACTATCACTAAACCGCTTTAACCACTCCTCATCCACAGAAGGCAAGGTTAAGGCCAATGATGCCCAGGCGGGGTCTGCCCCTACAGCAGCTAAATCACTGATATTGACAGCCAGTGCTTTATACGCCAAATCTTCTGGAGCAATATCAGGCAGAAAATGAACACCAGAAACTAATGTATCTGTTGTCACTGCCAGTTCTTGTTTTTCTGCAACGGTCATCAGCGCACAATCATCACCAATCCCTAGATTCACATCACGTCGGCGGATAACATGGCGATTGAAATAACGTGCAATGAGGTCAAATTCACCACATGCCATAATAGAATTCCAAAAAGTGACTGACGATAAGAACATGAGGCCGGGAAACCGGCCTCATGTTTAAAATCATCGAGTTATAATAGGGGCTATTGGCAGGCAATCACTTTTTTCTACGTGCTACCGGGCCAGCTTTGTCCAATACCCCGTTCACGAATTTATGGCTGTCTTCAGCACCGAAGGTTTTCGCCAGTTCGATACCTTCATTGATAGCCACTTTGTAGGGGACATCATCACGAAAGCTTAGTTCAAACATCGCAACGCGCAAGATAGCCTTTTCCACCTGACCCAACTCTTCGAGCTGGCGGGAAAGATAAGGAGCCATCAAGGCATCCAATTTTGTCGCATTGACCGCTACCCCGGACAGCAATTCACGGAAATAGGTGACATCAACACCGTTTACGTCCTGCTCTGACAGAAACTGCAATTCAACATCCGCGATGCTGTTTTTAGATAATTGCCATGAATAAATTGCCTGAACAGCACACTCACGAGCACGACGACGAGCAGCAGGTTTCACAAAATTCCCCTTAATTAAAACTAAAACTTAAGCCTTAATGGCTTTAATTACATTGATCATTTCCAATGCGGTCAAGGCAGCTTCTGCGCCCTTATTACCCGCTTTAGTACCCGCGCGTTCAATTGCCTGTTCAATATTTTCGGTTGTCAGCACACCAAATGTGACAGGAATATTGCTGGACATTGCCACGCTAGACAGGCCAGAGCTACACTCGCCGGCAACATATTCAAAGTGGGCCGTACCGCCACGGATAACAGTACCCAAAGCGATCACCGCATCATATTTTTTGGACTCAGCCAGTGCCTTAACGGTCAACGGCAATTCATAAGCCCCCGGAACCCATACTACGGTGATATTGTCCGAAGAAACCTGACCGATGCGTTCCAGCGCATCCACGGCCCCTTCCAACAGGCTGTCATTAATGAAGTTGTTAAAGCGGGCGATCGCAATAGCGATGCGGGCTTCAGGAGCTGCAACAACACCTTTGATTACGTTCATAGCCTTCCTTATATCTTATTCATATCCGCAGGGGCGCGGATCTTATCACATTCTTTTTCTCTGCGTCTTGATTTATGTTCAAACTTAAATCAGAGCGGTTTTAAACGAAGACGGACATCAGGCCCAATCTGTTGGACATCTATCAGCGTGAATTCAGGCGCATCCGATAACTTTTGCAGTTCAGGGATGGCGAACAGCCCACGGGCACTATTTCCTAATACCTTGGGAGCAATATAGAGGATAAGCTCATCCACCAGCCCCAGAGACAGTAATGCACCAGCCAGCGTTGGACCACATTCCGCCCAGACAGAGTTTACCTGACGTTTACCAAGCTGCATCATCAACAGCACTAAATCAACACCTGTACCGTGTACCGGCAGTAATATTTTTTCTATATTATCGGGCCATTGCTGTTCATTTTTATCAGCACTATCTGCTCTATCTGAACCATCTAAGTCAGTGTGTGCTAACCAACATTGACCGGTTTGCTGAACTACCTGATGCTGCGGAGTGACTCGATTTTTACTATCGACAATGATACGAACAGGCTGACGCAAAGATTCCTGCGGATAGACGGCCTGTGTTTCTGCGTCCAGTTCATTCCAGCGGACTGTCAGTGACGGATCGTCTGCCAGTACCGTTGCACTGGTACTCAGGATTGCACTGCATTGTGCTCTCAGTTTCTGTACATCCTGCCGGGCGGCTGGTGAAGTGATCCACTTACTTTCACCCGACGCCAGTGCGGTACGCCCATCCAGTGATGCTCCCAGCTTCAATTGCAGATAAGGAAACCCAGTGCGCATACGCTTGAGGAATCCTTTATTCAGCATTTCGGCCTGTTCCATCATCAAGCCATGTTCAACCGCAATACCTGCCTGCTGCAATTTATATAAACCGCGTCCCGCTACCTGTGGATTCGGATCCTGCATTGCCACTACAACGCGGCTGATACCTGCTGCAATCAGAGCATCAGAACAAGGAGGGGTTTTACCGTGGTGGCTGCATGGCTCAAGAGTCACATAAGCGGTTGCACCTTTTGCTTTTTCACCGGCCATACGAAGCGCATGGACTTCGGCATGGGGCTCACCCGCACGTAAATGAAAACCTTCCCCGACAATCTGATCATCTTTAACGATCACACAACCTACATTCGGATTCGGGGATGTGGTAAAACGCCCCTGATACGCCAATTCCAGCGCACGGGACATATATGTTTCATCAAGAGTCATATAGCAGCCTCTAGTCTTGTAGTCTGGCGATCTCTTCGCCAAATTCCCGGATATCTTCAAAACTACGGTAGACAGATGCAAAACGGATATAAGCTACTTTATCGAGCTTTTTCAGTGCATCCATCACAAAATTTCCAATCATTTTAGAGGGGATTTCACGTTCTCCCGTTGCTCTAACCTGAGATTTAATGTGGCTAATTGCTGTTTCCACATCATCGGAGCTGACAGGGCGCTTTTCCAGTGCTTTCTGCATACCACGACGCAATTTTTCTTCGTCGAAAGGCTCCCGAACATCATCACTTTTAATCACTCTGGGCATGACCAGTTCTGCAATTTCAAACGTGGTGAATCGTTCATGACATTCGAGACACTGACGGCGGCGGCGCACTTGTGAGCCATCCCCTACCAGACGGGAATCAATAACTTTTGTATCAACGGCTGCGCAAAATGGGCAATGCATATTGTTTCCTGACAGTTAACCGAACAGGAAGACAGTTTACCCTGAAGTGATAATGAAAAACACCCTGTAAGTGAGCACTCACAGGGTGTTTAAATTAGACGGTTTATGTTATTAAAAGCTATGCAATTACATACAGAAACATAATTAAGGAAGAATGGAAGGCTGATCTGCCCCTTCTTTCTCTACTTTCTGCACAATCATATGCTCACGCTTCATGCCCAGTTTTAACGCCAATGCAGAAGCAACATAAATGGAAGATGCCGTACCAATGGAAACCCCGATTAACATCGCCAGTGAGAAGCCTTTCAGCATTTCGCCACCGAAGATATAAAGCATTACCACTACCAGCAATGTTGTTGCAGAAGTCATGATCGTACGGCTCAGGGTTTGAGTCAGAGAAACATTCGTAATTTCATACGACGTACCACGACGTATCTTACGGAAGTTCTCACGAATACGATCCGAAACCACAATACTGTCATTCAGTGAATAACCGATAACAGACATCAACGATGCGACGATGGTCAGGTCAATTTCAATGTGGAATAACGACAATACGCCCAATGTAATGATAACGTCATGCGCCAGTGCGATAACAGCACCTAGCGCCAGACGCCATTCGAAACGGAATCCGACATAAATCAGGATACAGATTAGCGCCACCAACAGAGCCATTGCCCCAGTCTGGGCTAATTCGCTTCCCACACTTGGGCCTACAAATTCAACTCGTTTAACAACTGCGTCTTTATCTATATCCGCGTTAATGACCGAGATGATTTTATTACCCAGCTCCTGACCCGCGTTACCTGTTGCCGGAGGCATACGAACCATCACATCACGGCTGCTGCCGAAGTTTTGCAGAAGTGGATCAGCAAAACCATTTTTCGCCAGACTCTCACGCATCTTGTCCAGATCTGCGGGTTTGCTCAGGTTTATCTCAATTACCGTACCGCCGGTAAAATCAAGCCCCCAGTTAAACCCACGCGTTGCCATCATAGCGATGGAAGCAACCAACAGCAGCAATGAGATAGTAAAAGCAACGTTGTCCCAGCGCATAAAGTCAATGACTTTACGCCCATAGTTTAATTGTTCAACAGTATAATCCTGTGCCACAACGTGCTCCTTAAATTGACAGCTTATTGATGCGCTTACCACCATACAGCAAGTTCACGATTGCACGTGTTCCTACAATGGCAGTGAACATTGACGTCGCGACACCGATACTGGTTGTGATTGCAAAGCCCTTGATGGAGCCTGTTCCCACAGCATACAAGATCACAGCGGTAATCAGCGTCGTCAGGTTGGCGTCAATAATACTGGAAAACGCACCTTTATAACCTTCATGTATCGCCTGCTGGACAGTACGCCCGTTGCGCAGCTCTTCTTTAATACGCTCGTTTATCAAAACGTTCGCATCGACGGCAACGGCCAGAGTCAGTACGATCCCCGCAATACCCGGCATCGTGAGTGTCGCCCCCGGCAGCAGAGACATGATACCAACAACCAGTACCAGGTTCGCCAACAGTGCGCTACTCGCGATCAGACCGAATTTACGGTAGTAAACCACCATGAACAGTACGGAGGAAATCAGCCCCCACAGACAGGCTTCAAGCCCCTGTTCGATGTTCTGCAAACCAAGAGTTGGCCCGATTGTACGCTCTTCAACAATCTGAATGGGTGCAATCAGAGCACCGGCACGCAACAATAACGATAGCTGACGAGCTTCGTTCGGGTTACTAATCCCTGTAATACGGAAACTATTACCCAGACGAGACTGAATAGTCGCAACGTTGATGACTTCTTCATGTTTAGCCAAGAGCGCACGACCGTTAGCATCTTTCTTACCGCTGTCTTTATACTCCACAAACAGGGTAGCCATCGGCTTCTGTAAGTTATCTTTGGTGAAGTTAGACATTGCAGTACCACCGGCACTATCCAGTGAGATATTGACCTGCGGATAACCGTTCTCATCAGTGCTCGAGGTTGAATCGGTGATATGGTCACCGGTCAGAATCACGCGCTTATACAGCACAACAGGATTGCCATCGCGGGTATATTTCAGCTCTGAATCGCCCGGAATACGGCCCGATACAATGGCACTCTGATCAACATTGGTGTTTACCAGACGGAATTCCAGTGTTGCCGTTGCACCAAGAATTTCTTTCGCGCGGGCGGTATCCTGAATACCCGGTAATTCAACAACAATACGATCCGCACCCTGACGCTGTACCAGAGGCTCAGCAACGCCTAACTGGTTAACACGATTACGCAGGATTGTGATGTTCTGCTGAACGGCATAAGAGCGGGCTTCGCGCAGACGCTCATCCGTCATAACCGCTTTCAGCGTACTGTTATTACCAGTAGAGAATACAAGGTCACGGTGACGAGGTTCGAGGTAGTCTTCTGCTTTAGAGCGGGCATCATTATCACGGAAACGGATTTCTACACCGTAATTTTCTGCCTTGCGGATAGTGGAATAAGCAATGCCCTGTTCACGCAGTTCGGTACGCAGGCTATCAATATTCTGTTCCTGAAGCTTGCTCAGGGCGGTGTCCATATCGACTTCCATCAGGAAGTGAACCCCACCACGCAAATCCAGCCCCAGTTTCATCGGCTCTGCACCGATTTTACTTAACCAGACAGGTGTCGCAGGCGCAAGGTTTAATGCCACGACATATTGTTCGCCCAAAGCCGAAACCAGTGCTTCACGGGCGCGGAGCTGAACATCAGTACTATTGAAACGAGCAAGGATTGCGCCATTTTCCAGCGCAATGGACTTACTCTGAATATGATCTTTATCTAAAACATTACGGACTTGGTCCAGCGTTTTTTCACTGGCGGCGATACCTCGCGCGCCAGTGATTTGTACAGCCGGATCCTCACCATAAAGGTTGGGAAGTGCATAAAGCAGACCGATGAGGATCGCAGCGATCAGCATCAGATACTTCCACAAAGGATAACGGTTCAACACGGCAGTTCCCTTCGGGAAAATCGGAAAATTAAATAGCTTTCATTGTACCTTTCGGCAGAATGGCAGCAACGAAATCACGCTTGACAGTTATTTCTGTGGTGTCATTCAGGGCAATAACAACGTAGCCCGTTTCAGACACTTTAGAGACACGACCAACCAAACCACCAGAAGTCAGCACTTCATCTCCCTTGGAGATGGAATCCATCAGTTTTTTATGTTCTTTGGTGCGTTTTTGTTGTGGACGCAGGATCATGAAATAGAAAATCAGGCCGAAAACAACCAGCATGATAATCAGAGAATATGGGTTTCCCTGAGCTTGTGCTGGTGCGCCAGCAGCTGCCGCAGCTTCAGAAATAAAAAAACTCATCAAATATCCCTCATTGTTATCGAAAACACTTATTTTGCGAAAAAACAGTTTACAAACAAACAGATTACGAAAATTGGTTATCGAAAAAATTGCTATCGAAAATCGACAGTGGCTCGATCAAAAACCAGCCCAATATGCTACACACATTGAGGCTGGTTAGTCACGCCAAATTATACATTTAACGGTGGAACGGGTTTACCGATCCGCTGATAAAACTCTTCAACAAACTGTTCCAGTCTGTCTTCTTCAATGGCTTGACGAATTCCAGCCATCAGACGCTGATAATACCTTAAATTATGTATCGTATTCAGCCTTGCACCAAGAATTTCGTTACAACGATCAAGGTGATGCAGATATGCACGACTATAATTCCGGCAAGTATAGCAGTCACAATGCTCATCTAATGGCGATGTGTCTTCTTTATGCTTCGCATTGCGGATCTTGATCACACCTTCCGTTACAAAAAGATGACCATTTCGGGCATTACGGGTCGGCATAACACAGTCAAACATATCAATGCCGCGACGAACACCTTCAACCAAATCTTCCGGCTTACCAACGCCCATTAAATAGCGTGGCTTATCCTGCGGAATTTGTGGGCAGACATGTTCCAAAATGCGATGCATATCTTCTTTTGGTTCACCCACAGCCAGACCACCCACTGCGTAACCGTCAAAACCGATTTCCACCAGCCCTTTGACAGATACATCACGCAAATCTTCATAGACACTGCCCTGAATAATACCAAACAGCGCATTTTTATTGCCCAGCTCATCAAAACGCTGGCGGCTGCGTGCTGCCCAACGCAGTGACATTTCCATAGAACGTTTGGCATAATCCCAGTCCGCTGGGTATGGCGTACATTCATCAAAAATCATAACGATATCGGAACCCAGATCATGCTGGATTTCCATTGATTTTTCCGGGCTGAGGAAAACAGGCGTTCCGTTAATAGGATTGCGGAAATGAACACCTTCTTCCTTAATCTTACGCATAGCACCGAGGCTGAAAACCTGAAAACCGCCGGAGTCAGTCAGAATCGGGCCGTGCCACTGCATAAAGTCATGCAAATCTCCATGCAGTTTCATAATTTCCTGACCCGGACGCAACCAAAGATGGAAAGTATTGCCCAGCAGGATTTGTGCTCCTGTATCTTTAACCTCTTCCGGTGTCATACCTTTAACTGTGCCGTAAGTTCCCACTGGCATAAAGGCAGGTGTTTCCACTACACCACGATCAAAAATCAGACGGCCACGGCGGGCATGCCCATCCGTTTTTTGTAACTCAAATTTCACTTAACCTCCAGACATCAGAAAAACAGTCTGATGTTTGACTTAAAATGATGCATTCTAAACACTAATGACGCCACTGTACACGCCAGCCTTGTGATATACGGTATGTCAATATTTACGAATTTTTGTGCCATTCTTACTTCCTTGTGACACAATTTTGTCAAAGTTGACACATCATTAAAAAAGTTTGAAGGATATTAGGAAATTTTTGTGTGCCAAATGTGCCTCACCTTTTTGCTAACCTTCTGATATAGCTTCGGTCCAGAGGGTTCAAAAAAACTGCATGAAGCAGCTTATCTGAATTGACGGGTTTTAATCCAATATCAATGGTGTCAGCCTGCATTCATAAAGTGCCGCCAATGTTTCTGGTAAAAATAAAAAACACCAATAAACCAGAGATGAAACTTCCACCAATCCCATCAGTTATTTGATAAATTTGATTAATTACCTGCCTGTCATTGTATGTCATCCTGCAATAAAACATGCACCTATCAAATATCGTTTAAGACAGTTATTTCAGTATCGATAAACCACGTTATTGATATTCACTGGCGGAGAAGTCATCCAACGCCTTTATATTACTTGGCAATGTGTATTGTTGATTAAATGAGGGAATAACGATGCAAAATCAAAAGACTGACGTCCTTGTTTCAGAAGAGAGTAACCTCGCTGTTGTTACAACACCAGAATATGTCAAAAAAGCGATTGCAGAACACGCTCAAAGCCGCAACCATCCAGATGCCACTCTACAAGATAAAGGTTTTACTATTCTGAGTAATGATACCGGCAGTGATAGCGAGACGATGGCGGCAACACCAAAAGCGGTTAAAACGGCTTATGAGTTGGCGAATACGGCAAACAATAACGCTAATAACGCGAACAATGCGGCTAATAGTGCAAATGACAATGCTAATACTCGCTTAGCAAAGGCTCAGAACGGGGCTGACATACCGGATAAGAAAGAATTTGTTAAAAACCTTGGAATAGAAACAGTCATGGAAGGATTATCCTTGCCTGTTGGCGTTCCTGTACCCTGGCCAACAGAAACACCACCAGAGGGTTGGCTGATATGTAATGGTGACTCATTTGATCCTGTAAGATACCCGAAACTTGCGCTTGCTTATCCCTCTGGTGTACTACCCGATCTGCGAGGAGAGTTTATTCGCGGTTGGGATAATAGCCGAGGAGTGGATACTGGCCGACATTTACTTTCTAATCAAGCAGCAGATATTGCGCCACATAACCACAGAATTCACCGCATGTGGTCTAGATCCACTGCTGGGGCTGAGAATTTAGGGACAGGAAACGCCATTTTTAATAGCGTTCAAAAAAACATTAACTATGGTGCTGATCCCAGAGGATTAGGCATTGCCATAGGGATGGGATCTGGTGGTTATGGTTATATGGATAATGCGGTTGCTAACTCGACAGGAAAAGAAACTCGCCCCCGCAACATAGCCTTCAATTATATAGTCAGAGCTGCTTAATTATGAGTAACCATTTAACCCGCAATTTTCTGCGGGTTAATCATTCCCTCAATCCATCTATTCAGATTGATCAATATCAGTGGCAACCTCTACCATCTCTTTTGCAGCTATTGAGTTGCGATTAATAAACATCGCATCGCCATAACTAAAGAAGCGATACTTTTCAGTTACTGCTTCCTTATAAGCACTCATGGTATTTTTATAACCCGCAAATGCAGAAACCAACATGATTAAAGTGGATTCCGGCAAATGGAAATTGGTAATCAGAGTGTCAACAACCTGATATTCAAACCCCGGATAGATAAAAATTTGGGTATCATCAAAAAACGGGGCAATCAGCCCATCCTGACAAGCTCGGGCCGCACTTTCCAGCGAGCGGACGGATGTTGTCCCCACAGCTACAACTTTATTGCCACGGGCCTTACATGCCAGTACTGCATCAACAACATTCTGCGGTACTTCTGCATACTCAGCGTGCATGATATGGTCTTCGATGGTATCTACACGCACCGGCTGAAAAGTCCCCGCTCCGACATGCAGAGTGACAAACGCCATTTCGACACCTTTTTCACGTAAGGCAGCCAAAAGCGGCTCATCAAAGTGCAATCCGGCAGTCGGTGCAGCAACGGCGCCCGGACGCTCATTGTATACCGTCTGGTATAATTCCTTATCTGATTCTTCATCAGGACGGGCAATATAAGGCGGCAATGGCATATGACCGATTTCATCCAGAATGGTCAATACATCACGCTTATCATCGAAACGAATCTCAAATAAAGCATCGTGGCGGGCCAGCATGGTAGCCTTAACGATCTGATTACCATCAGGCGCTTTATCTTCGCCGAGGATCAGTTCAGTACCCTCTTTTGGAGCCTTGGATGCACGAACGTGAGCGAGTACTCGCTTATCATCCAACATCCTTTCGACCAAAACTTCTAATTTGCCACCTGTTGCCTTACGGCCAAACAGGCGGGCAGGAATAACCCGGGTGTTATTGAAAACCAGCAGATCACCTGCTTCCAGTTTATTCAGCACATCAGTAAAAATACCGTGAGTCAGCTCCCCCGTTTCCCCATCAAGGGAGAGCAAGCGGCAGCCACTGCGCTGTGGTTGGGGATAATGAGCAATTAACTCTTCTGGCAGTTCAAATGTAAAATCAGCGACACGCATTATTATCTGTATCATTCAAAAAAACAGGCGGACTAGTCTAGTGCTGCACGGGCAATGGTGCAAGAAAGAAGCATATTAGTTTAACTATTTGCGTTATACTCTCACCATGAATTTTCTCGCACACCTCCATTTAGCTACATTATCTGAAAGCTCTCTGCTGGGTAATTTAATGGCGGATTTTGTCCGTGGAGCCCCGGAAGGCCGGTTCGCTCCTGATGTTGTCTCGGGCATTCGACTTCATCGCAGGATAGACAGCCTGACAGATAGTCATCCGCTGGTCATCGAAGCCCGGACTCTATTTCGTAGCGAATATCGGCGCGTAGCCCCTATAACCCTTGATATTATCTGGGATCATTTTCTGTCCAAGCACTGGAACAAACTCGAAAAGAACTACTCCTTGCCTGAGTTTGTGCAGCTAGCGCGCAATCAAATAGAGCCTCACATCAGTGTTACCCCTGAAAAATTTCAGGAGCTGAATCAATACCTCTGGTCACAAAATCTGCTTATCCGTTACGCTGATCTGACATGCATTGCCAATGTGCTACAGGGTATGGCACGCAGACGCCCTAAATTATCCGCACTGGCAGGTTCTTATCAGGATATCGAAGAGCATTACTCTGATTTTGAAACACTATTCTGGCAGTTTTATCCGCAAATGATGGATCTTGTTATGAACAACAGCCTGCCCAGACAGGAAATTTCGCCAGAACCTTGCACTTTTTCCAAATAGCTTTATCTTATGGTAGGCCAAAAGGAATTAAAAATAGGTTATTGATAGGTAAAAGCTATTATATCAATTGGTAATTTATCCTTTATTGCTATCACTTAATTCCTTATGCTGTAACCCGTTTCCACAAACACCTACAGAATTTTTAGGAGTCAATTATGGTTTTAGTAACCCGCCAAGCCCCTGATTTTACAGCTTCTGCAGTTCTCGGTAACGGCGAAATCGTTAATAACTTCAACCTGAAAAATCACCTGAATGGTCGTCCAGCTGTTATCTTCTTCTGGCCAATGGACTTCACTTTCGTTTGTCCTTCTGAGCTGATTGCTTTCGACCATCGTTATGAAGAATTCCAAAAACGTGGTTTTGAAGTTATTGGTGTTTCTTTCGACTCTGAGTTCGTTCACAACGCATGGCGTAAAACTCCAATCAGCGAAGGCGGCATTGGAGAAGTTAAATACCCAATGGTTGCTGACATCAAACGTGACATCATGAAAGCATACGGCATTGAGCATCCAGAAGCGGGTGTTGCTCTGCGTGGTTCTTTCCTGATTGATAAAAACGGTGTTGTTCGTCATCAGGTTGTTAACGATCTGCCACTGGGCCGTAACATTGACGAAATGCTGCGTATGGTTGACGCGCTGCAATTCCACGAAGAACACGGCGAAGTTTGCCCTGCACAGTGGGCAAAAGGCCAAGAAGGTATGGGCGCTTCTCCTGAAGGCGTAGCAAAATACCTGACTAAAAATGCTGACAAACTGTAATCTTCGTCAGTATTCAATCCTTTAATAGCATCACATTGTTAACGGATTTTATAAACCAGCCGCACTGTCGGCTGGTTTTTTCTTATCCATTGTCTTGCAGGCTGCCTCTTTGTTAGTTGCACTCACTTGCCACAATCACACAGTTTTTTTACTTGTTTTTTACTTGCCGCCGCGAAGTAACTTCAAATCCGAAGTATGCAAATGAAGATTCATTATTAAATATTCCGAATTATTGACTGACACATAGAAAATCATCTTCCCAAAATCCTGAGCTTCCGATAATGTTATATTACAAATAATTAACATAACCTTATAACCTTTTGGGCCTTCCCCTACAGCCCAAAAATCAGGAGGAAAATATGTCCAAAACATGGAAAATTCCGTTCATCGTCGCCTCACTATTCGTTTCATCCTCTCTTTACGCAGCCACCGGACTGGCAGTTGAAGCCAAGCAGGGCATGGTTGTCAGTGCACAACATCTGGCATCCCAGGTGGGTGTTGATATTCTCAAAATGGGTGGTAACGCTATTGATGCCGCTGTTGCTGTAGGCTATGCAGAAGCTGTCGTTAACCCCTGCTGCGGTAATATCGGTGGTGGTGGTTTCATGACCATCCATCTGGCAGATGGTACAGATAAATTTATTAATTTCCGTGAAACAGCACCTGCGGCGGCCAGTGCCGATATGTATCTGGACAAAGACGGTAATGTTATCAAAGGAGCCAGCCTGTACGGGTACTACGCTGTTGGTGTACCGGGAACAGTTATGGGGCTGGATACTGCGCTACAAAAATACGGTACATTAACCCGCGAACAAGTAATGGCTCCGGCCATCAAGCTGGCTCGTGAAGGTTACATCCTGACCCGTGGTGATACCGATATTATGGATACCACAGTCAAACGTTTTGCTCAGGATCCAGAAGCTGCCCGAATTTTTCTGCGTAAAGATGGCACTCCATTCCAGCCCGGAGACAAATTAATTCAGACTGATTTAGCCAACACGCTGGAAATGATTGCCAAGCAAGGACCGGATGTTTTCTATCATGGCAAAATTCCTCAAATCATTGAAGAAACTTCAAAGAAATCAGGCGGGATCATCAAAGCAGCTGATTTTGCCAATTATACTATTACCGAAACAGCGCCCGTTACCTGTAGCTATCGCGGATATAAATTTATCTCTGCGCCTCCACCCAGTTCCGGCGGGGCCACACTGTGTGAAATACTGAACATTGTTGAAGGTTATGACCTGAAATCGATGGGGTTCAACTCAGCAGCCTATATTCACACCCTGACTGAAGCCATGCGCCATGCTTACATCGACAGAAATACCTATCTCGGCGACCCTGCATTTATTAAAAACCCGCTTGATCGCTTGTTAAGCAAAAGTTATGCAGAATCCATCCGTAAAGAGATCCAGCCGAACAAAGCGACACCTTCCAAATTGGTGCAACCGGGTATTGGTCCGCATGAAAAACCGGAAACAACGCATTATTCTGTGGTAGATAAAGATGGTAATGCGGTATCAACAACTTATACCATTAATGGGCGCTTTGGCGCTGTCGTTATTGCACCGGGAACCGGCTTTTTCCTCAATGATGAAATGGATGATTTCACCACGAAAATTGGCGCGAAAAACATGTATGGTCTGGTTCAGGGAGCAACCAACTCCATTGCCCCCGGTAAGCGCCCACTATCATCAATGAGCCCGACATTAGTGACCAAAGATAATAAAATTTTTCTGGTTTTAGGTTCTCCGGGGGGTTCAAGAATTATCTCCATTACTTTACAGGCCGCGCTGAATATCATTGACTTTGATATGCCGCCACAAGAAGCCGTGAACAGCCCACGTATTCATCACCAATGGCTGCCAGATGAAGTCTATTATGAGCAGCGTGGTCTTTCGAAAGATACCTTAAATCTGCTGGAAAAAATGGGCTATAAAATGGTGGAGCAGACTCCATGGGGTGCAACTGAATTAATCATGATAGGTTTGCCGGGTGCAGCCGGAGTTTCTCCGGTCAACTCATCAGGTAATGACTCTGCTGTTTCAGGCAAGGTCCGCGAAGGATATATCTATGGAGCCAATGATGTACGGCGACCAGCCGGTGCAGCCATCGGCTATTAAAAACAATACCCTCAGCTAAAAAACGCAGTTAAAAAAATAAGGGTGGGCATTCAAATGCCCACCCTTATTTATTTTAGCTATTTTTCAAAGCCACTCAGATAGTGTGTTAGCTAGGCATAAGACCGTGTACTAAAATCACCCCAATGCATAATGGCCCGACATATCTCCATATAAACAATAAACACTGGCGGCTCCGCGATGGCATATTCTCAGGAATTAAATCATTAGCCTTACGTGACCAGCCAAATACGAGGCAAATGATAATCCCGAACAATGGCATCAGAACATTGGACGTAATGAAATCCAGCATGTCAAAGATGGTTTTTCCACCTAATGTAACGTGACTTAGCGGGCCAAAAGATAAGGAAACAGGGATCCCCATTAACATAATCGATGCCGTAACGACTAAGCTTGCTTTACGGCGCCGCCATTTAAAACGACTCTGAACATAAGCAACAATGTGCTCAAGTAATGAAATTGCTGAGGTCAGTGCGGCCATCAGTAATAACAAAAAGAACGTGACTGCTAGAATTGAACCACCGGGCAGACTCGCAAAATAAATTGGCATTGTCATGAACGTTAAGCCGGGGCCTGCATTGGGTTGTAAACCAGCCGCAGCCAAAGCAGGAAAAATCATCAGACCAGCCAATACACAGACCAAACAGGAGAGGATTACAACCCAGATACTCGACCTACAAATACCTTTGTTACTCGGTAAATAGGAACTATAAGTAATGTGGATACCCAAACCGATAGAAAGTGAAAAGAATGCCAGCCCTAATGCATCTAAAACACCTTTTCCGGTCAATTTATTGAAGTCTGGGTATAAAAATAATTTTAGACCTTCTGATGAGCCGGGTAAGCGGATACCAACAATAATCAGCATTATCATGATCAGGAATAACATTGGCATCATGACCTTAACTGCTTTTTCCAAGCCTTTTTGCACACCAGATAGCACGACGTAACAAGTTAGCCCTGAAAATGCCAGATGTGCAATTATCGGCCACCAAGGATCACTAATGAAATTGGTGAAAATAGATGTCAGTTGAGAGGTATCTGTAATATTTAATTGGCCTGTGCCCGCCATCACCGTATAACCGATGGTCCAGCCACCGACAACACTGTAGAAACTATAGATACACCATGAGCTCAGTACACCTATAAAGCCAACCCATCCCCAGTGTTTACCGAGTAATTTTTTAAACGCATTAACAGCCACTTCACTTGTACTACTGCCCAGTATATTTTCAGCTAACAGGACAGCTAGTCCAATCACAAAACTAAACAATAAAAATACAATCAGAAATGCACCACCACCATTTGTGGCTGAAACATAAGAGAATTTCCAAATGGCACCAATGCCAACGGCAGATCCGGTTGCTGCTAATATATGTCCCAAACGGGAAGTCCATTGTTGACTCATGCTAACCCCCGAACAGATACGGTGCCAGCACATGTATCCAGTTCCACAGCAGTCAGCAAAAGAGCCGCATCAGCGTTCCAAACACGCTCACTTGCCTTCAGGTTAACCATAGATGGGGAAATCGTATCTTCTGCCCCGCGGGATGGGGCAAAGGTCATAAAACCGAATGCCCAAATATCTTTAGATGATAAACAGTATGTCATAATAATTGTTAACTTATTGTTTTAAATACAATTACAGATAAGATAGTAACCAATGCAGTTAATTGGGTTCCACTCGCGAAACTGGATCCTGATCCAACAATCAGTGGTAGCATCATATTCACTAATCCCCGCAAGATACAAAATGATAGCGATAAAAACAGCCACAATCGCCAATAACTATCTCTAGATAAGGTGCCACTTATCCAAACAGCGTTTAAGTGTCTCCATTATCTCGTCGATATTATTGTGTAATGAGTCTGTTAGTATCTCATTTATGTTCTGAATCATCTTGACCCAGAATAGATATGACGGAGCAGTGGATTATCGTAGATAATGCCACGATATACTGTTGGGTGCTACGTTTAGTGTTTTCACTCAATCTAATGAGCCTCACGCTCGTTGCCATCAATTAAAGTAGTGCAAACTCCACCACGTTCGGCATACCTAATGCCGGAAGTCATCAGAAGAAAGCATCGCAATCTGGTAAAATAACTACCTATATATTCCTTAAGTACCTAAATATATATAATTTTTCGTTAATACCAAAAAGGTGATATTTAAGCTCACATTAATATTAAAGAATATTGACTCAATAAATATAATCTGAGTAAACGTATAAAGGTGCCGAAATAGTTACTCTGATTGAGCAAACTCATAGCCCTATCGAATCCGCTCCCCCCCTTGACTAACACGCTATTAATGCTATAAAACTTAAAACTGTCAATTCATTTTTATATCCAACTATATTTTATAGGGGATTAATTTTTATTATTAAA
Source organism: Xenorhabdus sp. KJ12.1 (assembly GCF_963876495.1). Lineage (NCBI taxonomy): Bacteria > Pseudomonadati > Pseudomonadota > Gammaproteobacteria > Enterobacterales > Morganellaceae > Xenorhabdus > Xenorhabdus sp. KJ12.1. The sequence continues at coordinate 25,256 of NZ_CAWNQH010000083.1, forward strand.
CTCATGAATGATTTTCCTGCTTGGAAAAAATTATTAGCATTAATTACCCCATAATGGTATTCAGCCTTACCTTTACACTCACCAGAAAAACTTCAGAACACTCGACAGTAATTACCTTTCTTTCAAACTTTTTACTTACATTATTGTGGAGATTTATAATATCGCTTATCAAGCGAAACAAAATTCTATTTACTGTTCAATAACGCAATTATCTTTTAAAAATAATAGATAACCCATAAAGGTAAAAAGCGGCACAAATTAGTGCCGCTTATCGTTTCTAAAAATAAAATTAACGAATAATAATCGCTTCTATTTCTGCTATACCTCGTGCTTTGGAATTTTTCTTTCTGCCACAATAAGGTCATAAATAGCAAATATACCCACCGACGACAAAGTCGGAATTAGCCATGCCAGTCCTTGGTCAGCCAGAGGGAGATGTGTCGCCCATTCCGGCAAAAAATGAACAAGATAATTTGAAGCCTTAGCTGCATCCAGCACCCCAAACATCAGACTCACCAGCATAGCCGGAGCCAGTATCCGGGAAAAGTTATTCCACAAACCACTGGTGAAACTCAATAGTACTAACACAATACAAGGTGGATAAATTGCTGTAAGCACCGGAATTGAAAACGTAATCAAATGGCTCAACCCCAGATTGGAAACCAGCATGGAGAAAAAAGCCAATAATAAAACCATTGCACGATACGACAATGGCAGGTAACGACTGAAGAACTCAGCACAGGAGCAAGTTAAGCCAATTGCAGTCGTCATACAGGCCATAAAGATCAGTACCGCAAGGAGAAAACTGCCATAGTTACCAAAAGTATTCTGAACATAAGCATGTAAGATCACTGCACCATTCTCAGCATTAGGTACTAATGCACCGCTACCTTCACCTAATTTGAAAAAAGAGAGGTAAGCCAGCGTAAGAAAAAGCCCTGCGATTAAGCCTGCATATATGGTGTAGCGAGTCAGTAATGCAGAAGACTCCACTCCTCTGGAACGCACAGTATTAACAATCACAATACCAAAAACCATTGCCCCCAGAGTATCCATAGTCAGGTAACCATTCACAAAACCATTTGAGAATGGCATTTCCTGATAAACATCAGTCGCCGGAATCGGATTACCTGCCGGCCACAATATAGCTGCAATCCCCAGAATAACTAATGCAGACATCTTAATAGGCGCTAATATACGTCCAACATTATCCAATAATTTACCGGGATAAAGAGATATCAGGATCATCAACAGAAAATAGATGACACTGTAAATGAAAAGCGGAAGTTTGCCGCCTCCGGTTATTGGCGCAATACCGACTTCAAAAGAAACCGTTGCCGTTCTCGGTGTTGCAAATAGTGGGCCAACCGCCAAATAACAGACAGTAGCCAATATCAAACCCGCCGTTTTCCCCATGGGAGAACTCAGCGCTTCAATACCGCCACCGACTTTCGCTAGCGCAATAACAGTGATAACAGGCAGACCAACAGCGGTCAGCAAAAAGCCAGCAGCTGCAATCCAAACATTCTCTCCGGCCTGTAAGCCAACCATAGGCGGAAAGATAATATTTCCCGCCCCGACGAATAAGGCAAAGGTCATAAAACCTAATGCCAAAATATCTTTAGATGATAAACGATGTGCCATAGTGATTGATAATATATTATTGTTTAAAATTACATATGAAATGATAAGTGCTATAAACGCGGTTACGAAATGTAAATAAAAAAACCGCTATAAGCACCGAATTTTCATTGGTAAACTGAATTTTTACTTTAATTCTGAGAGGAGCTTATGCTCAGTGATAAGCACATGCTACCCAATCAGAGTAACAACCAGAATCGCCAACAAACAAGTATAAGTAAAGCGTTTATATCGCAAAAAGGCAAGTAGCAAACCAAAAAGCAGAACAATATTCCAAATTAAATTTCAAACATGGTGGTTACTCTTATCTATAATTGAATGCTTAATATATGATTTTCATTTTCCCATTATTTTTTACTAATAAGTCTGAATTTAAAAAAACACTTTCTAATAATGATTAAATTCACCAGAGTTTTTTTCATTATGAATAAAATTCGGTTTTATATTTACTGATAAGCACAATTATTTTAGTGAAAAAATGAACAACAAAAACACCACAGCATAAATCCATGCTGTGGTGTTTCATTTTCTTATTACTACAAAAACATCAAAATATAATAATCAGCTTTGTCCCTGCTGGATTTCATGCTTTGGGAGTTTGGCTTCTCCCGCAATGCGATCATAAAGAGCAAATACAACCACTGACAGCAGAGTTGGTATTAACCATGCCAGACCTTTATCTGCTAAAGGTAGATGAGTGGCCCACTCTGGCAGCAAATGTAACAGGTAATGAGATGATTTAATGGCATCCAAAATCCCAAACATCAGGCTTACCAGCATAGCTGGGGCCAGAATACGGGTAAAATTATGCCACCAGCGGTTAGTAAAACTCAGCAATATCAGCGCAATACAAGGGGGATAAATTGCCGTAAGTACCGGAATTGAAAACGTAATCAGATGACTCAGCCCCAGATTGGAAACCAACATGGAAAAGAGCCCCAAAAGTAAGACCAGAGTGCGATAAGAAAGTGACAGATAGCGGCTGAAAAACTCAGCACAGGCACAAGTTAAGCCTATTGCAGTTACCATACAAGCAATAAAGATCAGTATCGCAAGGAAGAAACTGCCATAGTTACCAAAAATATTCTGAACATAGGCATGCAGAATAGCCGCACCATTGTCAGCCGTAGGTACTAAGTCGCCACTACCCTCTCCCAGTTTGAACAAAGAAAGGTAAACCAGAGTCAGACAAAACCCTGCAATCAAACCTGCCCACATCGTATAACGCGTCAGTAATGAAGAAGATTTCACTCCTCTAGAGCGTGCAGCATTGACAATAACAATGCCAAATACCATCGCCGCCAGAGTATCCATTGTCAGATAGCCATTCACAAAGCCGTTTGAAAACGGAATCTCCTGATAAGTATCAATGGCAGGAATAGGATGCCCTGCCGGCCATAGTACAGCAGCACCTCCAAGAATCACCAGTGCCGCTATTTTGATTGGTGCCAGAACATGCCCGACGCTATCCAATAATTTGCCCGGATATAGCGAAACCAAAATCACCAGCAAAAAATAAATAACACTATAGATAAAAAGTGGAAGGTCACCTGAACCTGTTAACGGAGCAATACCCACTTCAAAAGAAACTGTTGCTGTTCTCGGCGTTGCGAACAACGGACCAACAGCCAAATAGCAGATCGTTGCCAGTATTAAACCCGCTGTTTTACCGATAGGAGAACTCAGCGCTTCAATACCGCCACCGACTTTTGCCAGGGCAATAACAGTGATAACAGGCAAACCTACAGCCGTAAGCAAAAAACCAGCAGCAGCGACCCAAACATGTTCACCTGCCTGTAAGCCAACCATAGGTGGGAAAATGATATTTCCCGCACCAACAAACAGGGCAAAGGTCATAAAGCCTAATGCCCAAATATCCTTAGATGATAAACGATGTGTCATAATGATTGTTACATTATTGTTGCTAAAAGAATTGCATATACAATAGGAAATATTGCAAGCACTTGAATTTTCACTGGCGAAACTGGTTCCTGATGAAACAGTCAGTAATTAGTATCATATTTACTGATACTTGTTAGATACAAAATGATAGTGGTAATAACAGGTAGAATCGCCAACAACTGCCCACAAGTAAAACTTTTATAGCGTTAAAAGGCAAGTAACAAACCGAAAAGCAGAGCAATATTTCAAACTAATTTCAAAATTAGTGATTATTATCATCTATCATTGATTACACCCTATATGATTTGCACTTTTTTTGCCCACATTGGCTAATAAATCATTTTATTGCCTGTATTATTACCATTTAATTTTATTAACCTTATGATTTTTTAATCAGTTTCTGTATCAGGAGCAATACACTGCAGAGGTAATAAAAAGCTGAATACAGAACCTTTCCCGACCGTACTTGTGATATCAAGATGAGTATTGTAGTGGTGTAAGGCATGTTTCACGATCGCCAGCCCCAACCCGCTTCCACCCGCTCTTCTCGAACGTGAACGTTCAACGCGATAGAAACGTTCTGTCAGGCGCGGTAAATGTTCAGGGCTGATCCCGGGTCCATTATCCTCGACTTTAAACAGCGCTCCATGAACTGTTCTCAACCAACTGACCTCTATGCGGGTTCCTTGTTCGGTATGGTTAATAGCGTTATGGATAAGATTCGACATTGCGCTTCTGAGCTGCTCTTCACTTCCGAGCACATATAGTGTGTTATCGACATTAAATACAATATCATGCTGTTTATCTGCCAATGTCTGTACTTCCTGCTCTAATAAAGCCAGCATAGCCGGAACATCGACCATATTGTGCACATCTACCTTTGAGCCACTCTCAATTCTGGAAAGATGTAGTAACTGACTGACCAGAGAATCCATTCTCCGTACCTGCTCCTGCATAGTACCCACTACTTTCTGACTTGCTTTCCCGCTGAGCTCCTGATCCTGCATCATTTCCAGATAACCCTGTAGCACTGTTAACGGCGTTTTCAGTTCATGACTGGCATTTGCGAAAAAATCACGACGGGAGTTTTCCAACCGTCTTTTTTGCGTGATGTCACGGGCAATCATCAATAATTGATTTTCCGAGTAAGGCATCAACTGAAATTCCACGATATGACCATTATTTAATTCAAGAGAGAGAGGAGAAGTAAAATCACCCGCTACCATATAACGGCTGAAATCAGGGTAGCGAAGAAGATTGAAAATAGACTGCCGATTATCCTCTGGCCAGCGAAACCCTAATAAATGCTGAGCCAGACGGTTACACCAGAAAATATTCCCTTCCACTGTCATCATTACCAAAGCATCCGGCAATGATTCTGCGCCACTGCGGAACCGTTTAATTAATAATGCCAGTTCCCTGCGTCGCTTACGATTACGTTGCTGTAACTGGTAAATACCATAGAAAACTGGTTCCCATCCTCCCCTGCCAGTCGGAGGCAACATACTGCGATCAAGCCAGAGCCAGTCAGATAACTTCAGTAAGTTATAGCCATGCCATACTAATGCCAGAAGTAATGCAATAACCAGTAACCACGCCAGTTGGCCGACAAAGAAAGACAAAATCACTGCGGGCAGACAGAAAATAAATAACCCCAGTACCAGCTTTTTCCAGGATAATCTCTCAAGCACTTAACTCTCTCCAGTACAGGTTTGTTGTTTTTCAAGTTGCCTCATTATTGGCTTCTCAAACTGAATTTATGTAGGTAGCCAAAACCTGACCGGAAAGGTTAATAACGGGTAGAAAAGCGATAGCCTGTGCCACGAACAGTCTGCACCATTTTATCATGTCCACCCATTTCTAGTGCCTTACGCAAGCGGCGAATATGTACATCTACCGTGCGATCCTCTACATAAACATTCGCTCCCCACACATAGTTGAGCAACTGCTCGCGACTATAAACACGCTCCGGGTGCGTCATGAAAAAATGAAGAAGTTTGAATTCGGTTGGTCCCATATCAACACTTTGCCCCTGACTGGAAACACGGTGAGATATAGAATCCAGCATCAGTCCTTCTATATTGATAATATCTTCTGCTGCCATAGGGGAGATACGACGCAATACAGCTTTAACGCGGGCAATTAACTCTCTGGGGGAAAATGGCTTGGTAATATAATCATCAGCACCAACATCAAACCCACGCACTCGATCTTCCTCTTCCCCCCGTGCAGTCACCATCATGACAGGAATATCTTTGGTGGGGTTATTACGCTTCATCTGTTTGATAATTTGTATTCCTGAACCACCTGGTAACATCCAGTCCAACAGGACTAAATCAGGATAAGGTTCAGACAAACACCCTACGGCAGTGTCATAATCTTCTGCTTCAACAGGCTCATATCCGTTTTGCTCCAGAACAAAACAGACCATTTCACGAATTGGGGCTTCATCTTCAACAACCAAAATACGTCTAACCATGGTTAATCCTGTCAGTATGATTGAAGTCAGCAAAATTCACAGTGAACTATTGTGAGTCAATTTTATTACAGTTTTATGAAATAGATTTCATCTTAATCATAAAACTGTAACCAACCTTACGAGGAATTTATCAACCAATTACTCTATTTCATTGCCATTGCGAAGCCGCTCGAAAATCTGTGAATGAAATTATAATTACCCACGACATCCGCAGAACACACATTATAATTAACATCTGAACAGGGCAGGCTGGACGCAAGGACAGCGCAGAGCAGTAACACAGGCAAGATAAGCAGAGCAAAAATATGCGGATTATTCATACGTCAGACTGGCATCTTGGGCAATATTTCTTTACTAAAAACCGTGCGGCAGAGCATCAGCACTTCTTACAGTGGCTTATCAGACAAATAAATGAACATCAGGTTGATGCCCTGATTATTGCCGGAGATGTTTTCGATACAGGTTCTCCGCCCAGCTATGCCCGGGAACTGTACAACAGATTTGTGGTAGACCTACAATCCACTGGCTGTCAGCTTGTCATTCTTGGAGGAAACCACGACTCCGTCGCAACACTCAATGAATCAAAAACCCTGTTCTCTTATCTGAATACCACTGTTATTGCCTGTGCTGAAACTGATACCCAACAGCAAATTAAGGTATTGAATAACAAAAATGGTCAGGCTGGAGCCATTCTGTGCGCTATTCCTTATCTACGCCCGCGAGATATTATGTTCAGTAAAGCAGGCCAGTCAGCCATACAGAAACAACAGGCTTTACAGGATGCCATCTCTGCACATTACCACCAGCTCTACCAACAGGCGTGTAGCTTACGGGAGCAGCTTGGCCAATCTCTGCCGATTATTGCAACCGGGCATTTAACCACAGTTGGAGCCTCCACAACTGACTCCGTGCGGGATATTTATATTGGCACATTGGATGCCTTCCCGGCACAAGCATTCCCTCCTGCTGACTATATTGCTCTGGGGCATATTCACCGCCCTCAGTCTGTCAATAAAACTGAGCATATCCGTTATAGCGGTTCTCCCATTCCATTGAGTTTTGATGAAGTTGGACAAGAGAAAAGTGTCTGTCTGGCGGATTTCAAGGAAGATAAATTCAATCGCCTCACCCTGTTACCTGTCCCGAATTATCAACCAATGCAACTCATTCGGGGTAATCTGCAACAAATAGAAGAGCAATTACACACTTTCAGTGACTATCAGGGAGAGCGCCCTGTCTGGCTGGATATTGAAGTAGCAACGCAGGATTATCTGCATGACATTCAGAAACGTATTCAAACTATGGCTGCGGATTTACCTGTAGAAATTATTCTGTTGCGCCGCAGCAAAAGTGCTCGTCAAATCTCATTATCAGAGAAAAATAAAGAGACGCTGACTGAATTAAGCGTTTCCGAAGTTTTCGAACGACGGCTGGCTATGGCTGAAATTGACGATCAGCCAAAAAAACAGCGCCTGACGACTCTGTTCAGGCAAACATTGGATGATATTACTCAGCAGCGTACACAGAAATAATAGTCAGAAATAACGGTCAGGATGCAGTATGAAAATTCTTAGCTTACGGTTGAAAAATATTAATTCTCTACAGGGTGAATGGAAAATTGATTTCACAGCAGAGCCTTTTGCCAGCAATGGATTATTCGCCATTACCGGCCCAACCGGAGCGGGAAAAACTACGCTTCTGGATGCCATCTGCCTCGCCTTATATCACGAGACTCCCCGGCTCAGTACCATTTCAGCCAATCAGAACGAATTAATGACCCGTCATACCGCAGAATGTCTGTCAGAAGTCGAATTTGAAATCAAAGGTGTTGCTTATCGGGCATTCTGGAGTCAGCGGCGTGCCCGTAATCAGGCTGATGGAAAACTCCAATCACCGAAAGGAGAATTGGCGGATAAAAAAACAGGCAAAATTCTGGCTGACAAAATTCCCGATAAAAAAGAAAAGATTGCTGAAATAACCGGACTTGATTTTAAACGGTTTACTAAATCTATACTCCTGTCACAAGGGGATTTTGCGGCATTTTTAAACGCCGATGATAAAGATCGGGCTGATTTATTGGAAGAACTTACCGGTACAGAAATTTATGGCATTCTGTCACAGGAGATTTATCAGCGCCATAAAGAAGCCCAGTCCGAATTGAATATTCAGCAGGCAAAAGCATCTTCAATTGAATTATTAACAGCAGAACAACTGGAAGAATATCGCAATCAACAACAACGGCTGATTGCCTCAGAAATTCAGCTTGGTCAACAGCTAAAAGATTTACAGGTTGCTGAGCAATGGGTTGTACGGCAGCATGAACTAGAACAGTCACTAACGAACCATAAGTTATCACTGCAACAGACTGAACAGGCTATACAGGATGCTTCTCCTCAGTTACAACAATTGACTGCCAGCGAACCGGCTGAAAAAATCCGACCATTCTGGGATGAATACAATCGGGCTTTAACCGAACAACAGCGCCTTGATGAGCAAAGCAGAAAAATCCAATTCGAGCTGCAACGACAGGTTGCTTTACTGCAACCCGCCCAACAAAAACAGCTTAATTTGGAACAGGCTCAAAAAGAATATCAACAGCATCATATACAGCAGGAGAAATTGATCTCGGAACGGGTTACGCCACTCGATCATAAGATTGCTATTCAGTCTAAGGATCTGCTCACGCTGGAAAAAGAAGCTACTGTACAGAATCAGGAACTCGCTGAAATATCAGCTCAGTATCAACTGGCTGAAAACCAGCACATATCGCTGAATAAAGAACAGAAAGTGTTGGAGACATACGATGAAAAACATCCTCATTTCCGCACTCTCGACAAACAGTTACCGAAATGGCAGCAACTCTTTTCCCGTCAGAAAGAAAAACAGGAACAGATAACCAAGCTCAGACAAAAACAACAACAAATGGCTACTGAGCTTGCCCGTACAACTGAAAACCTGAATAGTTTAAATACAGTTCTGGAAAAACAGGCGGCACAATACCAACCATTACAGAATTCACTTGAACTTGCAGAAAAAAAACTGTTGAGCTTACAAACCCAATATTCACCCGATCAACTACAAAAACAGTTATCAGATTACCAATCACAGCTCAATTCACAAAACCAACTGGAAATTTTTCTGCCTCAAGTCGAGCAAATACAGGCAACGATCTTAACTAATCAAGCGCAATTTGCACAAACACAATCATTACTGAAGCCTTTACCTGATCAGTTAAATACCCTTGAGATACAACTGACAGAAACACAACAACACCATCAGGATTTAACCGCCCGAATTCGTCTGGAACAGCGTATTATTAGTCTGGAACAGGAGCGTAATCAGCTCAAAGAGGGGGAAGCCTGCCCGCTTTGTGGGTCAAATAACCACCCTTTGATTAGTGAATATCAGAACATCACCCTACCAAAATCAGAAGAGCGGCTGAAAATTCTTAGCCAAAAAATAGAGCAGCTACAGGGAGAGCGTTCTGCTTTACAGCAAAAGCAGCAGTTCCAGCAACAGCAGAGTGAACAACTACAGCAATCCATAGAACGTTTCACATCCCAGCTGGCAGAAATCACTAAACAATGGCAGTACCATTGCCAACAACTGCTAGCACCCGAATTACCAATGGAAGCTGAATCTGTCAGGCACTTTATTACCCTGCGCCAGTCAGCCTATACCCAATCTCAGAAACAATATGAAATACTGACGCAGGCTGAAAAGCAGTACCAAATTGCAGAAAAAACACTCTCAGCTCATCGTGAACAATCCAAATCAGATGAACAAAAATCAGCATTGGAAAAAGTCAGGCAAGAGTCATATCAGAGGCAATTGAAGGAAAATACGGCTGAACTCCATCAGGCAGAAACAGAATATGCCACAACAACAGAGCAATTAATCAATACATTACACGATACGCCGTTTACACTGCCAGAGCCGCAGGAAGTAGGAAATTGGTTACAACAACGTGAAACTGAATTGAAAAACTATCACAGCTCCCGCGAAAAATGGCAGCAATTGCAGCAGGAACAGGCCGTCCTGCAAAGCAAACTGAATGAACTGGAAAAACAAAAAAGCAGAATAATCAATAAACACCAAATACTGACTGAACAGCAACAACAGCAGAAACAGGTATTGCAGGAAACCCAGCAGCAACGTTATCAATTATTTGGCGAACAATCCGTCAACACTGTACGTCAGGAATTGCAGCAAAAAGCGAGCGAACTGGGTAACGCCTGTACACAAGCCACTGCTGATCTACAACAGTTACAGAATCAGGTAAATCAATTAACGGGTGCTGCGGGTGAAATCACACGAAGCTGCCATATTGCCGAAGCCGCATACAAACAGGCATCCGACACCTTCCAGCAAGGTCTGCAACAACAAGAGTTTCCTAATCAAGCCTCTTTTGAACAGGCTTTACTGATGCCGGAACAACGAGAAAATCTTCAACGGCTGCAGGAACAACTTGCCAAACAGAATCTGCAGGCTAAAACACGGTGCCACGAATCTGAAACCCTGTTACAGCGCCACAGGGAAAAATCACCGTTACTGTTGGAACAGTTTGAACCATCACAACTAGCTGAGTTGTTAAGTAATACCGCCAATGAATTAAAACAAAATAACCAGCAGCAAGGTGAAGTCAAAAACCGGCTCACCAGTGATGCCAACAGTAGACATCATCAGCAAGAATTGTTAGATCAAATAGCTCTCTCACAACAGAATTATGATGACTGGAGCTATCTCAATAACCTGCTCGGCTCTGCGGATGGTGCTAAATTCCGGCGTTTTGCTCAGGGGCTGACACTGGATCATTTGGTACATCTGGCAAATAGCCGGTTAGAAAAATTACATGGCCGTTACTATCTGCAACGCAAACGACAAAACAAAGATGATGTCGGCCTTGAGTTACAAGTGGTTGATATGTGGCAAGCCGATGCTATTCGAGATACCAAAACGCTTTCCGGCGGCGAAAGCTTTCTTGTCAGTCTGGCACTGGCATTAGCACTATCTGATCTGGTGAGCAACAAAACCCAGATAGAATCCCTGTTTCTTGATGAAGGATTTGGCACGCTGGATTCTGAAACTCTCGATATCGCACTGGATGCACTCGATCACCTTAATGCAACCGGGAAAACCATCGGCGTTATCAGCCATGTTGAAGCCATGAAAGAGCGTATCCCTGTGCAAATCAAAGTGGAAAAGATGAATGGATTAGGGGTTAGTAAACTAGAGTCAGAATTCAGGGTTCGTTGATATGTATTAGCTCACACACGATCTTGATCTATAATGCAGCTCCTTTTGCAACATATTCAGAACAACATGGAAAGATTTATTGAAAACACAATGTATGCCTCTCGTTGGCTACTTGCACCTGTTTATTTTGGTTTATCACTGGCTTTATTTGCACTAGCTATAAAATTTTTTCAGGAGATCATTCACGTCCTGCCACATATTTTTTCCATCGCTGAATCAGAGTTGATCCTGACTTTGCTTTCTCTGATTGATATGGCTCTGGTTGGCGGATTATTAGTGATGGTCATGTTCTCCGGTTATGAAAACTTTGTTTCAACATTAGATATCGAAGAGCACAAAGAGAAATTAAACTGGTTAGGAAAAATGGACGCCACTTCGCTTAAAAATAAAGTTGCGGCTTCCATTGTTGCCATTTCATCCATTCATCTGCTGCGTGTCTTTATGGATGCTCGGAATGTGCCGGATAGTAAATTAATGTGGTATGTGATTATCCACCTCACTTTTGTGGTATCAGCATTTGTGATGGGATATCTGGATAAACTCACACGCCATCATCATTAGAAAGAAATCTTACCCGCCCTAATGCCAGTTCAATATTACTTGCTGGCATTAAGGGGCTCCGTTCTTTTTCGTGAATGACCATTCGCGGTTTCTTTCTGTAATTCGTCGATAAACCTATCTACGAACATTTCAACTATCTCACTTCTGCTCGTTCCAAGCCGATTGGATAGCCCGTCTATTTTTCGGATGACAGACATCCGTAATGACAGGGAAACCGGTTTCTTCTTTTCCTTATCAAGGAAAACGTGGCTGGTGGCTTCCTTTAATTCAAAGTTATTATGCTGAGTGAGCAGCTCTTCAATCCTGCGCACCTCTTTTCTGGTCAATAACCCCTTATCTACTAGTTGGTAAGTATTTCCAATTTTGCTAAACCGGATATCAGCACGATAGTGATCCCTTAGTTCCCTTAAAGTACGAGTCAATGTTGGACCAGAACAACTAAGTGCCTCGATCACTTTTACCTTGCTGACAGGTCTTTCATGAGAAAGCAGCAAAGTTAATTTAAAATTTCTGAGTTGTTTGGGGCTAAGTAACATCGTTTTCAATTACCAAGTCAGGAATACGGTAACTTCCTAATATATAAACACAGCATCCAGCATAGCTTCTCATGCTGGTAAATCAATATTAAAGCGAGTTAAAAACCCCATAATTTTCAGTTTCACTTCCTGAACAGACACCATTATATTTCGCCCGTTCCAGAATATTTACAGCCCAGCGCCAGTGTGTAGCCGGTTCACACATTGCGCCCTGAAACTTAAATACCGCCTGCTTTGTATTAAGGATTTTTAAGGCATCAGCATAATCATGGTTGTTCACCATCAATGCCTTATGGATATGTTCTATTTGCCGTGGATGAATAGCTGTTTTCCCGACAAACCCATGAGCAATATCCAATACAAGCTCTTTCTCAAGTAACTCCAGATTATCAATATGCTCACAAACGGGAGCTGTTAAATAAAAACCTCGTGAACCAAAAACAGCCACCAGCATTTTTATCACATACCCCATTGGGCCATCATATAACGTGAGTTCACGCGAACGACGTATCGAAATAAGATTCATCAGATCATTACCACCAACACGTAACGCAATGACCCGCTCGCAGAAAGGGTGAGATTTTAGCTTATCGGCCAAATAGTTCATTTGCTGCACATCAAAAACATCTTCAGTTTCCAATGTCGGCATAACGCCAAGATGCGTTGAAGCAATAATATCCCACCATTCAGGTAATAATGATTGCGTGAATTTAGGCAATACCAGACCCGTGACAAGGCTAAGATCAACAGTATTGACCAGATATCGTCCCATAGACTCATTCCGTGGGCGGATAAAAATCAATGGATAATGATCAGTATTAGCGGCTGAACCCTTAGCCGCAGCCAGTATCTGTAATACAGATACGAGGTTTTCGATAGCGACGGGAATATCCTCTTCTACGACCGAATCCTCCAGACAAATCACCAAAGAACGTAATCCTACCACTTTATTACACAGGATAATTTCCGGAATATCTGGGCGGGTCGCTGGCATATAAAGTGTCGCGCCAAGCTGGTTTGCGAAAGGGTTCTGTTTCATCGGATCACCTTTTTTATGCTACTTTTTTGATAATCGTGACTGCCCGATATTGGCCAATCAAATCACCTACTTCTGTAATGGCAACATTTTTCTGCTGTGCCAGATAAACCAGCAAAGCAACGTCAGGATCATTTTTAGAACGGACAAGTACCTGTTCAGGAACACGCCTCAGCACAGCACGCGTTGCTTCCGCAATTCCCGGTTTGATACGATTAATGCTATTGACCTCATATAAATCAGCAAGAGTGGAAATAACTTTCTTACTTAATTGCAGTAAAACCATTTTCTCCTGAGGCTGCCAATCAGCCGCAGGTATGGTCGCCAAATCCAGATGCCCCCGGCATTCAGCAACAGTATCTACCAGCATTCCACTGCATTCAAACTCACTCAGATGATCACATTTCACACATCCATGCAACCCATTTTCACTCCAGATTGAACGCGATATTAACCCTGATACCGGTGCTCCCATGATCCCAAAAGGAATTAACCAATCATCATCACTGGCTGCCAGCCACGAACATCCACACGGATCGGCCAGTACGACCAAACGGGGAATACCTGAATAACCCGGCCGTCCAGCTAATGAACGGGATAATTCTGCTGTAATCGCACCTTTACCTGTCCAGCCATCCACAAATACCAGACCAGCCGTCCCATGCTGCTGTTCTATATACGAGAGCGCCGTATCATCAATGCCACGATCCCGTATGATACTGATCCCATAGTGATACGAATGTTGCCCCATATCCCGTAAAACCTGATGCAACATCACACCCAGAGGAACTCCCGCCCTGACTAAGCTCACCAGCACAATAGGTGTGTCACCAAAACGTGATACCAAAGCTTTGGCAAGCATAACAACTTCAGTTGCCAGTCTGGTTGCTCCTATTTCCAGTGCTTTATCAAACAGTTCAAGGTGATAAGAGGTCGGTTCTGGTTCCTGACTCAACATTTCAGAATAATGACGGGTGCCAGACTGAATTAACTGTTCTTTAATCTCAACCGGTGTCATTTCAATCTGAACAGGCTTTAGTAAGAAATGAACATCACCGCTGGCGTAAGAGCCAGAAAAAGGAAGAAAACTATTCATTTATTTAGGGTTCCGAATAAAGAAGCCGTTAATGTGTCAGCAAATTGACTGCGTTGAGGGATCGCAAGCCAGTCACACCATTTCATAAACCGATGATCACTTAAGCTATCCCCCATGCCAATAACAGGAAAAACACCTCTCTCATCGTGAAGCCTTTGCAGAAGGTGATGAGTTGCCAATCCCTTATCGACACATTTAGGTAGAAAAGCGAGGTTATTATCGTTGTAGTGAAAATAAAAATCGTCGGCATCAAAAATATCACTCATCACCTGAGTCACTGCTGTAAGCAGCGTCTTAAGCTCTTTTGCCCGATTATGCTTATTACACTTAAACGAAATATAAACAGGGACATCACCATATTCATAGTTAATGCGTGACCATACAGAAAAACCGCCGGATGCTATCAGTCGATTCCCCTGATATTCCAATTCCAGCAATTTATCCCGGTAATGCTGAAGTTCAGCCAACATATGTGACTGCCATACCTGATCCGCATGCCCTTCCGGTGTCAGAAGCACCGCACCGTGAGTGGCAATACGCCATGAAGTGAACGGAAGCTGTACCCGGCTAAGCTGCTCTGTATTTCTGGCTGTCACAGGGATCACTTCCGCATTCGCCAACAGCCAGTCAACCAGCATAGCCTGCTGTTCTGTCATATAACTATGAGGAGCCTGCTGCCTGTCTACAGTCGCTACGCGAAGCGAGGTAATATCCGTCAGATCATTTATTTTCCGGCAGGTTTGAAATAACGTATCGTCAAGATCAGTAAAAAATACGGGCTTAATCATAAGTCACAATCTCTATCACTGGAGCAACCAGAGATAATTGCTCCATCAGATTCGGATCAACTGCGGCTTTAGGTGTTTCAAGGCAGAGTAGGACGCGATCAAACTGCTGGTGCGCTACGTTATAAAGAAAATTGGGGATCCCCAGACCATAATTATCCGTAAATGCCATCACAGACTGAATAGCGTGCCCGCAAGAGATAGGAGAACGGGTTGTCGAACCAAACTTCACGGCAGCCCCTTCTTGTTCAAGGCGTTCTGCCAGCAAAAACGGTTGCCAGACAAATTCACTGGAGCCCAGCACCAAGACCTTTTCACCAACGTTAGCCAGGATCTCAGCTCCCAGATCATATTGAATATCGTCCAGCCCCAAGCGCCCCCAGTTCTGCGTGCCGATAATATCGATTTTTCCCCGTGCCGTGACATTCACCGCAGGCATAACCGGCACAGGAGCTGAACTATCCGCATCCCATTGCCACTCACCTTCTATCAGGGAAATAACTGAGACAGGAAGCGGGCAGCGTTTTATGATGCTTTGCCCACTCCAGTCCGTCAGAGTCACTGTAATGATATGTTCAATATGTTCCAGCCCGGCACAACGCAATGCTTCAAACAGATTGAGAAAAGTATTGCCAGTCGTTGCTTCATCATCAATCAGAACCAGTGTACGGGCATGGCTTACCCGCTGGCGCAAATGTTCTTCTTTCGGCCAGTAGATCAGATGGTCTGTTGCATGACTATGATTTTCCTTAAACTCACACAACAAATCACCTTCAACCGGATGGCGTGTTGATGTCAGAAATATCGGAGAAGTAACTTTATGCCGGGTTTCCTGAAAAACCCCCGCCGCCAGACCAACCGCCGTTTCTGCCATCCCGATATAGAGCACCGGCCCGGGAAGATCAACTGGGAACTTATCTGACAACTGCTGATAAACTGTACGCATAATAGACGGACTGACCGGAATATGACGCCCGAGCACTTTGCTGACAAATAAGAATGCCCTTTTCGGATTACGTCGTTCAGCAATATCAAACAACGCTTCCAGAGACGTTTCACCACACTCAGCCGTCACAGTTAATGTTCCGCTGTTTAACTGTTTTTGATAGCTTTGTTTTTGATAACTTGTTTTTTGGTAACTTTGCTTTTTATTCGCCGGGAATGAGTGACGCTGAAGATGATTACATGCGGTCATACAGAAGCCTTTTAAAAGAATTTCAGCAATATCAGGAAGTGAGGCAAAAGCAGTGGTGATTCTTTCATAAAACAAATTTCCCTTTCATAAACCAAATTTTTTTATCCAGACAACGCCTATTGCTAAATAGACGTTAGCCAAATTTGTTACGTCCATTTTCCAGTTCAAATTCGGTGAAATATGCGCCGAAGTCTAGAGCTTAGCCACACTTAATGTCAATCATAATATGATTTTTTAAATAAGAATTTGTTTGACTTTTCTCCATGGAAAAGAAATGATAAAACACGAAGCCAGATTGCTCTCTATCATACATTTAACAGATAGTTGCAATTTGTGAGGATCATAATATGACAGGATTTCAGCTATATATCTGGTCATATTATGATTTTCTACATAAGTGAAATTATCGCAATTCACTGATAGCGATTCACGATAAAAAACAAATCACTTATAAAACAATTCACCGATAAATAAGAGGTGTTATTAATGGTTTCATTGAGTAAAAATCAGTCCGTTTCGCTGACCAAACAGAGTACTTCGCTGGCTAAAATTGATTTTGGTCTGGGATGGGATCCAATAGCTCAAAAAAAAGGCTTCCTGTCACGTTTGTTCGGCGGAGACAGTAATGAAATTGATCTGGATGCCAGCTGCATTCTGCTCGATGCATCCGGCAATTCCATTGACATTGTCTGGTTCGGCCAGCTTAAATCCGAATGTGGTTCGGTAAGGCATAGTGGCGACAATCTGACAGGAGAAGGCGACGGAGATGATGAAGTCATCAGCGTCGATTTGGTTAAACTGCCTGCCAATGTTGAATACCTTGCTTTTACCGTTAATAGTTTTCGCGGTCAAACCTTCAACGATGTTGAAAATGCGTTCTGTCGTGTTGTTGATCAAAACGGCAAAGAGCTGGCGCGCTACCAGTTAAACGAACAGGGTGCTCATACCGGCATTATTATCTCTTCCCTGCGCCGTAATAGCGGTATGTGGGATTTCACCGCACATGGGGTTCCCTGCCGTGGGCGTACCATTGATGATATGTATCCACAAATCGTTGAAACGGTGGTGTGCTGATGAATCTGACTCCGGGGGGAAATGCCCCCGTCTCCAATCAAATGCTGACCATCAGGGTACTTTCAGGTTCAGCAGTCGATGTCTCCGCTTTCCGTCTGTATGCTGATGGTAAGGTGCAGGGCGATCCGGATATGGTCTTTTATGGGCAACCGGATAATGACGATAACACCATTCGCCTGTCCGGCGGTAATACCAATACCGCATTTTCCGTTAACCTGCCGGCTCTTCGGCAAGACGTCCAAAAAGTTGCATTCACCGCGACCTGCGATGGCAGCCAGACTATCTCCAGCCTTCGCAGCCTTTCTATTCAGGTCGAACTGAATGGGAGTGTGATTTTACAGGGGCACGTTGAAGTTCAGGGGCGTACAGAAGCCGCATTGATCCTCGGTGAACTTTATCGCCGTAATGGTGAATGGAAGTTTCGTTTTATTGCTCAGGGTTTTAATGGTGGCCTTCAGCCTCTGGCAGAACATTTTGGTGTTGATATTGTCGATGATACGCCAGCGTCGCCACCAACTCCTGAACCGAAAAGTGTCAATCTGAGCAAGGTTTCTCTGACGAAAGAAAAACCCGCTATCAGCCTGAGTAAATGTGACAACTTCGGTGAGATCCGCGTCAATCTTAACTGGAATCAGGGAGCAGCGCCTGCCAGCCGTGGCATGTTCCAGAATCTGTTTAATACCAGTAAAGGGGTAGATCTGGATCTCGGTGCCTTCGTCCGGCTCCGCGATGGCACCCGTGACGTTATACAGGCATTAGGGAACGGTTTCGGTGCTTATCATAGCGAGCCTTATGTCCAGTTACAGGGGGATGATCGCACAGGCAGTGTTACTGATGGTGAATGGCTCCATATCAATGGTCTTGAGTGGAAAAATATCAGTGAAGTGCTGATCTATGCCTTTATCTACGAAGGTGTACCGAGCTGGAACAATACGGATGGTATTGTCACGATTTACGTCAATGACCAGCCTCCGATTGAAACCCGTCTGACAGAAGGGCATAACCGCAAAAATATGTGTGCCATTGCCCGTCTTGTTAATGACAACGGTGACATTCAGGTAGAGCGTATCAACCAGTATTTTAGTGGTCATAAAGAGATGGACCAAGCTTTTGGCTGGGGCTTTCGCTGGACATCGGGCAGTAAATAATACGTTTAATACATACTCGTTATACAAACTAACGGAGGGACTTATGTCCTTTTTAAACAAAATCAAATCGGCATTCAGTGCAGGCCGCGAAGAGCTGACCAATCAGGTTGGCCGTTTCAAAAACAAAAAATTCATGGAAGGAACTGTTGCTGTGTGCGCGCATGTCGCAATGGCAAGTAACGGTGTCAGCTCTGAAGAAAAACAGAAAATGGTGGGATTCATCAAAAGCTCCCCTGAACTGAAAGTCTTCGATACGACTGAAATTATCGAATTCTTCAACAAGCTGGTCAGCAGTTATGAATTTGATGCTGATATCGGTAAAGGCGAAGCGATGAAATACATCATGGCGCTGAAACAGCAGCCGGAAGCAGCACAGCTTGCTTTACGTGTCGGAATTGCTGTTGCCAAAAGTGATGGCGACTTTGATAACGATGAAAAAAATGCTGCCAGAGAAATATGCACAGCCTTAGGCTTTGTACCGGCAGATTTCGATCTGTAATCGCGGATAATTAAGAGGCTTACTTCATGGTATCCACGCACATTGGTTTTCCGATGGAAACCGTTGCTGTATTTATTATTCTGTCGGTTGGTGCGCTCTTTATCGACCTTTTTATGCATCGTCATGATAAGCCGATTTCGCTGCGCAGTGCCGCTCTTTGGTCTGTCTTCTGGGTTGCTGTCGCTTTTGTTTTCGCGGGATTCCTGTTTGTCCATCACGGCGCCGAAGTCGCAAGCCTGTTTATCACCGGTTATGCACTGGAGAAGGTGCTTTCCGTCGATAACCTGTTTGTCATTATGGCAATTTTTTCTTGGTTCGCTGTCCCGGATCGTTATCGCCACCGCGTTCTTTACTGGGGCATAGTTGGTGCCATTGTCTTCCGTGGTATTTTCGTTGCTATCGGGGCAAGCCTACTGACATTGGGACCGTGGGTTGAAATGGTTTTTGCCGCCATCGTCGGCTGGACAGCAGTTATGATGCTGAAAAGTGGTGACAATGATGATGAAATCGAAGATTACTCACAACACTTAGCCTACCGCTTGGTGAAGCGTTTCTTCCCTATCTGGCCGAAACTGCGCGGTCATGATTTCATGCTCACTCAGAAAGAAGTCGATGCAGAGCTGGCAAAACCAGAAAATGCTGATGTAACGATCGGCCGTAAAACCAGTGATCTTAAAAACAATAGTGAAAAAGCGGGGCGTGTCGGTAAAGCGGCTCTTTATGCCACGCCACTGATGCTGTGTCTGGCTGTAGTTGAACTTTCTGACGTCATGTTTGCTTTTGACTCTGTTCCCGCGGTGATTGCTGTCAGCCGTGAACCATTGATCGTTTACAGTGCCATGATGTTCGCCATTTTAGGTCTGCGTACACTCTACTTTGTACTGGAGGCACTGAAAAAGTATCTCGTCCATCTGGAAAAAGCCGTTATTGTCCTGCTGTTCTTTATTGCTATCAAATTGGGGCTTAACGCATCTGAACATATGTTCCACCACGGTTACTCTATTTCGGCGACAAGCAGCCTGTTTGTCGTACTCGGGGTACTGGCTGCCGGTATTATTGCCAGCTTGCTGTTTCCCGAAAAAGAAAAAACAAGCTAACTCCATAAATAAATGAGGAAAAAATAATGGGTGTATCTCTTTCTAAAGGCGGTAACGTTTCTTTGACCAAAGAAGCGCCAACAATGAAAAATGTTCTGATCGGTCTCGGCTGGGATGCCCGCGCGACTGACGGACAGGACTTTGACCTTGATGCTTCAGCGTTCCTGCTGGCAGCAAACGGCAAAGTACGCGGTGATGCTGATTTCATTTTCTACAACAACCTGAAATCTTCTGATGGTTCTATTATGCACACTGGCGATAACCGCACCGGTGAAGGGGATGGTGATGATGAATCACTGAAAATCAAACTGGATCAGATCCCTGCTGATGTAGATAAAATCGTTTTTGTTGTCACCATTCATGATGCTCAGACTCGTCGTCAGAGCTTCGGACAGGTTTCAGGTGCGTTCATTCGTCTGGTTAACGATGACACACAAGCTGAAGTTGCCCGTTATGACCTGACTGAAGATGCTTCGACTGAAACTGCGATGCTGTTCGGTGAACTGTACCGCCACAATAGTGAGTGGAAATTCCGTGCAGTTGGTCAAGGCTATGCGGGTGGCCTGGCATCTGTTTGTGCTCAGTATGGCATTAACGCAGCCTAATTCGCTTTAATTAAGTGATTTAATACAAAACCCTGCCTGATAATATCGGCGGGGTTTTTATTTCCTGAATAAGATTAACACTTCTCACAACATAATTTTCTCACCACTTAAAGTACTGCTAAAGTATTACGAAATCTCCAAATAACACAAGGAACGTCAAATGAGTCTTCATGTTTTATTTCGCCACACTGATATCCCCGAGTTAACCCTCAGTGGCAGCAAACTCAGTGATGCCGGGTTTATTTCTGATTCACTCTTTCATATATCCCAGCACTCAGATGGGATAATTCTTTCTCTGCTTGCCCCCGAGACTGATCTTACTGATCTGATCCACCAAATTGAAAACAAGCCAGAACAGGGAATAGATAATATTCGTGAAAATGGAGAACTCTATCTTGCCGGCGACTGGCTAACTGACAGTCAATTGATAGAGCAACCCATTAATATTGAAATAACGTTCGGGAAAATAATTCTTAAACCTAAGCAATAATGTCAAACTTTTTGTCGCAATATGCCAGATAACTCAACCGGAAAAATACGCCATTTTCTCCGGTTGAGTTCTTAGTTCCAAAAAAGCGAAAGTCTATTTTCCTCCCGCCAAATCCATAAAATTACCCGTTACATACGATGCATCATCAGATAGCAACCATGCAATCGCTGCTGCGACTTCTTCAGGCTGCCCGCCTCTTTTCATCGGCAGGGAATCTTTAATTCTGTCAACCCTGTCAGGTTCACCGCCATCAGCATGGATTTCGGTATAAATTAATCCGGGGCGAACGGTATTTACCCTTATCCCCTGTGCCGCAACTTCCAGAGATAACCCCGTGGTCAATGTATCTACAGCCCCTTTTGAAGCAGCATAATCGATATATTCATAGGGAGCCCCCAACCTTGCCGCTGCTGATGAAACATTAACAATCGCCCCACCCTGTCCCCCATGCCGGAAAGCCATTCTTTTGACTGCCTCTCTGGCACACAGAAAATAGCCCGTGATATTGGTGGCAAACATCTCATTCAAACGCTCAGCAGTTAGCTGCTCAATGGTAGTCTGAGCCTTTAAAATGCCCGCATTATTCACCAGCCCAGTGATATACCCCAGTTCCTTTTCCGCCTTCTGAAACAGAGCCATAACCTGCTGTTCATCGGTTACATCCATCTGAACAGCCAGTGCCGATTGCCCCAGGCTTTGGATCATGTCCACAACTTCCTGTGCGCGTTCTCTGCGAGAGCGATAACTAATGCAAACATGATGCCCTTTCTTTGCCAGATCAAGCGCTGTTGCTTTACCAATACCACGGGAACCACCCGTAATAATTGTGACTTTCTGCATAGGGCTATCTTCCTCATTATTTATGTTGAGTTTATTAATGCTTAATGACAAAAAGATCTTTCGTGGCTGTAAATCCGGATATATTGGCATAATATCCCCCAATATAAGGTTTTACTAATACCGCAGTCACAGCATAATAAACGGGTGCGATAGGAGCATCTTTTATCAAAATATCAACAGACCTCTGAAAGTCAGCCTGATTATTGGTTTCTCCCGCTTTTTCCACCGAATTATCAAACTCTTTATTTGAATAGAATGAAGTGTTATTACTCTGGTTAGTACTGAATATATTTAAAAAGGATACAGGATTATTATAATCCCCAATCCATCCTCCCCTGACGACATCAAACTTACCCTGATGTTCATTATCCAGCATGACTTTCCATTCTTCGGCTTGTAATTTCGCAATGACACCAAGATTCTTTTTCCACATAGAAGCAGCAGCAATTGCAATTTTTTTATGTTGCTCTGATGTATTATAAACCAGGTTAAATTTAAGGGGATTGTTCTTATTAAAACCTGCTTCAGCTAATAATTCCCGTGCTTTTTTATTTCGTTGTTCTTGTGTCCACGAAGCATATTCCGGCAATTTAAATTTAAACCCACCAATCCCCGGTGGCAGTATGGTATAAGCAGGTATCTGGCCCTGAGCAACAACCCGATTAGCAATAATATTCCGATCCAAAGATAAATTTAAAGCCTGTCTGACTCTGGTATCATTAAACGGATATTTTTTATTATTAAAATCATAATAATATGTACTCAGAAGCGGCGTAATATGAATCTGTCCTCCTATTGTTCGTTTTAATGAAGAAAAGTCTTCTAACGGAATAGTAAATGTCATATCAACCCCTCCGGCTAAATAACGATTTAATTCTGATTTATTTGACGAAATGGGTAGATACGTGACTTTATTAATTACCGTATTTTCATCATCCCAATAATAGTGATACCTGACTCCAACAACCTTTTCATTAACATGCCATTCAGATAGCTTAAATGGCCCACTAGAGACAAAATATTCAGGTTTTACCCATTTATCACCATATTTTGTCACTACTTTTTCATTAATCGGGTACAGAATCGGAAAGGCTAACATTTGTAGAAAATAACCAACCGGTTTCTCCAATTTAACCTCAACCGTCGCATCGTCCAGCGCTTTAACACCCAATTCTTCCGCTTTCTTCTGGCCATTAAGAATAGCTTGCGCATTGACAACGAAAGCATCAGCAAGATAACTGCCATAAGGAGAAATTGTTGCAGGCTCAATCAACCGCCGCCAGCTGAAAACAACATCATGAGCAGTGATAGGTGTACCATCAGACCATTTGATACCTTTTCTTAAATGAAACACCCACGTTTTATTATCTTTTGTTTCCCAGCTTTCAGCCAATCTGGGTTCAATTTTATTGTTTTTATCCGTTCCGACTAATCCTTCAAAAAAATCATTGATAATATTCAGTGAAACATTATCTTCAGCTTTATCAACATCAAGTGATGCAGGTTCTGCACCATTATTACGAATAACCTCCTGTTTTTCATTCAATTGTATACCGGGTGGAATAACGGCGGCATAGGATGAAGTAATACTAAAAAATATCATAGTCATAGAATAAACTAATATTTCCATTCCTCTATTAATTATTTTATTTAACATGTCATTTTCCTCTATTGCTGTAATATAATTTTTATTATTAATTAGAAACATTGTCGTGTACTTTAAATAAGGCATACACATCTATTATTTAATAATAGCACTTGAAAAAATAACATTTTAAAAAAAGCCAATTAATGATTTCGATGATGAATAGCACAGTAAAAAAAGCTGCAACTGAGCCAGATGCAGCTTGAATTCTGATAAGGATAATTTTCTTATACTTTAATGTTCTATAATATAAAGATCTTTAGTAAAGTATTCCCCCCTTGAGTTGATATTAAAACCACCAACATAAGGTTTAACCATATTATGATTAACGTAATAATAAATAGGGATAGAAGGTAAGTCCTTTGTTAATATATCTGATGCCTGCTGATAATAATCTTTAGAGTTAGTCTCACCTGCTTTTTTCACCAAATTATCAAAGATACTATTTTCATACAGGGATGTATTTTTTACTTGATTAGATAAAAATAAAGCTAAAAATGTCATCGGGCTATCATAATCCGCAACCCATGCCCTGCGGATAACATCAAACTTCCCTTGATGCATGTTATCCAACATAACCTTCCATTCTTGGTTTTCCAAAATGGCATTTACACCAAGATTTTTTTTCCACATTGAGGAGACAGCAATAGCAATTTTTTTATGTCCTTCCTGCGTATTATAGAGCAAGTTGAATTTAAGTGGATTGTCTTTATTAAATCCAGCTTCATTTAATAACTCCTTGGCTTTGGCAACCCGCTTCTCCTGAGTCCAGGAAGCATATTCAGGCTGGTCAAAATTAAATTTTCCAATATTAGGAGTAAGCATTGTATAAGCTGGCAACTGCCCTTGCCCTAATATTTTATCAACAATAACATCGCGATCTATGGCTAAACTCAGTGCTTGTCTTACTCTGATATCATTAAAAGGTATTTTTTTATTATTAAAATCATAGAAATATACGGTTGATTTGGGAGAAATATGTACCTCGTTAGGAAGTGATTTCTTTAATGATGGATAAGAGTCTGCCGGAATAGTAAAGGTAATATCAATTTCTCCCGCCAAATAGCGGTTCAAATCTGCTTTCTCTGAGGACAAAGGAAGATACGTCACTTTATTAATAACTGTATTTTTATTATCCCAGTATTGGGTATTTCTGACGCCAACTAATTTCTCATTTACAACCCATTCAGAGAGTTTATATGCCCCACTCCCAACAAAAGCTTCCGGTCTAGTCCACTTATCGCCATGTTTTTTTACCGCCCTCTCACTAATAGGAAACATAACCGGATGAATTAACATCTGTAGAAAATCCCCAATAGGTTTCTCTAATTTGACTTCCAGAGTCAAATCATCCAAAGCCTTTACGCCAAGTTCTTCTGCTTTTTTCTTTCCTATCAACACTGCGTTTGCATTCACAATAAAAGCATTTTCAAGATAACTGCCATAAGGTGAAACAATATCAGGATCAATCAAACGTCGCCAACTGAATACCACATCATGAGCGG
This sequence comes from Xenorhabdus sp. KJ12.1, assembly GCF_963876495.1. Lineage (NCBI taxonomy): Bacteria > Pseudomonadati > Pseudomonadota > Gammaproteobacteria > Enterobacterales > Morganellaceae > Xenorhabdus > Xenorhabdus sp. KJ12.1. The sequence continues at coordinate 50,646 of NZ_CAWNQH010000083.1, forward strand.
TAATAGGAGAACCATCTGACCATTTAATATCTTTTTTCAAATGAAAAACCCATGTTTTATTATCACTAGTTTCCCAACGTTCTGCTAATCTTGGTTCGATATCCCCCTGTTTATTAATATGAATAAGCCCGTCAAAGAAATCACTGATAATATTAAATTCAACATCACTTGAAACTTTATGGATATCCAGTGAGGCCGGTTCTGAACCATTATTACGTACAATTTCCTGCTTAGCCGCCAGTTTTGTTCCTTCCGGCACAACAGCGGCGTAAGATAATGAAACATTTCCAAATATTGCTGCAATAACACAAGAGAGTATGCTGATTTTTTTCTTTACTGCTAAATTAGTCATCATTTTTTGTATAGCCATAATAAAGCTCTCCATAATTATATTATCACTTAAACATTCATCATTATATTTCTCTATAAAAAACTGACTTACCTGCCATCTAAAAAAACACTTCAACACTTGTTTTCACGTTACATATTTGGCATATCTTCTGACGCCAATATCAAAAAATAATTTAGCCACAATAATTAAAATTAATGTGATGGCTGACTGAATAAAAAACCACTTCACGCTCATTATCCCATTTGCAACTGAAGCGGGAACGCCAGTTATAAATAAACAAGGAAGTACAAACATCAGAATAATACGTATCAAGCCGTGAAAAGACTGCTCAGGCCTGACTAACACCTTAAAACAAGGGTTAGAATATTTAATACTGACTAAAGCAGATGTCCAGAATATGCTCGTTCTTATGATCCATGTGATCGCTGTCAGAACTGAAACCCCCTCAAAGACCATGATTAAATGTAAAAATATGTACAAAATATCAGTATTTAAATAAATATGAACAGCAAAAAACAATACTAAAGATAAAAATGACAATAAAAAGTGTTCAAATGCAATTCCTGTTGCAACATAAAGAAACTGAGTATTTATCGGCAGTATCAAATGTGGATCTAATTTTAATGACTTAACTTTATTTGTCAGTAAAAAACTTCCTCTTCCGAATAAAAAAAGATAAAAATTATCTACTAGACATACAGTAGTAAAAAAGATAAAAACGAAGTCATTAGACAAAATATAATCAGAAGATTTTGATCCTAAAATGGCATACCAGAAAAAACCCTGCGCCACATAGAAGTTAAAATTAATAAAAGCCGCCATCCAAAAATTAAAAGGGCTTTTTTTAGCTTCTGATAAACTATTTTTAAACCCCATAAATATAATATTAAGCATTGCCATTATACCCTTGATTATATTTTATCATATAACTCCAGATGACACTGAAAATTATCATCAGGAAGAACATTACCAATAAACCACTCAGTATAAAGTAAAGAGAAATTGAATTTGTTGCAATTTTCACAGGAACGTAAGTAATATATTGAAAAGGAATATAATTAAAAAACATTTTTATGGTGTCATTAAATACATCTAATGGTATTACGGCACCTGATAATGCCCATGATAACGTATCCTTTACCATAATAAAGGAGTAAGCCCCTCTGAACTTAAAAGCCATACAAGATAATATCATTGTTAAATATAAGTTAATGAATAAACCTATACATAACGCAACCAACAGCCATAAAAAGTTTGGCAAGTTACCCTGATACCAGATGATGAAAATAACTAATGGAGACATAACAAACATTCTGGCTAACATCTGCCCAAAAGCATACTCAGAATAATACAGCAATATTGACTTTGGCATGATAATTAACCTATCAATACTACCATCTTCAATATTGAATGCTAACCTCTCCGGAAACCCTGAAATACTTGTTAACTGAAAAATCATCACTGACCATAATATATAAGTGATTATCTCATTACGTGTGTAATGAGCAAAATCACTTGAACCTGTCATTGTACTCCAAAAGGATAATTCAACAGCATACAGTGTTATTATAAGAAAGTAGTAGCCTAATATAATATTCTTAGCTCTGATAGCTTCTATAAAAGAGAATTTAGCAATCACAAGAATAACCTCTCTAAATATATCGCATTCTTTTCCTTGGAATCACATTCATTCAGGTTTACTCTTGATACTTCGCCCTCTTTCAGAAAGATAATATCCTTACAGATATCAGCTATATCTATCATATTATGTGAAGTAATAAGTATTTTACTCTCATTGTTATCAGCATAATCTTTTAAAATACTACGTAATAAAATCTGTGATTCTATATCCAATCCAATCGTTGGCTCATCCAAAATAAGAAGCTTTGGCTTATTCAACATATGTATTAATAAATTAGATTTAACAGACTGGCCTAAAGAACACGTTTTTGCTGGTTTCCTTGCAATATTTCTAAGATTCATCATCTCTATCATGCTCTCAACATGATCTTTATCATAAATACGTTTATATATTTTTGAAAAAAGTTCTATATTCTCATAGAGAGATAACTCCTCCCAGAGCATTGACCGATTTCCAAAAAGGACACCAAGGTTAGATAAAAGCTTTGCAGGACGCCCATATGGAGAGGTGCCAAACACAGTAATATCACCAGAGTTTGGTGTTAAAATTCCCGTAATTAACTTTATTAATGTTGTTTTACCTGCTCCATTTTTCCCCAGCAATCCAATAATTTTCTCATCATTAAATATTTCAATACTTAGGCTTTCAAATAATTTCACCTCAGTTTCATTTGATTTAAATAAATTCTTAAAAAATCCATTCTGGATTTCCCTGTTTCGATAGCTAAAATATAAATTATTTATTTTTATCATATAAATTTACTAATTGTAGTCAGAAATATACATGCCCACTAAATATGTGTGCTCTCTACCCTTCATAACTCAATAAAAACTTATAAAAATTTCAACCCTGCTGGCTGTTTTATAATTCTTGCCAACATCTGATGTCAATGTTTATTTCTTATTGCTATCTGGCCTAATTACATACGTGTGATACTATTCATTACAATATTTTATCATGACCATTATCACCATAATCACCTGATTTAATAAATTATTTATTTTATTGATTGAGAGAGAAATAATTGCCCATTGAATAATAATAAGAAAAATTAATTCATAATGAAAAATAAAACATGAGTTTTTCATCAACTAATAAAAAGAAATAACACCTCTAAAATACAACAAAAACAAATCTAAAAAAACATAATATCTGGTATCAGACATATAAATTAATGTTAAATTTCACACCTAAGTTATAATTACATGCAAAAATAATGATTTCATATAGGAATTATTTGATTAACAAAAACACAACATTTGTTTCCAAAAACATTATATGCATCACAATTATCATGTAGTATTAGCTCATATCTCCGTGATCAGAGATATGAGCAATCATTTTATTAGAACCGTATTTAGTGTTTAATCACATACATATCTTTTGTCAGATAGTAGCCTCGTGGATCAACATAAACACCTCCAAGATAAGGTTTAATCATTTTATGATTCACAGCCGAATAAATAGGGATAATTGGGGTATCCTCAGTAATAATATCTAGTGCTTTTTGGTAACCCGCTTTATCATTTGTTTTCCCTGATTCCATAACTATTTCATCAAATTGTTTATTTGAATAATATGATGAATTTTGTGTGTGATCTGTAGTGAATATATTGAAATATGTCATCGGGCTATCATAGTCTGCAATCCAGCCATATCTGACAAGATCATATTTACCCTGATATTTATTATCAAGAACTACTTTCCATTCTTGATTTTGTAGGGTTGCCTCAATACCCAGATTTTTTTTCCACATTGAGCTGAGGGCAATAGCCACTTTCTTATGAGCTTCAAGCGTGTTATACAACAGAGTAAATTTAAGTGGATTGTTCTGGTTAAATCCGGCTTCCTTTAATAATGCTCTGGCTTTTTCGACCCGTTGTTCCTGCGTCCAATCAGCAAAATCCGGTTGTTTAAAATCAAAACCGCCAATACCGGGAGGTAGGAAAGTATAAATAGGCTTTTGCCCCTGCCCTAACACTTTATCAGCGATAATATCTCTGTCTATTGCCAGATTTAATGCCTGCCTGACCCGAATATCAGTAAACGGTGCTTTTCCGTTATTAATTTCATAATAATAAGCGCCCAGTCTGGGAGAAACATGCACTTGTTCCGGATATTTTTGCTTTAATGATGCGAATGAGTCCTGTGGAATTGTCAGGGTAATATCTATTTCACCCGCCAGATAACGGTTCAAATCAGATTTTGCTGATTCTAAAGCAAGGTATGTGACTTTATTAATAACAACATTTTTATTATCCCAATAATAGGGGTTTCTGATACCCACTACTTTTTCATTAACTACCCACTCAGATAATTTAAATGCACCGCTACTAACAAAGTGTTCAGGCTGTATCCATTTATCACCATATTTTCTGACCACTTTTTCGCTGACAGGAACCATGACAGGATGAGCCAGTCTCTGTATAAAATCCCCGATAGGTTTATCTAACTTCACTTCGAACGTATAATTATCCAATGCTTTTATGCCTAATTCATTAGCACTCTTTGTGCCTTTAAGCACATCTTTAGCATTCATTACCGCAGCATCAATCAGATAGTTTCCATAAGGTGAGCCAACTGCCGGATCAAGTAAACGCTGCCAGCTAAAAACCACATCATGGGCAGTGATAGAAGAACCATCAGACCATTTAGCATCCTGTCTTAAACGAAAGACCCAGTTTTGATTATCCTGAGTTTCCCAGCTAGTTGCTAATAAGGGAGCAATATTACCTTGTTTGTCGGTATACACCAGATTATCGAAAAAATCATAAATAATATTAAAATCGGTATCACTTTCAACTTTATGCACATCCAATGAAACAGGTTCACTACCATTATTACGTACCACTTCCTGCTTTTCCGCCAATTGTGTTCCGGGTGGAATAATGACCGCATGGGATACAGTGACTACACCGGCTAATGTTATTGCAGCCAAACAGGATAATTGTTTTATAGCTCTATTTTTAATATTTTTTATTTTCATTGTTTTAATCCTGCAAATGGGATGAGAGCCTATTAAGACTCTCTATCTGTTTATTAATGTTTTATGACATAAAGATCTTTCGTTGAAATATACTCCATGGGAGTAGGATGAAAACCACCAATATAAGGTTTTACCAGCTTATTACTCACGTAGTAATAAATAGGAATAACAGGTGTGTCATTGGTTATGATATCCATTGCATTTTGATAATGTTTTATGTCGTTAGTTTCCCCTGATTTAAGGACCATTTGATCAAAATCACTATTTTCATAGAGCTGGATATTATTACTATTGCCTGTTACGAAAATATCCAGAAATGACATCGGGCTATTATAATCTGCTACCCATGCATACCTGACTATATCAAATTTACCCTGATGCATATTATCCAGCATGACTTTCCATTCCTGATTTTGCAGTACAGCATTCACATCAAGATTTTTTTTCCACATTGAACTGACTGCTATAGCTATTTTTTTATGAGTTTCTCTTGTGTTATAAAGCAAATCAATTTTTAGTGGATTATTTTTATTGAATCCGGCTTCATTTAATAATTCTCTGGCTTTTTTAATCCGCTGTTCTTGTGTCCACCCTGCATATTCAGGCGGAATTAAATTTAACCCACCAATATTAGGAGGAAGGACATTATAAGCCGGTAACTGCCCCTGCCCCAAAACCTTATCGGCAATAACATCTCTGTCAATGGCTAAACTTAATGCTAACCTGACCCTGACATCATTGAATGGCGGTTTCTTGTTATTAAAAGCATAATAATAAGTGGATAGCATAGGCGTAATATGCATCTGATCGGGAATTTCTTTTTTTAATGATGCAAAGGCATCTAATGCGATTGTTTTAGTTATATCAATTTCACCTGCAAGGTAACGGTTCAGATCGGCTTTTTCAGATACGATGGTGACATAAGTCACTTTATTAATGACTGTGTTTTTATCATCCCAATATTGAGGATTTCTGACCCCAACAACCTTCTCATTCACTGTCCACTCAGACAGTTTAAAAGCACCGCTACCAACGAATGTTTCTGGCTGCGTCCACCTATCACCATATTTATTGACTGTTTTTTCACTGATAGGAACCATAACCGGATGAGTTAACATTTGTAAGAAATACGCGACTGGCTTCTCCAATTTCACTTCCAATGTAGAATCATCCAGCGCTTTTACCCCAAGCTCTTCGCCTTTTTTCTTACCCAGTAATACATCATTCGCATTTGTCACATGAGCGGTTGCAAGATAACTACCATAAGGAGAACCCATTGTCGGCTCAAGTAAACGCCGCCAGCTGAATACCACATCATGAGCGGTAATCGGCGTGCCATCAGACCATTTAATACCTTTTCTTAAATGGAAAACCCATGTCTGGTTATCCTTCGTTTCCCAGCGCTCCGCCAGTCTGGGTTCGATATTACCTTTTCTGTCGGTGTAGACCAAACCATCAAAAAAATCATGAATGATATCTAACTCAGTATTACTTTCTACTTTATGTACATCCAATGAAGCAGGAAATGAGCCATTATTACGCACGATTTCCTGTTTTTCTGCCAACTCTGTGCCGGGTGGCACAACCGCCGCCTGAGCAGAAAAACTAATACTGCCTAATGCAATGGCTATTGAGCAGGTTAATACTTTCGATGTTGTGTTTTTTATCATTCCAGAAATTATTTTCTGCATCGTTTGGTTACCCCCATTATTATATTTTTACTTTTTTTACATTAATTATTTTAATTAGATTTTTAATTCAGAAATAGCCTATTACAAGCAGGCTATTTCTATTGAAGATTAATGTTTAATAATATAAAGATCTTTTGTCATAATATGTCCCAATGGGCTAACAAACAGGCCGCCGACATAAGGTTTGACTAATTTAACACGGACGAAGTAATAAACTGGAATGGCAGGTGAATCATGGGTAATAATATCAAGTGCTTTTTGATAGATTGCTTGCTCATTAGTTTCATCTGCCTTTAATACTAACTTATCAAATTCTGGATTACTGTATTTTGTTATATTATTTGTGTTTCCTGTCATGAAAATTTCCAGAAAGGTAAATGGGCTATTATAATCTGCCTGCCAAGCATATCTGCCAACTTCAAAGTTACCCTGATACAGCGATTCTGTCTGCGATTTACTTTCCTGATTTTCCAGAATAGCATCAACACCGAGGTTCTTTTTCCATATTGAACTGGCAGCAATAGCAAGTCTTTTATGAGCATCAGAAGTGTTATATAAAAGTTTAAATTTCAGTGGATTACCTTCATTAAAACCCGCTTCATTTAATAACGCTTTAGCTTTTTCAACGCGCTGCTCCTGCGTCCACGAAGCATAATCAGGATGTTTTAATTCCATCCCTCCACTACCCGGAGAAACTACATGATAAGCTGGTTTTTGGCCTTGCCCTAGCACCCTGCCAGCAATTACATCCCTGTCCAACGCTAAAGTCAGTGCCTGTCTGACCCGCACATCGTTAAATGGGGGTTTTTGCGTATTGAAAAGATAATAAGAAACACTCATTATCGGTTTAATATGGTATTGATCACCCAGTTCTTTTTGTAATTTAGAAAAGAAATCTGTTGGCCCACCATTAGAAATATCAAGTTCTCCTGCCAGATAGCGATTAAGATCCGCCTTATAATCAGATATTGGCAAGTAAGTAACTTTATTAATTATGGTATTTTTATTATCCCAATAATGAGGATTTCTGACACCAACAATTTTCTCATTCACGACCCACTCAGAAAGTGTAAAAGGCCCGTTACTGACAAAAAATTGTGGCTGTGTCCATTTGTTACCATGTTTTGTAACAACCTTTTCATTAAGTGGAGACATAACCGCATGTGCCAACATTTGCAAAAGGCCTGCTTTTGGTTTTTCCAGTGTGACTTCTAAAGTTTTATCATTCAGGGCCTTAATACCGAGTTCTTCCGGTTTTTTCTTACCGGATAATACAGCCTGTGCATTGGTAATATTAGCCTGAACCAGATAACTCCCATAAGGAGAAACAGTATCCGGTGTCACCAACCGCCGCCAAGTGAACACCACATCATGGGCAGTTACCGGTGAACCGTCTGACCACTTCGCCTCTTTTCTTAAATAAAAAATCCATGTTTTATTATCTGTAGTTTCCCAACGTTCGGCTAAAGCAGGGATAATTTTTTCTTCTTTGTCGGTATCCACTAGACGTTCAAAGAGATCCACTAAAATATCAAATTCACTGCTACTGTCTGATTTATGCGGATCCAAAGAAGCGGGTTCGGAAAAATTATTGCGGGTGATTTCTTGCTTTTCGGCTAATTGGGTTCCGGCAGGGACTACAGCAGCGTAAGAATATGTGGCACTTCCCAGTATAAGACTTACAGAACAGGTTAATACTCTGGCAATTTTATTTTTTATTAGCCTTGCCATTATTTTTTGCATATTAGCGCTCTCCATAACTGTTTTTATTATTTATTCAATATCTCATTTATTATTACTACCTTAATTATTATTACGTTATAAATATTACGTTTATAAGTAATACATTCACTTAATTTGAAAAGATTAAAAATATAAGTGCAATGCATAACAATTAGCATTGCACTTATTATTTAAAACAGCAGAAAGATTACAGTACCTGTTTGATGGTGATTTTATCTACAGTAATTTTTTGTATTTACAATCACCATCACATTATTGGCTACTTATATCCGTGATTCTGTCTTTTTTCGGGTAAGCAATCGGTGATTTCTCGGCAAAATATTTCACCACCGCATCCACATCAGGAACACTGTATACCGGATCGGTGCCTTCTTTAAATACGGAGAAATTACTGCCTCCGGTTGCCAGATATTCGTTAGCCGCTACACGGTACTTGGCTTTCATATCAACTGGCTTGCCATTAATCTTCATAGAGCTGGCGATCACACGCTGCCCTGCCGGTTTTGAGCTATCCCACGAGTATTCAAGAGAATGAGATACCGCCATCACACTTGGGCGCGTGCGATCCCACTGTTGTTCCAACGCGCGCTTGATCTGTTCACCGGTCAGCGTCTTAGTCACCATCACATTAGAGAACGGCTGCACGGTGTAAATCGCGTTATAAGTGACATCCCCTGCATCCATTGGCGCACGGATACCGCCATTATTTACGAAGGCAATCACGGCACCGCCACTCTCTTTTGTCGTTGTCGCATACAGGTGTGCATCTGCGATCACTTTACCTAATGCAGATTCACCACCGGATGTCGGTTTCTTATTCAGATCACTTTCCAGTTTCCCGATCACGCGATTTGCCAAAGGTGTCGCTATTTTTTCGTAAGAAGATAATAACTCCGTCACTTTCGGGTCTTTGCCATATTTATAGTTATCAACCCAAATATTTTTTGCTTTGAAATCGACAACATCTCTGGTGGTTTTATCCAGTTTCAGATCCAGCTTAGTAAGCAAAGCACCATTAGCCTGAGCAGAAGTGACCGATTTACCGTTAATCACGCAGTTATAAGCCTGATGAGTATGGCCGCTGATCACGAAATCCACTTCTTGATCCAACTGATTGACGATATCGATGATTTTTCCGGTTATGCCATTACAGGCATTAACATCAACACCACCAGCGTCACGTCTTTGCATTGCGCCTTCGTGGATCAGTACCCCAATGGCTTTTACACCCTTTTTCTGCAATTCTGGCACCAGCGCATTGATAGTTTTAACTTCATTGGAAAAGCTCAGACCAGCCGTTCCCTGAGGTGTGACAATTGCCGGTGTACCTTCCAGTGTCAGGCCAATAAAGGCCACCGGAATTCCTTCAAATTCTTTGATGGCATATTCCGGAAATAAGGTTTTACCGGTTTCATCAACTGTGACGTTAGCCGACAGATACTGAAACCCAGCGCCTTTAAATGGTGCTGGCCCCTGACAACCTGTTACCGGATGGCAGCCACCATTCTGCTTACGCAACAGCTCAGTTTTACCTTTATCAAATTCGTGATTCCCCACCGAAGTGGCTTCCAGACCAGCAAGGGTCAGAGCTTCAATACTGGGCTCATCGTGGAACATCGAGGAGAGCAACGGGCTGGCACCAATTAAATCACCGGCGGCAACCACGATATTATTCGGGTTATCCTGTTTCAGCTCTTTAATCAGCGTTGCCATATGTTCGATACCGCCGGACTGATTTTTAGGTGCCTTCAACGCGCCATGAAAATCATTCAGACCCAGAACTCGTACATCCACGATATTTGATGATTCATTAGCCGGCTTGGTTGCACACCCTGCCAGCAATGCTGTGCCAATTACAATCGGAAGTAATTTATATTTATAATTCATCTCATTATCTCTTTAAATCAGCTATCAAAGTGTAACCGTCATCTTTCAGGTTACAGCCCAAAGCTGCAACCTGAAACTTATAGGCAGTACAATTAAGCGTTATTTTTTATCAGTCAGATCAATTTGATAAATGGCAAACCCGACATCATCATTTTTCAGGTATTTCACCGGATATTGGGCATGTTCTTTAATAAATTTCGCTGCTTTTTCTGATGGAGATGTTTCAAAACGGATATCCAGTTGCTTATCTGTTTTGATTGGCAGGAATGACCAGTTATTTTCCGCCTGTGTTGATACCACACCCTGCTCTTTGGTTGTTCTGGAAATATAAGCTGCCAGAACGGAGCGGTTTTCATCCGGTGAAGCAAATGCGATGTGATCTTCTCCGGTTCCGGCAAATTTACCGCCGTAACCACGGTAGTTATTGGTGGCAATCAGGAAGGTGGCTTTTGGATCGATAGGTTTACCCTGATAAGTAACATCCTTGATACGGTTCGCATCTTTATTGATAAGCTGGCAATCCGTGTCGTATTTCGCGGGTTGAGTCAGATCTACCTTATAGTTGACGCCACTAATAGTATCGAAATTATAAGTACGGAAACCATCCCAGTTCAGTAATTCCTGTGGCTTGGTCGAGTTCGGATCGATCTGGTTATACATACCAACTGAACATTCCAGCCATTCAGTAACATCAGCACCACTCGCTTTGACTACAACTAACGTGTTCGGGTAGAGATACAAGTCTGCGGCATTGCGGAATGTCAGATCACCTTTTTCTACTTCAACGAAGTCAGCAGGAGCATTTTTACGTCCACCCGCTTTGAATGGTGCAGCAGCTCCCAGAACCGGTAAGTCAGCCAGATCAGGATCGCCTTTGATAAAGCGTTTGGTGTAATCAACCTGCGCATCATTGACGATCTGAACCGTCGGATCACTCTGGATCAGGGCAAGGTAACTGTACATATTGGCAGAGGCTTTACCAATGTGCTTACCGACAAAATCACGGGTTCCCTGATTAGCTTTATCGATAATCGCTGCCAGCTTATCATCACGCTCAACCAGTGCTTTCTTATGGGCTTTATCGTAGATAGGGCGCGCTTCTGCTTTAGCAGATTCCACTTTCCATTCACCACCGTCGTTGTTGATAACCATATCAACAACGCCCAGATGATCTCCCCATTGGCCCGGCATTACCGCTGGAATGCCATTGACTGTGCCGTTAGCCACATCGACACCTTTAATCCCGGCATACTCTTTATTTGGGAAAACGCCGTGAGAATGACCGAACATGATGGCATTGATGCCAGGAACTTCGCTCAGGTAGTAAACCGAGTTTTCCGCCATCGCTTTATAGGGTTCCTGCGAGAAGCCGGAGTGCGGAATGGCAATAATCAGATCTGCACCTGCTTTTTTCATTTCAGGTACGAATTTTTTCGCCGTTTCGGTGATATCGTTGACAACGACTTTGCCATCCAGATTCGCTTTATCCCAGATACTGATCTGTGGCGGAACAAAACCGATATAACCGATCTTAATCGTGTGCTCTTTGCCTTCCCGATCTTTAACCGGAGTATCGACAATAATATAAGGGGTAAAATAATTTTTACCGGTTTTGGCATCCATAACATTGGCGTTGACATAAGGGAACTCAGCTCCCGCTATCGCCTGTTTCAGGTAATCCAGACCAAAATTGAACTCATGATTACCGAAGTTACCTACGGTATAACCCATGGTGTTCATAAGTTGGTGAGCCGGGTGAACTTCACCCTGTTTCAGCCCTTTTGCCGCCATATAATCTGCCATCGGGCTACCCTGAATCAGGTCACCGTTATCAACCAGAATGGCATTGGTCACTTCAGATTTGGCTGCTTTAATCAGGCTTGCAGTACGAACCAAACCAAACTGTTCAGTCGGTTTATCCTTAAAGTAATCGAAATCAATCAGATTGCTATGAACATCTGATGTCTCCATAACCCGTAAATCAACGGTCGCTGCATTGACATTAAATGCCACCAACATTGCCAGTGCTGAAATTTTCAACCCATGCTTCAACATGTTATACCCCTTTGTAGAGAGGAGAACCGGTAAAAGCTCTCCCATAACATTTTTCTTAGAAAGAATTTATTCAATTAAAAAAACAAACGTGCACCGGTTTCCAGAATGGTCTGTTTCTTATCTCTGTAAACCGGGTTGTCACTGCGGGCATCATCATATGCCGCTTCAACAAACAGACGTATGCTATTGTACTGAGAAACAGAAAAACGTTTATCTAAACCAACGGTGTAAGTCTGTTTTTTATAGTTGAATGTGTTGGAATCACCGTCACGCAGGTAATAACCTGCATACATGCCGCTTTCAATTTTATCCCAGTGCCATTTCGCACCCAGGCCATACAGGTTTGCTTTCCAGTTTCCTTTGACGGAATTGGAACTGAGTTTACTGTTTCCGCCTTCCTGATAAATCATGCCTGAGTTGCGGGAACGTGCCTGTCCGTAATCCACACCAACAGAGAATTCACGTCCGGGGAAGTAATATTCCATACCAAAAGCCAGTAAACTGTCTTGTGGGGAAACATCAGCAACTTTACGCTCGCCACCCGCTATTTTTCGGTGTGCTTCTCCCGTTGCCGCGGAGTAACCAGCATCAAATTTCAGGCCAAACTTTGATTCATAGAAACCAACAACAGAATAGGCGTGGCGCAAATCACCATGCTGGCGATCTTTATCTGAACCAGATTTACCACTGTAAGTGGCAGCAAGCTTAAAGCCTTCATAACTGTTGGTCTGAATAAAAATTGTTTGCGGCAGGCGAGTCACGAAATTGTTTTTGCCCACCCCGTCATTGCTGTAGCCTGTTGCACGGCTCAGGACATCACTGAAATAAAATACGCCTGTGTTGCCATAGCCGTAGCTGGATTTTTTTACCCAATCAATAGGAATATAAGTCCGGCCTAATTGAATCTGGCCATAATCACGATGGGATGCGCCGATATAACCAAGACGATTGTACATTTCAAAACTGGTTTTAGAATTATCGCTATTTGATCTTTGAGTATCTGAACCCCATTCCATTTTACCAAATACGCGAATATCTCTGGTTAATTGATGACTACCACCAATACCAATGCGGCTGCCATCATCGCGAATATTGATATCGCGATCCTGACTGGTGGTTTTTGCCTTCAGACGAAACTGCCCAATCAAATCGACTTTGGTTCCCTTGTCATTGTAAACCGTAACAGCACCAGCGCTGCCAGAAATAACCAATAATCCAATTAATGCCGCCAATGGCTTCATGCTTTTCATAATAAGACACCCACAAAGATTAATTTTTAGGTAATACGTCCCGCTATCACGAACTGTGCGCAATATATTCAGGGCAATAAAAACCCGTCACTATTTTCGTGAAAATAAAAGACGTGTTTAAAAAATGATAGAATCAGTATTATTGATTATTATTTCTAATGAAATTTCCTCGTTAGAATATTTATAACATGCCATATTTAACCAGCAATAAGATTAAAAAATGAAAGTGAAAAATAAAAAACAGGAGAATTAAATCTCCAATATCATGTTGTACTACATTGATGTATTAAGTTCGTGTGCTGTATTCATCCCATTACACGTATTTATAATAACTAAAGAAAACAATGTTTTTCGTGAAGGGGTGCACACTAATTAAAACAGGTTAGAAAAAATTTACACTAATATGTGACATGAATCATAAAACAGCCTTTCATCGTTTAAATATCATCATTACAGACTATTTTTACCACAGCACAAAAAATGTATTCTTTATATTAATTTTTATTATTCACAATTTAATAAATCGATTTTTTTATAATCTATAAAAACTCATAAAATTAAATTCAATGAATATATTTAATCAACCTCAATCGAAATATATTTTTATTATTATAAAAAATATATGATTAATAATACGCATTGATTGCACTTTTATTTTTGTTATTACCCGTAACATAGAAATACAACTCATGCATTAAATTGAAAATTTAACTTAAGTCAGGTTAAGGTAAAATTTATTTTTTTACACGCAGTCAGCCAAAGACAAAAAGAAATGTCTTATACATTATGTTTATTCATCGGTCTAAATGGTATGCCCTTCATCTTTCAGAAAAAATAAAGGGCAATATGCGGTTATTTATGAGAATGAGGCCATAACCACGCAGCTCCGCGCACTCCACTGGAATCACCATGCAGCGCTTTTTTGAAAGGTGTTGCACACTCGCCACCAAACACCCACTCGCTGACTAAGCCGGGCAGAGTCTGATAAAGACGATCAACATTACTCATACCACCGCCCAAGACAATAACATCGGGATCAAGCAAGTTAACGACCTGTGCCAATGCCCTCGCCAGACGTCTTTCATAACGCTGGATAGCCAGTTCTGCGATTTTATCCCCTTGTGCCACGGCCTCCATGATTTCATGGCCTTTTTTGTGTATACCACTGGCGCGGAAATAATCTCTCATAAAGCCGGTTCCCGATACAAACATCTCGGTACAACCAGGTTTACCACAGAAACAACGCACCTCTTCCTGATATGCACGGTCTTCATCATCCATCCACGGCAACGGGTTATGACCCCACTCTCCAGCCAGACCATTGCCACCCGCATGGACTCTGCCATCAAATGCCAGACCCGAGCCACAGCCAGTCCCGACAATAACCGCAAATACCATTTGTTTGCCTGCCGCCGCACCATCAGTCGCTTCTGATACAGCCAGACAGTTCGCATCATTAGCAACCCGGACTTCGCGCCCCAACAGGGCAGAAATATCTCTGTCCAGTACCTGATCATTCAGCCAGACAGAATTGGCATTTTTAACTTTTCCGGTAAAAGGTGAAATTGCACCCGGAATACCAATACCGATTGTTCCTCTCTGACCAGTTGCCTGTTCAGCATCTGCTATCAAACCGGAAATCGCAGCCAAAGTCTGCGGGTAATCGTTGCGGGGAGTATCTACCCGCTTACGAAACAGCTCTTTTCCCTGATCGCCCAATGCGATCACTTCAATCTTGGTTCCACCAAGATCAATACCTATACGCATAGCTTACCTTTTTCTCTGTGGTTAACCGTTAGCTGAATTTTTCAGCCTAACTGGATCGTGTTGTTACAGGATCATTGCCTGAGCAGCATTAACAATCAAGAACTATAACGTCACTTTGTTTTAGGAATTGGACGTTTGTTTTCAGAATTGTGCATAACCAACAAAAAGAAAACCTATAAAACAACGGGTATGAATTTCTAGGGCTTCACCACATGATTCGTTATCATGCACAGCTACGCTTTTCAAATAACGTTTATATGACGTTTGTCACAATGCATAAATATGGGGTAACCGCATGTTATGGTTCAAAAATTTAATGATTTACCGTTTAAACCGAGAAATATCGCTTTCTGCGGATGAACTGGAAAAACAATTAAGCCCACTGGCATTCACCCCATGTGGCAGTCAGGATATGATGAAAACAGGCTGGGTTCCGCCAATGGGTGCTCATGGTGAAGCACTAACACATGCAGCAGGTAATCAGATCCTGATCTGTGCACGCAAAGAAGAAAAAATGTTGCCTTCTCCGGTCATTAAACAGGAACTTCAGGCCAAAATTGCCCGTCTGGAAGGAGAACAACACCGGAAATTAAAAAAAACCGAGAAAGACTCGCTGAAAGATGAAGTGATTCATACTTTATTGCCAAGGGCATTCAGCCGTTTCAGCCAGACTTATATCTGGATAGATACTGTTAACCATCTGATTATTGTCGATTCCGCCAGTGCCAAGCGCGCTGAGGATAATCTGGCATTGCTCAGAAAAACGCTGGGTTCATTGCCTGTCGTTCCTCTGACGTTTGCTGATCCTATTGAGTTAACATTAACTGAATGGGTTCGTTCAGGAGACCTGCCTGCGGGTTATGCTCTGATGGATGAAGCAGAATTGAAAGCCATTCTGGAAGAAGGTGGAGTTATCCGCTGTAAGAAACAGGAGTTAGTATCTGACGAAATAGCAACGCACATTGAATCCGGGAAATATGTCACCAAACTGGCGCTGGACTGGGAAGAACGGGTTCAGTTCATGTTGTCAGATGATGGCTCTTACAAGCGTATAAAGTTCAGCGAAACATTGCGTGACCAGAATGACGATATTGATCGTGAAGATGTCGCCCAACGATTTGATGCCGATTTTACGCTGATGACGGGTGAGTTAAGTGCGCTGATAAAAAATACGATTGATGCTCTGGGTGGTGAAGCAGAAAGCTAATTTATATCGGGTAGAGCCTCAATGACAGCACCATTGAGGCTCATTACTTCAGCTATTATCAGAAACGATATACTAGGCCAACACCCATTACGTTATCAGTATTAAGCTTAGTTGCTTTTGTGAAAGCATTATCTTTCAGAAGATTAATCTGATATTCAGCATAGGTGCCCAGATTTTTGTTGAAATTATAAGATGCACCGACAGAAATATACTTCACCAAATCTTCAGAATTTTTGTTTGTTAACAGATTATTCTCACCCAGATCCTTACCTAAATCTTTACCTTTGGAGTAAACATAAGCAATCCCCGGACGCAGACCAAAATCAAATTGATACTGAGCGGTTAACTCGATGTTTTCAGTTTTGTTTGCGAACATCACGCGGTTATCCACTGAGCTGCCAAATCGGGTCAGGTTACGAGCTTCTCCGTACATAGCGGCCAGATAAACGTTATTTTTATCGTATTTTGCTGATACCAGCCAGGCTTCTGCTTTGTTCCCTTTTGCCAGCACCTTAGCTGATGCAGTACCGTTTTTCTGATCTGTAGTACGGTTAGAATTGCCATAAGAAGCAGCTACAGTAAAACCATGCCCCAAATTATAGGAGCTGGAAAGACCGACACCATCACCATTCTGCCGCGCAATATCATTACGGGTATTTAGGGTTCCGCCATCATTCTTAGCCTGATATTGCAGAGCGAAATTCAAACCGTTTACTAACCCGAAAAAGTCAGTATTACGATAAGTTAACAACCCTGTTGCACGGCTCATCATGAAGTTCTCAGTGGCGGCCATACTATCCCCACCAAACACAGTCATCATATCTGTCAGAGCGTTAGCATCATAGACAACACCAAAGTTACGCCCATAATCCAGTGTGCCGTACTCACCCAGTTTAAAACCGACAAAAGCCAGACGCGTTCTTGCAAATTGGCTACTTTCAACTTCAGTTCTACTGGCACCCATATTGAATTCCCAGCGCCCATACCCGGAAATAGAATCTGTAAGCTGGGTAGTTCCTCTAATACCAATACGACCAAAGGAATTATCCCCTGCTTCTTTGCTTTTTGATTTAGCAAAATAACGCTGAACTTCAGCTTTGCCATATAAATCTATTTTATTACCATCCTTATTATAAATTTCAGCCGCATTTGCAGTCCCAGTTATAAAACAAGCCGGAATTGCCATTGCTATTGCCATTGCTATTACGTTGTGTTTTGTCATTATTATGGTCCTCACTTGTATTGTTATTTTACCTTTTGCCACCGCCATGAAATACACTTTCTAAGAAACACTTATTCAATAAAGAAATTTCCCAAAAGATTAATTAGGCGGATTAACATTTAGCAATCTTTGTTACTTTATGGTTAATTTTGTAATTAGAAATAGCGATACTAAGATCCAATTTAACCTTTTGCTAACAAAATTTATCCAAAAGTGCTATCCTGTGAAGCAGGTCACGTAATGAGCAGAGATTCAATACTCTAATAGCATCAATTATGTCAATTAATTATTAAAAACAGTAAGTTATAAAAAATCAGGCCAGTAATGAAAAAGAGACGATATAACCCTAAACAGCATTTTTCACTGTTAAGTATTATGGACCACATGATAATCACTTATTGTAAATATTGACAACTGCCGAAGAGATCTGTATTTCGTGGAAATTGGGATATTTCCTTTTATTCCGAGGGAGCATTCCTTATATTTTTAAATGAACAACGCCAATCCAGTACAATAAATATTAACAACCTATAAGGTGCTAAAATGGCAGAAAACTACCCGCGAGCACGAGGCAGACCAGCAATTCCGGAATCAGAAATACGCCAAAAAATTCATGATATTACTCTTTCTCTCTTGCTAAATCAGGGCTATAACAAAACAACCATGGATGTTATTGCCCAAAAAGCTAAAATCGCCAAAAAAACACTTTACCGTTTTTTTAAAAACAGAGAAGAACTAATTGAGCAAGTTGTATTAGACTGGCAAGATAATTCCCCTCCATCTCTAACCAAAAATGCCAGTACTTCCCATCAAGTGATAATATTATTAGAAAAATATTTAAAGGATATTTCTGATAAGTATTTGTCTGAAAATGAAGTGGGGTTATTTAAATTATTACAGTCTGATTTCCCTCATCGCAATACTTTACTGGAAAAGTATCAAAAAAGCGGTATCGAAAACAGTAAAGTTATTTTAGAAAGCTGGTTAAAAAATCAACATGAGCAAGGAGTGTTAAATAAGTTTAATTATAATACTTTCAGTGAGCTGGCTATTTCCATGGTCATTTCTGAACCACTTAGGAAAATGGTATTAGGGCTGATCCCGCCTTTACCAGAAACAGATGTTTCACCACAGATTACAGCAATAATAAAATTAATATCTATTGGTTCAGATAAGAAATAAACCTTTCCATTCTAATTTTATTTCACAGCAAAAGAATTGGCGTTGAGGTTATAATAAAAATCAACGCCTGCTTTTTAATAATTAACAAAATCCTCATCTTTCAATATCAACATTATCACCTGATCTGATGAAGATTCTCCGAAACTGTTCAAAGCAAGTTATTTTATTTAGCTGATTAATCATTTCATCCTGACTGAAAACATCCAATAACGCATCATAACACTCCGCAAAACACGCCCTGTCGATTCTGTTTATCGCAATCAAAAAAACAACATGTACACGCTCACTTTCCCCCCAGAGAATACCTTTTGGGCTGATAGCGACTGCAACACCGGTCTTTATCGCATCCATCTTTGCTGAATGCGGTAATGCCAGCATACCAAACGCAGTTGAAGAAGCGCTTTCCCGCTGATAAACATAACTGACAAAATCGGCCTCAGTATAGCCCTTTGCAAACATAGTCTGGCAGAGCACATCGATAAGTTCATCCCTATGCTGAAAACCGGGTTCAAACCAGAACAATCCCGGTTCAAAAAACAGGTCAAAATTACGTTGTAGCACTCTTCTTTTCCTGTTCGCATTAGCGATATCAATTTTACCAAGCAACTGTGCACGCCTATCTCGCATCTGAAAAGGAGAGATACACACTGTTTCATATTTATGACTGGAAGGAATATTTATAGTTGTAATCAATAACTCAAATTCAAAACACTCCAGTTCAGAAGGCTGTGATATTATTTTAATAATATTTATTTCATCACCAAAATCACGTAATAACTGGTGGTATATTTTGTTTTCAATGCCCTTATAGCCCGGACATAAAAGTACTGTCTGTACTTTGTGACCTTTAGTTTTTTGTCGTTCAAATTCAGCACCAACATGTAAAGCAAGAAAAGAAATCTCATCTTCATTCAGTTTATTACCAAAAAACTCATTTAATTGTAAGGAAATAAAAACAGCGATATCAAAAACAGTACGACATTCTTTTTTTATCATATCCAACATAGGGTTTCTGGTATGAACATTGTGCTGCAAGCGTATTTTCAGACCTGCAATATGCAAACAGAATAATGAAATAAAATCATCCGTTGCTAAATTAATCAAATAATGCTCTGCTACCGATTCAGCGAGCTGTCTGGAAAGCTGATATAAATCCGCTTTGTCTGATTCAATTAATTTATTTTTCCCTGTCTGAGTAATATTGGTATTGATTTTCAGTAAGGTGTAACAAAATTTTCTCTCATTCTCTTCTATAGGAGTATTAAAAGTATCTTGTAACCTGTCACACAGCTCTTCTGTTATTGATTTTAATCCCTGATTTTCTTCTATAAAGGCCAATTGGTTTTTTAAATACTTGCCATAATTTAATCGCTTGAGCAGTATCAAAAAGCGCAGCACAAGATTTGTATATGAGAGTTCATAAACAGAGTAGCCCCGATTATTAAATACCTGCGCAATAATATCAGATATAATTTCAACCTGCTGTTCCCCGAATAATATTACCAATTTTTTCAAATCCAGAGTTCTGTAGTCTGCCTGCTCCATGATGGTATGATAGGCTAACTCTCTTAAGTCCAGCTCAGAGCCTATAATTTCAAAGCGGTTATTTTTGCATAAGAACCTGACATTAAATTTTTCAAAGGAACCATTCATTTTATATATCACTGATTTTAAAGTTGAATCACTGATATATAAATCTGCACTGAGATCATAAATTTTATTACTTTTCCTGAATAACAGAATAGACTTAATCAGATAACATGCTCTTTCCTGATAGGTTCTCGGAAAATCACTGAGTTTTTGCTTCAATTTAAGATTTGAATCAGATGATAAAACATACCCTGAACGTCCGGAGATAATGATTTTACTCCTGTAGGATTCATTAATTTCCAGCACATAATTTTTGACAGTTCTGATTGAAACATTTAAAACCTGAGATAATTTAACGGCTAAAACCGGGTTATTTTGTTCCATTAAGTAATTCAATAATTCTTTCTGCTTAGGCCTTAGCATTATAACCCCCCTGTTAAATGAACAAGTAACGCTTAAAACTTACAAATTAAACCAATTAAAAAAACAGAAAATTGCCCTCCTGAAGTGAAAACAGATAATTGAATATTAAATCCGAATTTAAGATAGTAGTTTATATATCCGAAAACAAAAATCAATTAGCGACAAAATAATGAGGAGTTTATATGAAAACCATTTTTATTATGTTGTGTTGTGGTGCCGGTATTTCCAGTGGAATGCTGGCTACAAAAACCAGAAATGCTGCCAGAAAAAAAGAATTATCCGTTACTGTTGAAGCCAGAAGCGAAAGCGAAGTTACTGAGTATTTTTCAGTAATCGATATTTTATTTCTTGGCCCTCATTATGCCTCCCAACAAGAAGAATTCCAGAAACATGCTGATATTTATAATATTCCCGTCATTGTCGTACCTCAAAATATCTATGGCAAACTGGATGGCGAGGCATTGCTGGAATTAGCTATAGCCACACTAAACAAATAAATTGAATCATTAACATTATTATTTACAGCACCGGGGTTTTTTATTTATATCCAATTGATGGAAGAGAAAATAATAAAGAGAGATGCAAAATGAAAGCATTTATGTCGTGGTTATCTGATTCGTTTGCACCAGCGATGCAAAATTTCACTAAACGACCATGGGTTGCTGCTATTTCTGGTTCCATGCAGAAAAACATCCCATTTATTTTAGCGGGTTCACTGATATTTTTTTATAATGTATTTCGTTCTTATCTTCCTTTTTTACCCAATCTTGGTCGAATAGCTGAATATTCCTTTGGCATGCTCGGCTTAATTACAGCGTTTATGATTGCCAATCAGATGATGGAAAAACTTCATCATTTTCGGTATACCCTGATTGCCGGCCTGACGTCCATTTGTGTTTATATGATGTTCATTAAGCCAGAGTTTTCTGACGGTAATATGATTGTTAGTTTTGAACGATTCGGCCCTGCAGGAATTTTACTGGGGATTGTCACCGGCCTGTTTGTTTCCTATCTTTTCCACTTATACACAAAAATAGGTTTTCTGAAAGACAGTACTCTACCTGATTTTGTCACTGGCTGGATACACGCCATTATTCCGATTCTGCTTTCTATCGGAATCGGAACATTATTAGTATTCACCTTTGAAATTGATATTTTCTCCCGCCTGCTTTACCTCTTTTCACCTATTGCTGCATTCGGTCAGACACTGCCGGGCTTTATATTGATGGCATTAATTCCGGCTATTGCATTCTCAATGGGGATTTCCGTCTGGACATTTACTGGCCTGCAAATGCCTATTTTTATGCTTGGTATCAGCACCAATATTACTTTGGTGGCGGCAGGTCAGGCCCCGACCAATATTGTGACTTATGAAACCATGTATACAGCGGCGTTAATCACAATGGGTGGAACCGGTGCCACTCTCGCACTGAATCTTTTAATGCTGTTTTCAAAATCCAGAGATCTTAAGGCAACAGGTTATATCTGTATCGGGCCTTCGTTTTTCAATATCAATGAGCCACTGGTGTTTGGTACACCAATTGTGCTCAACCCACTGCTCATGCTACCGATGTGGATTAATGCGATCACCAGCCCGATCATTATCTGGGTGTTTATGCGCTCCGACTGGCTGAATATCCCTGCCAAAATGATTCAGGTCGGTCAAATACCAGCCCCGTTTTCCAGCGTCATGATTACTGAGGACTGGCGGGCGATTATCTGCTATTTGGTGCTAATGGCCGTGTTCCTCGTGACCTGGTATCCCTTCTTTAAAGTGTATGAGAAAAAACGCATTGAAGAAGAAAGCCTCAACGCAGCATAAAACGACTCTACTACAAGGAAAAACAATCATGAATAGTGAGGAAAATATCTTAATTGCTATTTCTATGGAAATTATTCTCGATGCAGGTAATGCCAGAGAAAAAAGTGAAAAAGCAATGAAATTCGCTCGTAATGACGATTTTGAAAATGCTCGCATATATATGGAAAAAGCACGAAAGATGATGTTGTCAGCTCATCAAACACAAACTGATGTTATTCAAAAAGAGACTCAGGGCGATGATATTAAATTAAGTCTGCTATTTATTCATGCTCAGGATACGTTAATGACGATACGTAGCGAGTTACTCCTGAGAGAAGAAATAATTGATTTATATAAACACATTAAAAATGTGAACGATAATAAAGGAAAAAATCATCATGACGAAAAATAACACGCTATTTCCTGAAACGTTTCTCTGGGGCGCCGCAACCAGTGCTTATCAGGTTGAAGGCGCAGCAGAAAAATATGGTAAGAAATTATCACAGCAAGATATTCTCAATAATAAACCCGGGTTAGCTGATTCTCATATTACCAGTGATCATTATCACCGCTATAAAGAAGATGTTGCCTTAATGAAAGAACTGGGATTAAAAGCCTATCGTTTTTCTATCGCATGGTCGCGTATTTTTCCTGATGGCATCGGGAAACCCAATGATGAAGGCGTACAGTTTTACCATAATCTTATCGATGAATTATTAGAAAATGGCATTACACCAATTCCAACGCTTTATCATTATGATATGCCAATGGCTTTGGTGGAAAAATACCACGGCTGGATTGACAGACAAAGTGTCAATGATTTTGCCTACTACGCTGAATTTGTTATCAAAGAATACGGCAGGAAAGCCAAGTACTGGCTGACGATTAATGAACAAAGCATTATCGTACAATTCTGGACGAAAAAAAGTTTTATTCCTGAACAGTATCTCGATAACGAACAGATTAAATATCAGATAAATCATCACATGAATATGGCTCACGCGATCGCCTGTAAATTAGTCCATCAATGGGTGCCGGAAGGTCAGGTTGGGGCAGCATTGGGATATTCAGCTATTTATCCGTTGACCAGCAAACCAGAAGATAATCTGGCAGCTCAGAATGCCAATGATCTGCGTAATTACTATTTCACCGATATTTATTTGAAAGGCGAATATAATCAATCCGCTTTGATCTACCTGAAAAGCCAGGGGCTGGCACCTAATATTGAAGATGGGGATATGGCGTTAATCAAAGAAGGATATTCTGATTTTCTGGCTCTCAATTACTATTGCAGCCATGCAGCCGCCGCCGCACCAGCAGGTGCTCAGAGGCGCATGGATGGCTTTAATCCGACAGGTATCAAAGGGCAAATGGACGGTTATGAGATCCAGCCTGATTACTATCAGATCCACAAAAACCCACAGCTTGATACTACCGACTGGGATTGGTCTATTGATCCGCTTGGGCTTGAGTATCTATTACGCGATTTATATACCCGTTATCAAAAGCCATTAATGATCACCGAAAATGGTTTTGGCGCTGATGATATTCTGGAATCTGATGGCACCATTCATGACAGCTATCGCATTGATTATCTGAAACAACACTTACAAGCGATTAAACGGGCAATGGATTCCGGCGTTGTCGTGCTTTCCTATAACCCGTGGAGTTTTATTGATCTTCTTTCCACCAGCAATGGTTATAAAAAGCGATATGGTTTTGTTTACGTCAACCGCACTGATGACGACCTCAAAGATCTCGCTCGTTATAAGAAAGATTCATTTTACTGGTATCAGAATGTTATCCAGACACGTGGTGGTTCATTAAACGAATAGAATAGGAATAAGTGATCTAATGACTGAATATTCCGTAATAGTCACAGCCCCTTCGGGGCTACATACCCGGCCTTCGGCACAACTCTGTAATTTAGCCAAGACTTATAGTGGCACAGTAGAAATTATCAGAGGAGATAAAGTCGCTAATTTAAAAAGCATGTTCAAAATTATGTCGATGGGAATTAAAAATGGCATGGAAATTATTGTTCGGGTAGAAGGAGAAAACGAAGAGGAAATGGCGAAATCCGTTGTTGATCTTATTCGTAGTATTAAAGAGTAAACTTTATTGTTTATTTATTGGAAATAAATTATGGTCTCTTTTGATGAAATGGAAAGTATTGCACACCAGCTTATTTCTCCGACACAATTAAATAAATATATTAAATATGGTCACGTCGCTGCGGCCATTCAGTGTGAATCCGGCCATATTTATACCGGAGTGAGTATTGATACTTCCTGCTCTATGGGATTTTGTGCAGAGCACGGTGCCATCGCCGATATGATAAAACATGGAGGGAACCGGATAATTAAAGTTATCGCGGTTAATAAATCCGGCGATATTATTCCTCCCTGTGGTCGCTGTCGGGAATTTATCAGCCAGATAAATCGGGAGAATATACACACCGAAGTGAAAGTAAATAAAGAGGTGGTTTTACTATTGGGTGAATTATTGCCGTTTGATTGGAAAAATATGTAAGCATTTTTACTTTTAATTAATGTCAGATAGAAAAACCTGCCCGAATTTATTATTCGGGCAGGTTTTTTTACTCATACAAAATTAATTTTGTAGCGTTTATTTCGCTTCTACCGCTTCCATTCCAACCAGCCCTACTTTGAGGTAACCCGCTTTACGCAGAGAGTCCATGACACTCATCAGAGTTTCATAATCCACGCTTTTATCCGCCTGGAAGAAAATCGTGGTCTCTTTATTGGACTGAGTTGTCTGATCCAAGACTGAAGAGAGCGAGTCACGGTCAACCTGTTGATCACCGACAAATAACTGGCTGTCGGCTTTAACTGTCAGAAAGACCGGTTTCTCCGGCCGTGGCTGTGGCTTAGCTGTGGATGCCGGTAAATCAACCTTGATATCAACGGTTGCCAGTGGTGCGGCCACCATAAAGATGATCAGCAGCACTAACATGACATCAATAAAGGGTGTGACGTTAATCTCGTGTAATTCACCGCTATCGTCCAAATCTTCATTAAGACGTATTGCCATAATTAATTACCTTGCTTCTGCTTTATCAGTTTTTCTGTCAGCCAAATCAAGATCACGACCAAGCAACAAAATTGCCTGTGCCGCAGTATCACCAACCTGCCCACGGTATGATGAAATAACACGGGCAAAAATGTTATAGATAACGACCGCAGGAATTGCAGCGACCAGACCCAGTGCGGTTGCCAGCAGTGCTTCTGCAATACCCGGAGCAACAACGGCAAGGTTAGTGGTTTGTGAATGGGCAATACCAATGAAGCTGTTCATGATCCCCCAGACAGTTCCGAACAGGCCGACAAACGGTGAAATTGCACCGATAGTTGCCAGATAACCGTTTCCACGTCCCATATGGCGGCTGATTGCAGCAACTGCACGCTCCATACGGAATGAAGTGCGCTCTTTTGTACCGTCTTTATCGATACTTTCGGCAGATAAGCTGCGCTCAGTCTGTGCTTCGCTCAGTAACAAGCGGCTAATGCTGTTCTTAGCGAAGTCTGAGGAAATTTTTACTGCCTCATCCAGACTGGCAACATCAGCTAAAGCCAGCTGTTCTTTACGTAAGCGGCGACGCGCTATTAACAGTTCAGAGCCTTTAGAGAAGAAGAGTGCCCATGTAATAATAGAGGCAATCACCAGACCAATCATGACGCTTTTTACGACCGCATCAGCATTCTGATACATACCAAAAACGGAAAGATCCGTTGCAAAACCGCTGGACAGATTTTCTGTTTCTGTCGCCACTGTGGTTTCTACTGCACCAGCTTCTGTTATTTCAGTAACTTCTGTAGTGACTGTTGGCTGTTCTGCCGTCGCTGCCTCGCCCGTTTTCTGCGCTTCACCTTGCTGTGTCTCTGTTTTCACTTCACTAGCCTGTGGAGCCACGGAAGATACCGGTGTTTCCGGCGCTGCTACCTGAGTGGCAGCCTGATTTTCTGGCGCGGTAACCGCTGTAGTTGGTGCAGTATTAGCTGGTGTAGTATCAGCCCATGCTGAACCTGTTAACCCGAATGCCAATAGAATAGAAGCTGTCAAATTACGCATCAGTTAGCCTTACTCTCTTTTTTATAGATTCTGTTACTTAGCAGTGAATCGCTACTCATCTTGCTAATCCTGATATATCTGTCGCCTTTCAAACCGCCTCTTTGTTGGCTGAAGCTCGAAATCGATTAGGTATATGTTTTATCACTTTTTGCCCAGTTTCATGTTTTTCATCACATAAGGGAAAAAGTCCGTTCCAAATGATATCAGACATTGCGCGATTTGATAGTAATTATCATTACTATTTAATAAAAAAAGTGGTAATAAAAAGGGGTTATCCCATCCATTTTTTCTTTTTTACCGTTCTCACTCACCTTGAATTTTTGTCAAGTTGTAAGAATCCCTTTGTAAAAAATCTGACTATTCTTTTAACTTGCTAATGATCATACACAATGGATTTCAAGATGCGTCGCGGCGGCAAGGGAGTTCATCCCCAGGAGCATAGATAACTATGTGACTGGGGTGAACGAGTGCAGCCAACAAAGAGGCAACTTGAAAGACGAAGTGTATATTTAAGCAATCGTGATGAGTCAGGGGGAGGGTTATATGTCAGAAAAAAAATTGGAAACCAGGCTAGTTGAAGTCGGGAGAAAGCGTAAATACACACAGGGAGCGGTTAATCCTATTATCCAGCGTACTTCATCCGTCATTTTCAAGACGGTTGATGATATGAGGCATGCGATAAAAAACAGGGCTAACGGTGAGCTGTTTTACGGGCGGCGTGGCACTCTGACGCATTTTGCTTTTCAGGAAGCAATGGCTGAACTGGAGGGTGGAGTGGGCTGTGCTTTGTATCCTTCGGGTACTGCCGCTATTACCAACAGCATTCTGGCATTTGTAGAAACAGGTGACCATGTTCTGCTAACCGGTACAGCTTATGAACCGACTCAGGAATTTTGCAAAAATATTCTTAAAAAGATGCATATCTCTACTGATTATTTTGATCCTCGACTCGGTGAAGAGATTGCCTCACTCATTCAGCCAAACACAAAAGTCATCTTTCTTGAATCCCCCGGTTCTCTCACTATGGAGGTTCAGGATATTCCCGCTATTGTACAGGCGGCCCGACGGGTTAATCCCGATATCGTTATTATGATCGATAATACCTGGGCTGCGGGTGTTCTTTTCAGAGCACTGGATTTTGGTGTCGATATTTCTATTCAGTCCGCGACAAAATATATTATCGGCCATTCAGATGGCATGCTTGGTACGGCTGTTGCCAATAAACGCTGTTGGGATCAATTACGGGAAAGCTCTTATTTGATGGGGCAGATTGCTGATCCTGATACTGTTTATTCCGCAAATCGAGGGTTACATACTCTGGCTGTCCGCTTAAAGCAACATGAAGAAAGCAGCCTTATCATTGCTAATTGGCTCTCCCAACGCCCCGAAGTCGCTGAGGTTTATCACCCTGCACTGCCTTCCTGTCCCGGTCATGACTATTTCCAACGTGATTTTACTGGTTCCTGCGGGCTGTTTTCTTTTATGTTGAATGTCAGCCTGACTCCCAAGCAGCTCTCTGACTATCTGGATAATATGCAATATTTTAAAATGGCATTTTCCTGGGGAGGATTTGAATCACTCATTCTGGGCATTTCCCCTGAGTCACTCGCAATCCTGCGTAATTATCATTTTCCCCAAAAAACAGGAACGTTAATTCGTGTGCATATCGGGCTGGAAGATCCCCAGGATTTAATAGATGATCTGGATGCTGGCTTCTCCCGCATTACGTTGAGTTAACTGTTTTATTTTTATACTCTTCATTTTACAGGTGCTTCTTTGCTGGCAATTTCCCCCCGCCACCACAACGCATCCTGTAATCCATGATGTGTATATGCTGAATCAAATCAACTATCCTGCTGTCGTTTTGCGGTACACTGGAACACATGGACTTGTATGATTAATTCGATTGTATGACACTGGTTGTACAAAAATTGTCATAAAGATATTGTACCGAAATTACAGGATAAATATGGAAACGTTAAGCGGGATCGTGCAAGCGCTTTGGCAGCATGATTTTACCCTACTCGCCAATCCCGATGTCATCTGGATTATTTATGGTGTTATCTTCGTCACACTGGTATTGGAAAACGGTTTATTGCCTGCCGCATTTCTGCCCGGTGATACTCTTCTGATCCTCACCGGAGCTTTAATTGCCAAAGGTGTCATGGGGTTTGTTCCGACTGTCATATTATTGACGATTGCTGCCAGTCTCGGATGCTGGCTGGGGTATTTGCAGGGGCGCTGGCTGGGACACACCCGAATGATCAAAAACTGGCTAGCCCAGCTTCCGGCAGAGCAGCGCCAACGGGCGAATGTCTTATTTGCCAAACACGGTTTAACGGCATTGTTAATCGGCCGTTTCCTCGCTTTTATCCGTACTCTCCTACCCACCTTCGCAGGTATTTCCGGTCTGAACAGCAAACGCTTTCAATTTTTTAATTGGTTAAGCGGCTTCTTATGGGTCATCATAATTGTGAGTTTTGGCTATGCCCTGAATCAGATACCCTTTGTTAAAGCGCATCAGGATTTGGTCATGAATATTTTGATGATCTTACCTGTTATTCTGTTAATCAGCGGACTAGGTGCTTCGCTATTGATGTACTGGCGTCATAAAAAAGCATCATCACACAAAAACAAATGAGCAAATCGGTTATTTACCGCTGTTCCCAAAATCACACTATTTTTTCTAGCTATTAACTTATCAACAAAAAAATTAAACAATCCGAGTCCACTCAGACAAGCATCATACAGCCAATAATCTGGCATTAAGATACATGATCCTGCATAGAGTGGACTCTATCACTGCAATAAACCAACATAACTCAATAACCGAATGTTAAAACATGGGAAAAGTTTTTGTTATTCAGTCAGTAAGGATTGTTGTTATGCAAAACTTCACACTACACACCCCAACCAAAGTCATTTTCGGTAAAGGACAGATAGCCCAGTTACGCAATGAAATACCTCAGGATGCCAGAATATTGCTACTTTATGGTGGTGGCAGTATTAAGAATAATGGCGTTCTTGCTCAGGTTCATGCTGCACTGGAAGGTTATTCCGTTGACGGATTCGGCGGAATTGAACCAAACCCTGCCTATGAAACACTTATCAAAGCGGTGGAATATATACGCCATCACGATATCAATTATTTACTGGCTGTGGGTGGCGGCTCGGTCATTGATGGCACAAAATTCGTTGCTGCCGCAGTCAATTATTCCCATGAAGATTTATGGGAAATTTTGACAACCAACGGTGAAAATATCACTTCTGCACTTCCGTTCTCATGCGTTCTGACGCTACCCGCCACAGGCTCTGAAACAAATAATATTTCGGTGGTCAGCCGCCTGAAAACACACGATAAGCTGCATTTTGTATCACCTTTTATTTATCCTAAAGTCGCTATTCTCGATCCTGAAGTCACTTATTCCCTTCCTCCCCGCCAAACCGCAAATGGTATTGTTGATGCATTTGTACACACACTGGAGCAATACCTGACTTACCCTGTCAATGCAAAAGTACAGGATCGCTACGCCGAAAGTTTGCTTCTCACATTACTGGAAGAAGGGCCAAAGGTACTCAAAGATCCCAGAGATTATGATGCGCGAGCCAATATTATGTGGACGGCAACTCAGGCCCTCAACGGGCTTGTGGGGGCAGGCGTTCCACAGGACTGGGCAACCCACATGCTGGCACATCAGTTGACAGCTTTTCACAATTTAGATCACGCTCAGACACTGGCGATTATTTTGCCGCATCTCTTACAGGAAAAGCGGGATACTAAACACGCAAAACTTCTGCAATATGCTGAGCGTATCTGGCATTTTACGGAAGGAACGGAAGAACAGCGTATTAATCAGGCAATCCATGCCACTCGTGAATTTTTTGAAAGTCTCGGTGTAAAAACCCATTTCTCTGATTATCAGCTTGATGGCAGCTCTATACCGGGAATGATCCAAAAACTAGAACAGCAGGGTTTGGTTGCTTTAGGTGAACACCAGGATATTACGCTTGAAGTTAGCAAGCGGATTTACGAGGCGTCCATCTGATATTCCAAATCTGGAGGAGGTAAGAATGGGTCAGCAGACAATTATTAAACTCGTTGACGGAAATCTCATGCCGCAATTAGGAATTGGAGTCTGGCAGGCGAGTAATGAACAGGTTGTTAAAGCCATCGATACCGCGCTGAATGTGGGTTATCGTTCTATTGATACAGCCGCGATTTATCACAATGAAACAGGTGTCGGAAAAGCATTGCGGGAAAGTTGTATCCCACGCGAGGAGGTTTTTATCACGACCAAGCTGTGGAATGATCGCCATCAGGATGCAAAAACCGCACTGCAAGAGAGTCTGGATAGATTACAGCTGGAGTATATTGATCTCTTTCTAATTCACTGGCCGGTTCCCCAACAGGATAAATATGTTGAAACATGGAAACAATTTATTGAGTTAAAAGAATCGGGGCTCGTCCGCAGTATCGGGGTATGTAACTTTCATATTGAACATTTGCAGAAACTATTTTCAGAAACAGGCATTGTGCCTGCTATCAATCAAATCGAACTGCATCCCCTGATGCAACAGAGGCAACTGCATTCATGGAATGCCACACACCATATTATCACTGAGTCCTGGAGTCCGTTATCCCGGGGCGGTAAAGGTGTTTTTGATCATCCATTAGTTGAAAGTCTGGCAATTAAATATGATAAAACACCTGCTCAGATTGTTATCCGCTGGCACCTCGACAGTGGCATGATTGCTATTCCTAAATCAGTCACGCCTTCACGCATTAAAGAAAACTTTGATGTTTTTGATTTCAGGCTGGAGAAAGAGGATCTGACTATCATGGCTGGATTGGATATTGGTAAACGCCTTGGCCCCAATCCCGATACTTATAATCTGACAGTCCTCAATTTAGGATGATACTCATATAAAACCACCAAATGATCTGCCTTAATAAACGACGAAATCGTTCCTCCAATCAGGCCTGAATTCTGTTTTATACAGAGTTCAGGCTGTTTAAATATGCTTATATCTGATGTTAAATTATACTTTGGTTAATGGGTACGAATATTGCCTACGGTTTGATTAAGGAGTGCTTATGTGGAACATATCTCCGAAAATAGGGTATATGCAGTATCTGGCAACGTTTATGTCGCCAATAGAAGCTCATATTATTCGGGGCAGAATGCTATCAGAAGGCATCTATGCCCAAATATTAGATGAAGGAGTGGTATGGAATACTTATATGTGCTCCCATGCCTTTGGTGGTGTGAAGCTGCTGGTTCATTATTCTGAGCATCAACGTGCTGAAAAAATACTTTCAGGTATTTATGATAATCAATATTTATTAGACGAAAAAAATGCAGAAATTAAAGACCCGGTTTTAAACCAATCAATCCCCCCTTTATATGAATTAACAAACACGGCATTAGTTATATTATTATTTCTGATATTTGGTATTGCATTACCCTTAAAATTTAATCACTGAATACTAACATTGGATAAAAAAGCAGAATATTCCTATATTCTCGCTGTAAGAATGATAATTAAAAAACTCATTAACATTATAGGAAATATAAATAATAACTATATTTAATATCTATATATAAAGAGAGGTCTATCTTTACCTCATCACTTTAGATAAAGCAAAAATAGATTGCACAGCGGAAAAGGAAAACAAGAGTAATAAAAGGAAAAACGTTTATTTATAGTGATACTCAGAAAACATTTTCATGGTGAAATTTTATAATACCGGAGTAAATGATAATGACTTACATAATAATTTCTTTATTCATGCTTATCCCTTTTTTCTTTTTGATAAAGCACCTTTTATTATCACATCATATTTATCACAATGTTTCAGGCATTATACTGACAATTCTGGCTATTTCTTTTCATATGTATGTTTTTCGTTTTGATCACATTCCGCTGCTTAGTTCAGCTCTACCGCATCACACCATCATTTTTTACGGTTCAATAGCGGCGGCACTGTTACATTGTGTGATTTATTCTATTTGCGTCAAATTGTATTACGATAAATAGCGGTAAGGAACAGCGCTGTGTTTGGCTTCATTTTAGTCAGCAGACCATCTTGCTCAATACAGCACCGTTTCTTTTCTGCCCGGAAAACTATTTCTCAAAGCACTTTTTATTTAAATAGTCTTTATTTAAATAAAGGTAGTTCTGGCACCAATACCAGTTAACGGGCAGATTCATCTCCTTTATTATTTTCATCCGATGATTTGGTTTTGGCAGTCAACAAATAAGGGGATTGCTGCCAACGGCTGGGAGCTAGCTGTAATAAATTATGAGCAAGAATAAAGCCAATCGCCAGAGCTAATAGCAACATGACCCTGAGCAGATTAGTCGTATTATCCACCTGCTTGGCTTCTGTTGCCAACCTGTGTGTATCCAGAGTCAGGCGCAGAAAACCTTTCGGTTTATTTTTTCCCGGTATAGGAACCACAATTTGCTGATTGAAATAACTGCCCGCTTTTTTACCATCCAAAGATAACCGTTCCCGGACAGAAACCAGTTCACCACTCCGCGCAATCTGTATTCCGTTTTCCAGATAAACACTGGCATCGAGAATACGACTTTTATTGGTTAAATAGTTCAGATTATCCATAATCTTTTGATTATTGACTTCCTTGCTGCCATTCTCCATATCAGCAGACAGGCTGAATGCAACCTGTTTTGCCAATGTCCTTGCCAGATCTTCAAACTGATCCATATGGGCCTGTTGTTGTGAACGGCTAAAATAGGATACGCCCTGCATCAACAAGACCAATAATGCTATACATATTAAGATAATTGCGGTTTTGTGCAGTCGAAATTTTAATTTTGCTTTACTCATAGTTATCCCACCTAATGCTCGTTACATTCCATGTTGCCAGATGCAGTAGTGATAAGATAGTTTGAAAAGCATTTTTTGCCTGCCCTATTTATTACATGTTACATGGAATTACAGGAGTCGATATTCATGTCTAACAATCTGGCCTATCGTTACTTACCCGATGAAATCCATAAATGGCCGGGATTACCACTATCTCTCAGTGGAGATGAAGTCATGCCACTGGATTACCGAGCAGGAGACAGAGGCTGGCTGTTGTATGGCCGCAATCTGGATAAACAACGGATCAGTGATTTTCAGCATCGTCTGGGAGTCGCTATTGTTGTTGTTTCCTCATGGCGCATTGATGATTATCAGGTTGTTCGTATCGCCGGCGGCTTGTCGCCGCGTATCAAACGACTGGCGGATGAGTGTTGTCTGGATGTTGTTCCGTTGGGACAGATCCCCCGTCTGCGTTCACCCGGTTTATTAGTCATGGATATGGATTCAACTGCCATTCAGATTGAATGTATTGATGAAATTGCACGACTGGCTGGTGTAGGTGATAAAGTTGCTGAAATTACAGAGCGAGCCATGCAGGGAGAGTTAGATTTCTCAGAAAGCCTGCATCAACGGGTTGCCCAACTGGCTGGCGCTGATGCCGCAATATTGCAGCAAGTCATGGATTCTCTGCCTCTTACATCCGGTTTAACCAGTCTTGTCCGCAAACTACAATCCCTCGACTGGCATGTCGCCATTGCCTCCGGAGGCTTTACTTTCTTCGCTGATACTCTGCGCCAGCAACTACGTCTTTTTGCCTCCGTTGCCAACCAACTTGAAATAAAGGACGGCAAATTAACCGGCAAAATCAAAGGGCCAATCGTTGATGCGAAATATAAAGCCACCACATTAATACGGCTGGCAAAAGAGCTGGATATCCCCCTTAGCCAGACTGTCGCCATAGGCGATGGTGCTAACGATTTGAAAATGATCCGCAAGGCAGGTCTGGGCATTGCCTATCACGCAAAACCAAAAGTATACACGCACGCTAAAGTAGGTATTCGCCATGCGGATCTAATGGGCGTTCTGTGTGTTTTGAGCGGTGGCCTGAAACACGAAGAACGTTAAAAATTATTTTGTGGAAGTATAGGGAGAATAGAGTGGCAAAAGCAGCAAAACGGGCATTTGTCTGTAACGAATGTGGGGCAGATTACCCCCGCTGGCAGGGGCAGTGTACTGCATGTCAGGCATGGAATACCATCACGGAAATCCGTTTAGCCGCGGCGTCCTCTCCCCGCAATGAACGTTTCAGCGGTTACGCAGGGGATGCCGGAGTCAGCAAAGTACAAAAACTTTCTGAAATCAGTCTGGAAGAATTGCCCCGATTTTCTACCGGATTTAAAGAGTTTGACCGCGTACTGGGTGGAGGCGTCGTTCCCGGTAGCGCTATTCTGATCGGCGGTAATCCGGGAGCGGGGAAAAGTACCCTGTTACTGCAAACCATGTGTCTGCTATCTGAACAAATGAAAACCTTATATGTCACCGGTGAGGAATCGTTACAGCAGGTCGCCATGAGAGCACACCGACTAGGCTTGCCGACAGATAAACTGAACATGCTGTCAGAAACAAGTATTGAGCAGATTTGCCTGATTGCCGAGCAAGAGCAGCCTAAGCTGATGGTTATTGACTCCATTCAGGTTATGCATATGGCTGATATTCAGTCTTCTCCCGGCAGTGTGGCACAGGTCAGAGAAACAGCGGCTTATCTGACCCGATTTGCCAAAACCCGGGGAGTTGCAATCATTATGGTCGGCCATGTGACTAAAGATGGCTCTCTGGCAGGCCCGAAAGTACTGGAACACTGTATTGACTGCTCAGTGATGCTGGATGGTGAAGCCGATTCCCGTTTCCGAACTCTCCGCAGCCATAAAAATCGTTTCGGTGCAGTTAATGAGCTGGGTGTATTCGCCATGACTGAACAGGGGCTACGGGAAGTCAATAACCCTTCTGCTATCTTTTTAAGTCGTGGTGATGAAATTACTTCCGGCAGTTCTGTCATGATTGTCTGGGAGGGTACTCGTCCCCTGCTGGTGGAAATTCAGGCACTGGTCGATCACTCTATGATGCCTAATCCACGCCGGGTAGCTGTAGGGCTTGAGCAGAACCGACTGGCAATTTTGCTGGCAATATTGCACAAACATGGTGGTTTGCAAATGGCTGATCAGGATGTCTTTGTTAACGTCGTGGGTGGTGTGAAAGTGACAGAAACCAGCGCCGACCTTGCTTTACTGCTCTCTTTAGTTTCCAGTTTCCGTGACCGCCCTCTGCCCCGTGATTTGGTTGTCTTTGGTGAAGTCGGGCTTGCAGGAGAAATCCGCCCTGTTCCCAGCGGTCAGGAGCGTATTTCAGAAGCGGCTAAACATGGCTTTAAACGAGCAATTGTGCCCTATGCCAATATGTCCAAAAAATCATTGCCTGACATGAAAGTATTCGGCGTTAAAAAATTGTCAGATGCTCTGTCTGTTCTTGATGATCTGGATGATTAATATATACCTCGTCTTTCAAGTTGCCTCTTTGTTGGCTGCACTCGTTCGCCCCAGTCACATAGTTATCTATGTTCCCGGGGATGTACTCCTTTGCCGCCGCGACGCACCTTGAAATCCATTGTGTATAGCCCGATAACCGGCCAGTTTTGTTTTTACCTTTCCCTGTTGGCATGCTATGTTGTTTAGTATACTAAACAACATAGGGGGTTATATGGGGCAGTTTGACTATTTAAAAGAGGCAATTAAACAGGCGAATCACACTTTACAACAAGTTGCTGATGCAAGTGGCATGACGAAAGGCTATTTAAGCCAGCTCATTAACGGCAAGATAAAAAGCCCGAGTGCACAGAAATTAGCATCTCTTCATCAACATTTAGGATTGGCGTACCCTATGGAAAAGAAAACTATCGGTGTTGTGTTTGGTAAATTTTACCCGTTACATACTGGGCATATCTATTTGATTCAGCGAGCATCCAGCCAAGTCGATGAATTGCACGTTTTTCTCTGTTACGATGAATTACGGGATCGAGAGTTGTTTATCAACAGTTCCATGTCTCAGCAACCTACCGTCAGTGATCGCCTGAGATGGCTGTTACAAACATTCAAATATCAGAAAAATATTCATATCCATTCTTTTGATGAACAAGGTATCGAACCCTACCCAAACGGCTGGGAAAAATGGAGTCAGAGCGCAAAACAATTTATGTCTGCAAAAGGCATTACCCCTCAGTATATCTATTCCAGCGAAGCACAAGACGTTCCTCTCTATAAAGAGCATTTTGGCATTGAAACCATTCTTGTCGATCCACAACGTTCATTTATGAATATCAGCGGTAGCCAGATACGGCAGGCACCTTTCCGCTATTGGGAATATATTCCAACAGAAGTAAAACCTTTCTTTGTACGTACGGTTGCCATTCTCGGAGGCGAATCCAGCGGGAAATCCACACTGGTCAATAAACTGGCCAATATGTTTAACACAACCAGTGCATGGGAATATGGGCGTGAGTATGTATTTTCCCATTTAGGGGGAGATGAGATGGCGCTGCAATACTCTGATTACGATAAAATAGCTTTAGGTCACGCTCAATATATTGATTTTTGTGTAAAATACGCAAACAAAGTTGCTTTTATTGATACTGATTTTGTCACAACACAGGCATTTTGTAAGCGCTATGAAGGAAAAGAACACCCCTTCGTTCAGGCACTGATTGATGAATATCGATTTGACTTAGTCATCTTATTAGAAAATAACACCCCTTGGGTCGCTGACGGGTTAAGAAGCCTGGGAAGTGAACAGGATCGTAAAGCGTTTCAGCAATTGCTTGAAAGTATGTTAAAGAAAAATAATATTGATTATGTATGTGTTAACTCACCTGATTATGATCAACGTTTTCTTCAGTGTGTAGAACTGGTTCAAGAAATGTTAGCGTATTAACAATTGTTCATGTTCTCCAAAATAAATTTCAAGTTGCAGCAACCGAAAATAAACAATTATACCGGGCGGCAACTTGAAAGATTAAAGTATATATACTATTAGCCTAAACTGTTATTAGCGTAATGATTAATTAAAATGATTTATTTTCTATGGCAATTTTTGTTATTTTATGTTTTATTCTCGATTGTACTCTAATTAAATGTTTCGTTTAGTTATTTTTACAATAGTAACAAAATAGATTCTGTTAATAATATTTTTTGATGCTTAGGTTTCTCCGTTTAGGCTTGAATTGTCAGAAGATAAGTCATTTAATGGACGGACCTGTTGATTTATCTATATAAAATTCTTTTATTATCAATGATAACCACACACTTTACATGTGATTTCTATTAAAGGATGGAGGTGATGTAAAAAAAAACATTATATTTTTTATATGAGTAAAATGACTTTTTTCCTTATTATAAAATTGGAATAAAAACAGAATAATTTATACCTTTTTTATGTATGTTGTCTTTTTCTTAGTAACGACGAAAATCATTAACATTTTACTCTAAGACTAAGAAATATCTCATTTATCATATAATAATTGTAAATAATAATTGACATAAGTTTAGTATATTATTACCGAGATATTTCACAAATGAACTATTTGAATTCATATTATGTCTTATTGATATTAATAATACTGTAAATAGATTTAGATAACATATTTAAGGAAAAAGCTTTAACTTTTTAACCTAATTGTGTTGAGAATATGAACTTAAATCAATTTAAATCGATTGAAGTTATCAATATTTCATATGGTTTAACTGGTAATACAGTTAATTATGAAATGATTTCAGACATCACATTTTCTATTATACCAGGTGAAATTACTTTGATAACAGGGCCGAAAGCATCCACAAACAGCACATTGCTATCGATTGCTTCGGGTATGTTACAACCAGATCAAGGAGATGTATTCATTAATAATAACAAGCTAAAACTAATGAGTGATTCCGAGTTAGGTCAGTTTCATTCACAAAGTAGTGGGTTCATTTTCCAGAGTTTTAATTTATCCAGTGAACTTACGCTGTTAGATAACTTGTTATTGTCTAATTCTTACGGATTATCCCTTTCCCGGGAGCTGGCAGTAAAAATTGCACAGAAGTCGTTAGATATTGTGAAATTAGGTGATAAGAGCCGTTACTATCCAGGTGAGCTTTCTGAAAATGAAAGACAGCGAGCAGCTATGGCAAAAGCCATCGTGAAAAGACCTGAATACTTGTTTGCTGATGAACCGACTCGTCACCTGAACCATCAGGAATTAAAGATGTTTATTGATATCTTTAAATTTATCGCTCATGAGCAGAAAGGCACCGTCGTTATCGCCTCTCAGGATAAGCGCCTGATTCAATATGCTGACAGCATGATTACTCTGGAAAGCGGTAAAATTGTTAAGACATATGAGTCCTTTCAGGAACGAAGAGTAATGGTATCCTGATTGTTATTTCCTTAAAAAAACGGCCTGATATCAGGCCGTTTTCTATTTCACTGAAATCAGTTTTACTTGCTGATTTTTTTATACTTAATACGGTGCGGTTCCAGTGCTTCAGCACCCAGAGTACGCTTCTTGTAATCTTCGTATTCGCTAAAGTTCCCTTCAAAGAAAGTCACTTTACCTTCATCCTGATAATCGATAATGTGCGTTGCAATGCGGTCAAGGAACCAGCGGTCATGGGAAATAACCATCGCACAGCCAGGGAATTCCAGCAGGGCATTTTCCAACGCACGCAGTGTTTCGATATCCAGATCATTGGTTGGTTCATCCAGCAGCAACATGTTGCCACCAACCTGTAGAAGTTTTGCCAGATGCAGACGGCCACGCTCACCACCGGATAATTCACCCACGCGCTTGCCCTGATCCACACCCTTAAAGTTAAAGCGGCCAACATAGGCGCGGCTTGGGATCTCAAAGTTACCAATGCGCATAATATCCTGCCCACCGGAAACTTCTTCCCATACCGTTTTCTTATCATCCATGGCATCGCGGAACTGGTCAACAGAGGCCAGTGTTACTGTTTCACCCAGCGCGATTGAACCGGAATCAGGCTGTTCCTGCCCGGACAGCATACGGAACAACGTTGATTTACCGGCGCCATTCGGACCAATAATCCCAACAATTGCGCCTTTTGGCAGAGAAAAACTCAGGTCGTCGATCA
Source organism: Xenorhabdus sp. KJ12.1 (assembly GCF_963876495.1). Lineage (NCBI taxonomy): Bacteria > Pseudomonadati > Pseudomonadota > Gammaproteobacteria > Enterobacterales > Morganellaceae > Xenorhabdus > Xenorhabdus sp. KJ12.1. The sequence goes on from NZ_CAWNQH010000083.1 coordinate 90,550, forward strand.
GAACACGATCACCATAAGATTTGGTCAGATTGCTGACTTCCAGTACTTTGTCTCCCAGACGTGGGCCTGGTGGAATAAACAACTCACTGGTTTCATTGCGCTTTTGATACTCAACATTGTTAAGTTCCTCAAAGCGGGCCAAACGTGCCTTACCTTTAGCCTGACGCCCTTTTGGATTCTGACGAACCCATTCCAGTTCTTTCTCAATGGATTTACGGCGAGCCGCTTCTGAAGCAGCTTCCTGCGCCAGACGAGCATCTTTTTGCTCCAGCCATGAAGAATAGTTACCTTCCCACGGAATACCTTCACCACGGTCAAGTTCCAAAATCCAGCCAGCCACATTATCGAGGAAATAACGGTCATGGGTAATTGCAACGACAGTGCCTTCATAGTCGTGCAGGAAGCGTTCCAGCCACGCCACAGATTCTGCATCAAGGTGGTTGGTTGGTTCATCCAGCAGCAGCATGTCTGGTTTTTCCAGCAGCAGGCGACAAATTGCCACACGGCGACGTTCCCCCCCTGACAGGTGCTCAATTTTAGCATCCCATGCAGGTAAACGCAGAGCATCCGCCGCTCTCTCAAGCTGATTATCCAGATTATGACCATCGTGAGACTGGATAATTGCTTCCAGTTCACCCTGCTCTTTTGCCAGTTTGTCAAAATCTGCATCAGGATCAGCATATGCAGCATACACTTCATCAAGACGTGTCAGCGCATGTTTAACTTCGCCAACGGCTTCTTCTACCGCTTCGCGAACAGTGTGCTCAAGATTAAGTTTAGGCTCCTGTGGCAAATAGCCGATTTTAATCCCAGGCTGTGGGCGAGCTTCCCCCTCAATATCTTTATCAATGCCCGCCATGATACGCAGTAAGGTCGATTTACCGGCACCATTCAGACCAAGAACACCGATTTTTGCTCCGGGGAAAAAACTAAGAGAGATATTTTTCAGAATATGCCTTTTCGGGGGAACAATTTTTCCAACCCGGTGCATACTATAAACATATTGAGCCAATGTAATTTACCTTTTGATAATTAAGGGAATATCTATATTCATTTACGTTTAAGGGGCATGGATGGGGTATTTTACCCTAAATTAATGCCGTCGTGTTGCTACCTGTTTAGCATTCTTTTCACACGATCAAACGGAGGTGAGGTAATGATCTTTATCTTCCGGGCTACCTCTTCGTTGGTTTGGTGTCGGCTTTCCTCACTCATCCCAGCCTACGTTTTTATCAATAGATGTTTATCTATTCTTCCAGAGATTAATGAGAAGTTCCTGCCCCACAGCGGAAATCAGCCTTTTGACTGAGGAAATTCGTTTCCGACGAATTTGCCATTTCCTTGCCACTGCGATGTATCTTGAAACTCCTTGGGAATTAAGAATACTGAAATGCAGCTTTTCTATTTTATCATCTAATTGAAATAATTAACGTATTGCATGAATCAAATGAATTAATAACCGATTATGGCAATAATATTTAATTCATATCTTTTTTCTTACTTAAACTTGCAATCAAACCACTAATTTTTACATTCATTAGTATGATAAAACACTTCAATATTATTATAATTAAAACAATTAATGTATTGTTTGTTACCGTCAATTTTCTGGAGGAGTATGTGACTATAAATAAGTGGCAGCATTTTATCATGGCTGTCAGTCTGGCTTCTGTTGTTGGTATAGCACAGGCTGATTCTCTGGAAGCCCAGCGTGAGCGGTATCAGGCAATAAAACTCGCATGGGATGCGAAAAACATGCAAGAAGTTGAACGGTTGATGCCCACACTGAAGGATTATCCCCTGTATCCTTACCTTGAGTACCGGCAATTAGTTCATAACCTAAAAATGACATCTCCTCAGCAGGTACGCCATTTTATTGACACTCACCCAACCCTGCCACCGGCTAATTCCCTGTCATCCCGATATATCAATTTACTGGCGAGTGACGGAAACTGGCATAGCCTTCTGGCATTCAGCCCCCATAAACCAAATACTGTAGTAGCAAGCTGCAATTACTATTTTGCTAATTGGGTAACCGGAAAGCACAAGACGGCGTGGGAAGGTGCCAGAGAAATTTGGTTACGAGGGAGTTCGTTACCCGATGATTGTGACAGTTTACTGAACGTCTGGGAGCGTTCCGGCTATTTATCCGTAAATTTAATATTGCAACGTATCGAACTTGCCGTAAACGAGAATAACACGACACTTGCCAATTATCTTATTAATCGCCTGCCCTTCGACTACCATAGCTTAAAGGCTCATTTACAAAAACTACAAAGTGATCCCACATCTGTTGAACATTTTGCCAGAATGGTAAAGCCAACGAACTTTACCCGCTTCTTTGTCACTAATGCGTTTTCCCACTTTGCCCGTAAAAATACAGAAAAAGCCCGGCTCAGTATTCCTTCCATCGCCCGGGCACAAAAAATGAATGAAACAGAAAGACAGAAATTAAAAGATATCGTGGCCTGGCAATTAATGGGGGAGATTACACCGGAACAAGAAAAATGGCGGGATAACGCAATTCGCACATCACATTCCAGTACATTAATCGAACGTCGTGCCCGTCTGGCTCTCAGGAATGCTGATGAAAAAGGGTTAGCTGAATGGTTAAGTCTTTTACCTAAAAATGTCCTGAAAAAAGATGAATGGCAATACTGGAGCGCCATCACCTTATTGAATACAGGAAAGAAAAAAGAAGGAGACTCAATACTACGTAAGCTAATGGAACACCGTGGTTTCTACCCTATGGTAGCAGCACAGAAATTACATTTGCCCTATCCTCTGGTTATCAATAAGTCAGAAAGGCCTGACGCTTCCATTGCGAAATTGCCACAGATTAAGCGGATACGTGAATTAATGTATTGGCATATGGATGATCTGGCCCGTTCAGAATGGATCAACCTCGTTGCAGCACAAAACAGCACAAAACAAGAGCAGCTAGCCCGCTATGCTTTTGAACAGAACTGGCCTACCCTCAGTGTGCAGGCTACGATTGTGGGCAAAATGTGGGATCATCTTGAAGAGCGTTTTCCTCTGGCATGGCAAAATGAGTTTGCTCATTTCACCTCAGATAAAAGTATTTCACAAAGTTATGCCATGGCTATTGCACGACAGGAAAGTGCGTGGGATCCACAGGCTCGCTCACCAAAAGGGGCAAGCGGATTGATGCAACTCATGCCAGCAACAGCAGAACATACCGCAAAGAGTAAAAAAATTGATGGCTACGCCAGCAGTAACCAATTGATGAACCCGACCATGAATATCAAACTTGGCACTGCATATCTGGAATCGGTGTACCAGAGTTTCGGTAATAACCGCATACTCGCCAGTGCTGCTTATAATGCAGGCCCCAGAAATGTTGAGCGCTGGCTGGCTAATAGTGCAGGAAACATCAATGCCATCGCATTCATCGAAAGTATTCCATTTGCTGAAACACGTGCCTACGTCAAAAATGTTCTGGCTTATGACATGTTTTATCATAATTTTATGGGAAAATTAGTTAATGTCTTAACCGATTCAGAATGGCAAAGACGGTACTAATTCCAGATACAATTATGGTATGATTTTGTACTAGTTAAATAGTATGGCTAAAAATTATGACACAAAATCATTTGATTGACCCTGCACTTTCCCCAGAAGAGGGTGATGACTGGTTTGCTTTTGTAGAATTATTACAAACAGCATTCGAACAAAATTTGCAACATCAGATTTTGCAGTTATTATTGACACCCGATGAGCGTACAGCACTATCAACCAGAGTTCGGATTATTCAAGAATTAATGCGAGGGCAAATGAGCCAGCGCGAGCTGAAAAACGAACTGAGTGTTGGGATTGCAACAATCACGCGTGGTTCAAATAGCCTGAAATCAGCGCCAGCTCACGTCAAAGAATGGCTGGAAACACAATTATTGAAGTAAATCTATTGTGGTAATAATCGGTTAGAAAAGAGCATTTCGATATTATTATACACAATGGATTTTAAGGTGCGTCGCGGCGGCAAGGGAGCTCATCCCCTGGAGCATAGATAACTATGTGACTGGGGTGAGTGAGCGCGGCCAACAAAGAGGCAACTTGAAAGACGAAGTGTATAGATACAGAGGCCATAACGTCATGGCCTTCTGTGACTGGATCATAAAAGTTGGTTATTCAATATCTTTGTAAATTTCATGATGAATAGGAACGAGAGCCAGTATCAATGCCTGATGATAAACACTAGTGCGAGTCAGGATACCATTGGTAAAAAAGCCAATTGCCCCGCCTTTCTGTTTGATATTATCAACACCGGTCAAATAAGCCATTTCGTGACCAAGCTCACGCCCTTCACGAATGCCTTCCAGTACCTTTTCAGGCAGCATCAGGCTGGCAGAACGCGATTCACCCCGAATTTGTTTATATTCAATAACCATCCAGGCAAATGTCATGTCATCTTCGATTCCGGCTTCAACACCGACCCAAAAATCGGCTTCCGGCCGAACCTGACGAGCAGCCATAACCCGATGGCGGGCACCAGTACGAGTTTCAGTATTACCAATTGGCTGTTGAGGAACACTGCTATCTACATCGACATCTTCTATACGATATGTTCCTGCTCCAAAAACATCATCAAATGCAAGGCTAATCGCTTTTATTTTCGCAGGGTTAGTGGTTGCAGCAATAACATGGTACATAATAAATAAGTAATCCTTTGAACTATTTCATGATGCAGTATAACGGAAAATAAATATGTTACAGGTATATCTTGTTCGTCATGGCGAAACAGAATGGAACTTGGCTCGTCGTATTCAGGGACAATCTGACAGCCCATTAACTGAAACCGGACGACGTCAGGCACTCTTGGTAGCACAAAAAGTAAAATCAGAGAACATCACACATGTTATCACTAGTGACCTCGGTCGCACACGCCAAACCGCAGAAATTATCGCACAAGCTTGCGGTTGTGAAGTGATATTAGAGCCTCGTTTACGGGAAATAAATATGGGTGTTCTTGAAAACCGTGATCTGAACTCCCTGACCCAAGAAGAAGAAACATGGCGTAAAAGTCTCGTTGATGGCACACCAAATGGGCGGATACCAGAAGGCGAATCCATGAGTGAGTTATCTGAACGGATGCGTGCCGCACTGGAAAGTTGCCGTGACCTGCCAGCCGGAAGCCGCCCTTTACTGGTAAGCCACGGGATGGCATTAGTCAGTCTGGTCTGTTCAATTTTAGGATTACCGGCCAACTCGGAACGCCGCTTACGGCTGAGAAACTGTTCTATCTCAAGAGTCGATTATCAGGATAGCCCATGGCTGGCTCCTGGCTGGATCGTTGAAACAGCGGGCGATATCACACATCTGGATATGCCCGCACTAGATGAGCTGCAAGGTTAGCGCTGAATCGGAATGAGATATTCAAATTCCACAACGTGGCTTTGAGACTCATCCTGCAATTTTTTCCTTTCAAGATTAGTCAGATAGTATCGCTCAACATCATACCCTTTTCTGCGGGTAATATTTAATTGAGGTAAACAGACAGTGTAGATATTGGAGAGAAACTCATCGAGCTGATCTTCTTTACCAAAATAACTGAATGAAATGTACTCCCCACCCGGTAAAACAACCGGCTGGCTATCCTTGGTGTCAAAGGTCGCATACTCCGGCTCTATTGCCGTGGTATAGAAAACTGTCTGCTCATCCTCATGCTCCGCGCTGACGGTGGAGTGATGCAAGCCATACAGTTTAGGCGGCAAGACTTCCGCGTGTTGCAAATAAGCAATCCAGTAATTGTGGCGCATTTCCGTACAGGCTTTTGACCATTGTTCCAGAGTGTAAGAACAGCTGTGCTCAATACCCGTCAGCAACTGATCTTCCAGAATCACAAACTTATGTTCAGGTAACGGTTTGTTATCCAACATAATAGGAGCACAAAGACCGCTAGCACACCACTCTTCACTTCGGCGGTAAGAGGCTGGCGTCCGATTAAACTGTTTTTTGAATGCTCTGGTAAAGGTTTGTTGAGAATCAAAACGATATTGCAGAGCAATGTCCAGAATGGGACGACTAGTCAAACGCAGCGCAACAGCAGCTTTAGACAGCCGTCTGGCGCGGATATAAGAACCAATCGCTTGTCCTGTAACATCCTTAAACATGCGCTGTAAGTGCCACTTGGAATAACCTGCTTTTGCTGCAACATGATCGAGGGACAGAGGACGATCCAGATTATTATCCAGCCAATGCAGCAGATCTCGAATGATGTTGGTTTGATCCATACATATCCCTAATTCATCAAGACAAAAAGAAAACCATACAACTGTAAGATAACTGACTGTTATAAAAAAATTTAAGAATGAAAATGCTATATAGATTAATTAATAATGAGTACCTATCATTTCCAAACACTAAGATGATTTTAACTACCTGATTTTTCACTTCATCAGGCATACCGTCGTTTTCACAACACAGTCCTTTTCCCTGTCATGACAGCAATACCTATTGTGGCTATCCAAACAAACGTTACTTTATTGCTACTCCTAAGAAGCGGCATTTTCTCTTGCGTGATAAAACAAAGCACCATGACATAATCGCAATGGATAAAGTCAGACACTAAATTAAACAAGAAAAATCTTGGAATAAACTAATGGTAAATCTGATCATTTGCAAGCTTAGCTTTAGGATCCTTTACAACAAATGTAAAGATCAATAATTAGATAATCGTCTCCTACCTGTTTATATTAGTAGATAAAAATCATCTGACCTTCGATTCCAGCGGCTTTCGATAAAGAAAGAATTTTCACGCAGTATTTAGAAAATAATGGAAATCATGAAGGCCAGCTTAAAGCCCTTTTGTTTACTCATTTTGCATGTATATTTAGCTATAATGCCATGTTTTTCTTTATAGATACATAAACTAATCAAATGACGTTACAAAAATCATTAATTCGCATTATATGCTAAAACTGGATATTTTCACTGCCTTTATTTAATTAAAGTGGACTAAATATGGTAACAATTAAGAAAATAGTGATTGCTGTTGTCCTGCTGTGTTCTCCAACGATCCTGCACGCTGAAGAGATCGGCTCTGTTGATACTGTGTTCAAATTTTTTGGCCCGGATAACAAAATAATCATTGAAGCTTTTGATGATCCTGATGTTAAAAATGTGACCTGCTATTTAAGCAGAGCAAAGACAGGAGGTATCAAAGGAGGCTTGGGATTAGCGGAAGATACTTCTGATGCCGCAATTTCCTGTCAACAGGTTGGCCCGATCGAAGTAGCAGAAAAGATCCTTAAATCGCCGAAAAAAGGGCAGGTTGTTTTCCAGAAAAGAACGTCGCTGGTATTTAAAAAGCTTCAGGTTGTTCGCTTTTTCGACCCAAAACGTAATTCTCTGATCTACCTTACTTATTCCGATAAAGTTATTGATGGTTCACCAAAAAATGCCATCAGCGCCGTACCGATTATGCCGTGGAAAGAGTAAGGTACTACAATCAATAAAATTAAAAGCCCTGATGCCATTAGGTATTCAGGGCTTTTAAAAAGATAAAGTATTTTTACGAATACGATATTTTTTAGAATAAATCGCTGGTAGGCATGGTATCGATTAGTCTTCTAAATCACCACAAAAACGATAACCTTCACCATGAATGGTAGCGATGATTTCCGGAGTATCCGCTGTAGATTCAAAATGTTTACGAATCCGGCGGATAGTCACATCGACAGTACGATCATGTGGCTTCAACTCACGCCCAGTCATCTTTTTCAACAGTTCTGCACGAGTCTGAATTTTCCCCGGATTCTCACAGAAATGGAGCATCGCACGGAATTCACTGCGTGGCAGTTTATAATGATCTCCCATCGGGCTGACCAGAGAACGGCTGTTGATATCCAGCTCCCAGCCATTAAACCTGTAGCTTTCAACCTGACGACGTTCTTCACCTACATGGCTCAGATTCATCGTACGGGAAAGCAGGTTACGTGCCCGAATGGTTAACTCCCGTGGGTTGAAAGGCTTAGTGATGTAGTCATCAGCACCAATTTCAAGCCCAAGTATCTTATCCACCTCATTATCACGCCCAGTTAAAAACATCAGGGCAACATTCGCCTGTTCACGTAATTCACGGGCAAGGAGTAACCCGTTTTTGCCTGGCAGATTGATATCCATAATCACTAAGTTGATATCGTTATCTGACAAAATGTTGTGCATTTCTGAGCCATCAGTGGCTTCATAAACAACATACCCTTCAGCTTCAAAAATGCTTTTCAGGGTATTGCGTGTGACAATTTCGTCTTCAACAATCAAAATGTGCGGGGTTTGCATAGTTGCTACCTAAAATCGCTAAAAAAATAGAACCTGTATGACATAAGCCGTTATTATTAATAGAAAATATTCTGTTCTCGTTCTGAATCACAGAAAACGGGCTCATGTCTAAAAAATAAATGTTGTTGATATGTTTTACGCTAAAAGCACCTGTTACTTTTCTCTGAGGGTACATACCTAAAAAACCCCAATCAGAACAGGAGCTATATTAGTCTATTAACAGCAATATAACAGCTAGTAATGCATTTGCCCTCTAAAAAAACCAACTTTTGTTGATACATATCAAAATCAATTGTAGCACGTTAACATTATTTGTAATTGTTAATTTTAAATTAACAATATTGTTATATTTATGGTAATTTTATGTTAATTAAAAGTAGTGTTATCTCCAACATCTAAAGAGATCACACGACACTCAAATGTTAAAATCAGCGTGTTTTATCATAAAGACGAAATAATTACAAAATATGTTTTTTATAAAATTAAATGCTAATAAAAATATTCGAAGCCGGATAATGACCAAATCAGTTAAAGATACTTTGAACGATTACAACACAGAAAATGGCGCTTTTTCCCGCTGTAATTGTAAAAATTATTTGACTTCGACCACACTTTCCTTTAACCAATAGGGGTCGAACAGAATAAAAAGACAGACAGGAAACCATGCGAGACATCAGCCCGAAAAATACAATTACCTCAAAAGTAATCACTGCAAACACAATCACCACGATTACCACCGGAACTACAGGTTACGGTGCGGGCTGACGCATAAAATAAAATAGTAAAAAGCCCGTATCCAACAAGATACGGGCTTTTTTTTGACCCTTTTTTAACAGTAAGTCAGGAGAGAAATACCAATGCGTGTACTTAAATTTGGAGGCACTTCAGTCGCAAACTACCAACGCGTACTGAGTGTGGCAGATATCGCTGAAAGTGAGCTACCCCTTGGGCAGGTTGCTCTAGTCCTTTCTGCCCCCGCAAAAATCACGAACCATTTAGTGGCTATGGTCGCTAAGACGGTTGCAGGGCAGGATATTGTTTCCAACATCAGCGATACTATCCAAATATTTACTGATTTACTGTCGGGGTTAAAAGAGCATCAGCCGAATTTCGATTATGAAAACCTGAAAACGCTCATGGAGCGTGAGTTTGCGCACCTGAAACAAACACTGCATGGTATTTCTCTGTTAAAACAGTGCCCGGATAGCATTAATGCCTCCCTGATTTGCTGCGGCGAAAAATTATCCATTGCTATTATGGCTGCCGTATTACAAGCCCGCGGGCATAAAGTTTCTGTGATCGATCCGGTTAAAAACCTGCTTGCTCATGGGCATTACCTCGAATCTACCGTTGATATCCACGAATCCTCCAAACGTATTGCAGCCCTGAATATTCCTTCTGACCATATTATTCTGATGGCCGGTTTTACGGCCGGTAATGATAATGGTGAGCTTGTCGTTCTCGGACGTAATGGTTCTGATTACTCAGCCGCGGTGCTGGCCGCCTGTTTACGAGCAGATTGCTGTGAAATCTGGACTGACGTAGATGGCGTTTATACCTGTGATCCACGATCTGTTGCCGATGCCCGTCTGTTGAAAAGCCTGTCATATCAGGAAGCAATGGAACTTTCCTATTTCGGTGCAAAGGTGCTTCATCCCCGGACTATTGCCCCTATCGCCCAGTTCCAGATCCCCTGCCTGATTAAAAATACTGTCAACCCTGATGCGCCGGGTACCTTTATCGGAAACGGGCAAAAAGATGACAGCATGCTTATTAAAGGGATCACTAACCTGAATCATATGGCGATGATTAACGTTTCAGGCCCCGGTATGAAAGGCATGGTAGGTATGGCAGCAAGAGTCTTTGCTGTGATGTCCCGTTCAGGTATTTCCGTTGTGCTGATCACTCAGTCTTCATCAGAATACAGCATCAGTTTCTGTGTACCGCAAAAAGAGCTGAACAGAGCACAGAAAGCGCTGACCGAAGAGTTTTATCTGGAGTTAAAAGATGGTGCGCTTGATCCTATTGATGTTATCGATAATCTCGCCATTATTTCTGTCGTGGGTGACGGAATGCGTACACAGCGTGGCATCTCTGCCCGGTTCTTCTCGGCACTGACCCGCGCCAATATCAATATCATTGCTCTCGCGCAAGGCTCATCAGAGCGTTCCATCTCCGCAGTGATTGACAATGATAACGCAACAACCGCAGTGCGGCTCTGCCATCAAATGCTGTTCAATACCGCTCAGGTGGTTGAAGTCTTTGTTGTCGGCGTAGGCGGTGTCGGAAGTGCATTAATCGAACAAATCCGCCGCCAGCAGTCATGGCTGAAGCAAAAACACATTGATCTGCGTGTATGCGGAATTGCCAACTCACGGGCGATGTTAACCGATATGCAGGGCATCAGTCTGGATAATTGGCAGCAGGCTTTGTCAGAAGCCAGCGAACCTTTCAGCCTGAGTCGTTTAATCCGGCTCGAAAAAGAGTACCATCTCCTGAATCCGGTTATCGTTGATTGTACATCTAATCAGTCTATCGCTGAGCAGTATTCCAGCTTCCTGAGTGATGGCTTCAACGTTGTTACGCCGAATAAAAAAGCCAATACGCTTTCCATGGCCTACTATCGTGAGATCCGTCGTGCGGCAGAAAACTCAAAACGTAAATTCCTGTATGACACCAACGTAGGCGCAGGCTTACCGGTTATCGAAAATCTACAGAATTTGCTGAATGCCGGTGATGAGCTGGTTCAGTTCAACGGGATCCTGTCAGGTTCTCTGTCTTATATCTTCGGTATGCTGGATGAAGGGATGACACTTTCGCAAGCAACCCTGCTGGCAAAAGAAAAAGGCTTCACTGAACCTGATCCTCGTGACGATCTCTCTGGCATGGATGTTGCGCGTAAGCTCTTAATTCTGGCCCGTGAATCCGGTTATGAACTGGAATTGGAGGATATTCACGTTGAGCCTGTTTTACCTGCCTCATTTGATTCCAATGGTGATGTCTCTGACTTCCTGCAACGTCTGCCACAGTTGGATCAGGAATTTACCCGCCGGGTTGTCGATGCCGCAGAGCAAGGAAAAGTGCTGCGCTATGTCGGTATTATTGAACAGGGCCGCTGTATGGTGAAAATCGCTGCCGTTGATGGTAATGATCCGCTGTATAAAGTTAAAAATGGTGAAAACGCACTGGCTTTCTATACCCGTTATTATCAGCCTATTCCGCTGGTACTGCGCGGTTACGGCGCTGGAAATGATGTAACGGCAGCGGGTGTTTTTGCTGATATATTACGCACTTTGTCATGGAAATTGGGAGTGTAATGATGGTCAGGGTTTATGCACCTGCCTCTATCGGAAACGTTGGAGTTGGGTTTGATGTGCTCGGTGCGGCGGTTTCTCCGGTTGATGGCTCACTGCTTGGTGATTGTGTTTCAGTCAAAGCCGCAGAAAAGTTTACGTTAAGTAATGAAGGGAAATTTGTCAGCAAGCTGCCCGGAAATCCCAAACACAATATTGTTTACCAATGTTGGCAACTCTTTTGCCAGCGTTTGGGTAAAGAACTGCCCGTTGCCATGACACTGGAAAAAAATATGCCGATAGGCTCCGGGCTGGGTTCCAGTGCCTGTTCAGTTGTTGCTGCACTGGTCGCCTTAAATGAATATACCGGCCATCCTTTTGATCGCGACCAGTTACTGGAGATGATGGGAGAACTGGAAGGACGAATTTCCGGCGGCGTACACTATGACAATGTCGCACCCTGTTATCTTGGCGGCCTGCAACTTATTATGGCACAGGAAGTGATGCCGCAGGGAGATGCTGTTTGCCAATCCATTCCCGCTTTTGAGGACTGGTTGTGGGTGATGGCCTACCCCGGCATCAAGGTTTCTACATCAGAAGCCCGCGCCATTTTGCCTGACCACTATTCACGCAGTGATATCATTAATCATGGCCGTTATTTTGCCGGATTTATTCATGCCTGCCATACCCGGCAATCCAGTTTAGCCGCCAACTTAATGAAAGATATTGTCGGCGAACCTTATCGCACACAACTTTTACCCGGTTTTGCAAACGCTCGTGAAGGAGTAAAAAAACTGGGGGCGCTGGCATGCAGTATTTCTGGCTCTGGCCCGACACTGTTTGCAATTTGCAATGAAATGGCAATAGCTGAAGAAGTCGCTCAATGGCTGCAACAACATTACGTACAAAATGATGAAGGTTTTGTTCATATTTGCCGTCTGGATCTCGCAGGCGCACGACAGATAGGGTAATAGGTAAGATAATAATGAAATTATATAATTTAAAAGACAGTCACGAGCAGGTCAGCTTTTCACAGGCCGTTAAACAAGGATTAGGAAAACAGCAGGGATTATTTTTCCCACAAGATTTACCTGAATTCAGTCGTGCCGAAATTGATGAATTATTAAAACTGGATTTTGTCAGCCGCAGCCAGCGTATACTTTCGGCTTTTATTGGTGACGAAATCCCGACTGACCAGCTAGCTGAACGTGTTAAAAATGCGTTTGCTTTCCCGGCTCCTGTATCGACTGTCGAAGATGACATCGCCTCACTTGAGCTTTATCACGGCCCGACACTGGCCTTTAAAGACTTTGGCGGCCGCTTTATGGCACAGATCCTGGCTCAGATTGCAGGAGAGCAGCCGGTCACTATTCTGACCGCAACTTCCGGTGATACCGGTGCAGCAGTTGCTCATGCCTTTTATGGTCTGAATAACGTGCAAGTTGTGATCCTCTATCCAGAAGGAAAAATCAGCCCGCTACAGGAAAAACTATTCTGTACATTAGGTGGCAACATCCATACTGTTGCGATTCAAAGTGACTTTGACGCCTGTCAGGCATTGGTTAAACAGTCATTTGATGATGAAGAACTGAAACAGGCACTGCATCTCAACTCTGCAAATTCCATTAATATCAGCCGTCTTTTGGCGCAGATTTGCTATTACTTTGAAGCCGTTGCACAAATTCCGGCAGAAAAACGTGACCAACTGGTCATTTCAGTTCCAAGTGGCAATTTCGGCAATCTGACCGCGGGTCTGCTGGCAAAATCAATGGGATTACCAGTGAAGCGTTTTATCGCAGCGACTAACATTAACGACACCGTTCCCCGTTATCTGGCAGAAGGAAAATGGCTGCCGAATCAAACCATTGCCACCCTTTCCAACGCAATGGATGTCAGCCAGCCTAATAACTGGCCACGCATTGAAGAACTGTTCCGCCGTAAAGACTGGGCACTCAGCGAACTGGGTAATGGCGTTGTCGATGACAAAACCACGCAGGACACCATGCGCGAACTGGCAGCAAAAGGCTATATTTCTGAGCCACATGCTGCGGTTGCTTATCGCATTCTGCGTGACCAGTTACAGGATGGTGAATATGGCTTATTCCTGGGAACTGCGCATCCGGCAAAATTCAAGGAAAGTGTCGAAGAGACACTCGGCCAGACATTACCATTGCCACAAGAATTAGCAGAACGTGCAGATATGGAATTGTTATCCCACCTCCTGCCTGCTGATTTCGCTACATTACGCAAATTTCTGATGGCAAAAGCCTTGAAATAACCTAGCATTTGTCACTCCACTCATTATTGTGGAGTGACACTATTTATTAATGCTTACTGGCTATCAATGCTAAGGGTTATCAATGCTGCTCAGGGCGTTTAAACACCAGTTCATTTTCTTTAGATAAGGATTCATCAAACGCATATCCTTCCAGACTAAACTCCACCAGCCGCGTAGGATCAGTTAATTGGTTCTGAATGATAAACCGGCTCATCAGGCCACGGGCTTTTTTCGCATAGAAGCTGATAACTTTGTATTTGCCATTTTTTTCATCCAGAAAGACCGGCTTAATAATCCGGGCTGCCAGCTTTTTCGTATTGACGGATTTGAAATACTCGTCGGATGCCAGATTTACCAGAACATCATCCCCCTGTTGTTCCAGTGCCGCATTCAGGTTTTCCGTGATGCGATCTCCCCAGAATTTATACAAATCCTTACCACGGGGATTTTCCAGTTTGATCCCCATTTCCAGACGGTAAGGCTGCATCAAGTCAAGTGGACGCAAAACCCCATATAATCCGGATAACATTCTTAAATGAGTCTGGGCAAAATCAAAATCAGCATCTGAGAACGTTTCTGCCTGCATCCCGGTATAAACATCGCCTTTAAAAGCTAAGATCGCCTGACGGGCATTTTCCGGTGTAAAATCCGGCTGCCATTCACCAAAACGTGCGGCATTCAGCCCCGCCAGTTTGTCACTGATCCCCATCAAGCTGCTGATTTGTGCCGGCGTTAACGTACGACAAACATCAATTAACTGTTTTGACTCCTCCAGTAATGCAGGTTGACTATACTTTTTTGTGGCAAGCGGACTTTCATAATCAAGTGTTTTGGCCGGTGAAATAGTAATAAGCATGATTTTGTTCCGAATTTTTGAATGGTTATTCTCAATAATCGAGGCTTTTCCTCTCCAATTTAGCAAAAATAACCGGAAAAAGGGGAATAACAACGATAGGATTTTCCTAGCTTACGAGCCGAGCCTGACCATGTTATTATCACAGGATGGCGAGGCAACAATGCCAAAGATTTTACGTATAACGATGAGATATTAAACATGACCGATAAACTGACTTCCCTGCGTAAACTGACAACAGTTGTAGCAGATACCGGGGATATCGCGGCAATGAAACTGTATCAGCCGCAAGATGCAACAACTAACCCTTCTCTGATTTTGAACGCTGCCCAGATCCCAGAATATCGCCAACTGATTGATGACGCCATTGAATGGGCACGTGCTCAGAGCGACTCCCGTGAACAACAGATCATTGATGCCGGCGATAAATTGGCGGTTAACATCGGTCTGGAAATTCTGAAACTGATCCCCGGCCGTATTTCCACTGAAGTTGATGCCCGCCTCTCTTATGACACCGAAGCCAGTGTCGCAAAAGCAAAACGCCTGATCAAACTGTACAACGAAGCAGGCATCAGCAATGATCGTATTCTGATCAAACTGGCTTCCACATGGCAGGGTATCCGCGCTGCGGAGCAACTGGAAAAAGAAGGTATCAACTGTAACCTGACCCTGCTGTTCTCTTTTGCTCAGGCTCGTGCTTGTGCGGAAGCCGGTGTTTTCCTGATTTCTCCATTCGTTGGCCGTATTCTGGACTGGTACAAAGCAAACAGCGATAAGAAAGAATTCGCACCAAATGAAGATCCGGGTGTGATTTCCGTTTCTGAAATTTACCAGTACTATAAAGAACACGGCTATAACACCGTTGTTATGGGTGCAAGTTTCCGTAACTCCGGTGAAATTCTGGAACTGGCTGGTTGTGACCGTCTGACTATCTCTCCTGCATTGCTGAAAGAACTGTCTGAAACGGCAGGCGAAGTTGAGCACAAACTCAGCTATGAAGGTGAAATCAAGCCACGTCCTGCAGCAATGACTGAAGCTGAGTTCTATTGGGAACATCATCAGGATGCGATGGCAACCGAAAAACTAGCGGAAGGTATCCGTAAGTTTGCTATCGATCAGGGTAAACTTGAAAGCATGATCGCTGACTTACTGTAGTCCTGAGCGGTACGCTATACCCATTGGATTTTGAGTTGCATCGCGGCGGCAAGGGAGAGAATCCCCGGGAACATAGAGAACTATGTGACTGGGGGGAACGAGCGTAGCCAACAAAGAGGCAACTTGAAAGACGAAGTGTATATTTTTTCTTCCTTAAAGGCGACATAATAACCGTGTCGCCTTTTTCACTTTCACTATTTTAATCATTTGCTGTTAATTGAGGTTCGCATGAATGTATTACGCATTGGCCTCGTGTCTGTTTCTGATCGTGCTTCCAATGGTATTTATCAGGACAAAGGTCTACCTGCATTAGAAGAATGGTTGGGAAAAACGGTAACGACGCCTTTCAGTATAGAAGCCCGCCTGATCCCTGATGAGCAAATCCTGATTGAGCAAACTCTGTGCGAATTAGTTGATGAATTGGGCTGCCATTTAGTTCTGACAACAGGTGGAACAGGCCCTGCTCGTCGTGATGTTACCCCGGATGCAACTCTGGCAGTTGCTGATCGTGAAATGCCCGGATTTGGTGAGCAGATGCGCCAAATCAGCCTTCAATTTGTGCCCACCGCAATTTTATCCCGTCAGGTAGGCGTGATCCGCAATCAGGCATTAATTCTCAACCTACCCGGGCAGCCTAAAGCTATAGCAGAAACGCTGGAAGGGTTGAAAGATGATAGCGGAAAAGTCTTAGTACCCGGAATTTTTGCCAGTGTACCTTATTGCATTCAGTTGTTAGATGGCCCCTATATCGAAACTGATGAAAGCATTGTCTCAGCCTTCAGGCCTAAAAGTGCCCGCCGTTAAGATCTTAATGCTGGCTGGCTGTTGTTATTACTCAACTTGTTATTGCTCAACCAGCAGAAGTTATATTTTGAAAAGGTTCTGAATACATCAGAACCTTTAAGAAACAGAGCGGGCTCAAATCAGGCTTCCACCATGAGTTTCAATAACCTGTTTATACCAATAGAAACTTTTCTTACGACGGCGTTCCAGCGTTCCGGTCCCTTGCTCATTCTGATCAACATAGATATAACCGTAACGCTTGGAAATCTCCCCTTTTGAGGCGCTAATCAAATCAATAGCTCCCCAGCTGGTGTAACCCATGACATCCACACCATCTTCAATGGCTTCCCTAACCTGCACAAGATGGTCATTCAGATAGCTAATGCGGTAATCATCCTGAATTGTCCCATCGGCTTCTACGGTATCTTTGGCTCCCAGACCATTCTCAACAATAAACAGCGGCTTCTGATAACGATCCCATAATAAATTCAGTAACGTTCGCAATCCGACAGGATCTATCTGCCATCCCCATTCTGAACTGGCCAGATGGGGATTCGGGATCATATTCAGAATATTGCTCTGCTTTTTCTGATAGTCCGCTTCATTCCCGGAAGTACACCCACTCATGTAATAACTGAATGAGATAAAATCCACCGTATTTTGCATCTCAAGCTTATCCTGTTCAGTTATCGTGACTTCAATTCCATTTTCCCGGAAATAACGCAGTATATAACCCGGATATACCCCACGAGCCTGAACATCACCAAAAAACAGCCATTTCTGGTTTTGCCGGAGAGTAGCCAGCACATCATCCGGTTTACAAGTCAATGGGTACATCAGCCCACCCAATAACATATTGCCGATACGGGCATCAGGGATAATTTCATGGCAAAGTTTTACCGCGCGGGCACTGGCAACCAATTGATGATGAATGGCCTGATAGATTTCTGACTGTGTGCTGTTTTTCGGCAACCCGACGCCGGTTAGTGGCTCATGTAGTGACATATTGATTTCATTGAATGTCAGCCACAATTTCACTTTTTTCTGATAACGAGTGAAAACTGTGCGGGCATAACGCTCAAAGAAATCAATTAGTTTACGATTTCCCCATCCACCGTGTTTTTTAACCAACGCCCACGGCATTTCATAATGGGATAACGTAATGACTGGCTGAATCCCGTATTTCGCCATTTCATCAAATAACCTGTCATAAAATGCCAGACCCGCTTCATTGGCTTGCATTTCATCGCCCTGAGGAAAAATCCGGCTCCATGCGATGGAAGTACGCAAACAAGTGAATCCCATTTCTGCAAACAGAGCGATATCTTCGGGATAACGATGATAAAAATCGATAGCGATATCTTTAAGGTATTGCGTACTCTCAGACTCTCGCTCAATGACCGGCCCCATAATTCCCTGTGGCTGGACATCCGAAGTAGAAAGACCTTTCCCGTCAGCTAAATAAGCGCCTTCAACCTGATTGGCAGCAATGGCTCCTCCCCACAGAAAATGTGTCGGAAACTGTTTCATACAAATATCCTCTCGGGTGACAAACTAATTGATCAATAGGGTGTTAATGATACTTTTCACTGTTAACTTTCTTTTGTAGAAGACCTGTGCGGAGAATTAGAAGAAGCCGGAAGCCCGAACAGCCACGTGAGTACAGTGGAAATGATAAAGGCCAGCGCTGTGCCAATCATTGCCCCCCACACCGTGTTATTGACACCTGTTGGTGGGATCATCTGAGTGAAGGTAAAAATATTCACCAGCCCCGCTGAATAAATTGCGCCTTGGTAATACCCCACCACCGAACCACCAATTGCCCCCGCAACGCAGCCAAAAATAAATGGGCGTCGGTAAGGCAAAGTCACACCATAAACCGCAGGTTCAGTAATACCGAACATACCGGAAGTCGCAGCAGAACCCGCCAGCATTTTTAATTTCGCATCCCGCGTTCGCAGAAATACCCCAAAGGCCGCACCTGTTTGCCCTATCACCGCGGGAAGCAACAGAGGTGTTAATGTATCGTGCCCGAGAACCGCCAAATTATTGATAGCAAGAGGAACGAATCCCCAATGAAGGCCGAAAATCACAAAAACCTGCCAGACTGCTCCCATAATCGCCCCAGCCAGTGCAGGAGCTACCCCATATACCGCCTGATAACCACCAGCCAGCAATTGGCTCAGCCATGTCGCCATTGGTCCGATAACCAGAAACACCAGTGGAACAATCAATATGAGGCAAATAAGAGGAGTGACAAATCCCTTAATCGTGGCAGGAATGTGAGCATTCAGCTTTCTCTCCACTTTACAGCTAACCCAGGACGCAAAAATAATGGGGATTACCGATGCACTGTAGTTCAGGAATGAGAGCGGGATCCCCATGAAGTACTCTGTAGAGCTTCCCGCACTTGTTGATGCCTTAAAGGCGGAGATAATCATCGGATGAACCAATGCTCCCCCGATAGCCATCGTAATAAAAGGATTGCCGCCGAATTTCTTACCGGCTGTATAACCGAGCAATAGCGGAAAAAAGTAGAATAAAGAGTCGCTGGCAGCATACCAGACATGATAAGTCCCGCTATCAAGAGACATCCATTTCAGAGTAACAGCAACCGCAAGCAGCCCCTTCAAAATACCCGCCGCCGCCATAACACCTAAAAATGGGGTAAAAATACCGGATACAACATCAATAAACTGGTTAAAAAGGCTATCTTTTTTATTATTAGCGAAATTCGGAAGCTCCGCGGTATCTGATGTTTGCTCAGCAGAAGTCAGTTCTTGCTGAATAGCCTGATAAACATCACCGACCTGATTCCCGATAACTACCTGAAACTGACCTCCGCTTTCGATAACCGTGATAATACCTGACTGAGCTTTTAACTTATCAATGTTAGCCAGAGCACTATCCCGTAATTTAAATCGTAGCCGGGTTGCACAATGGATGAGACTGATAATGTTCCCCTGACCACCAACATCCGCAATAATTTCCTGAGCTAATAGCTGGTATTTCATACTATTTTTTCCCCATTCTTCCATAGCGTGTTATTTTTCTATACCCCGTGGATTTCAAAATATATCGCGGTAGCAACTGCTCGATGAAAGGTCGAAGCCTCTTTAACAACCTCAAAATACATAAACTATACTTATGCAATGATAATCAGAATGAGTAGAATGCAGCCCACCAAAAGACAACTTGAAAGAGGGTGGGTATATTGAATGGAATACAAAGCAGTACACTTTCTTCAAGCGAAAAAAAACCTGACAACCCTTCCAACACAGCAATTTAGGAAATCATTGTCAGGAGTTATACCCTAAAGATCTTCAAGTGAAGCAACTGACAATAACTTCAACTTAAAGAACAACAAGTATATCTGCGTAAATGTTTAAAATAGTGATAATTCAATTTTAAAGCCTAGTTTCTTTTGTAAATCACTCAAATTTCTCGTCATAAAAATGTGACAATGATCGCGATATTCCAGATAACTCATTCCCGTTAAGAGCAAGCTGCGTCGCGGCCGCAAGGGAACTCATCCCTGGGAACATAGATAGCCATATATTTATAAAATCGGTGACTGAGGTGAGTGAGCACAGCCAACAAAGAGGCAACTTGAAAGACGAAGTATATAAGCTGTATTAGTCATCACTTTGCCTAGTGCTCGAACCATCGGGAAAACTTTGATATCATGATATTCAATGAATCTATTGAATATCATGATATTGGGAACCAGATGTCAATGTTTGATAAACAAATTCTTGTTGAGATTGCCGAAATAGCCAAAGTACTGGGAAATGTCCATCGCCTGACATTACTTGAGTGCCTGATGAGTTCTGAGCAATCCGTCGAATGCCTGTCAGAGCTTTCCGGCCTGTCTATTGCTAACACATCCCAGCATCTGCAACATTTAAAACGTTCAGGTATCCTGCAATCCCGTAAAGTCGGTAAACATGTGTTTTATCGTCTGGGGGATGGCCCGGTTATGGATATCATTACCGCTATCCAGAAATATGCTGAATTTAATCGGGCAGAAATGCGCAGATTGATCGATGATATGGATAATCAGGAAGCCATTTCATGGGATGAATTGTTGGATCGAATCAAGGAAAAGAGCACCATACTATTGGATGTCAGACCGAAAGAAGAGTTCAATCAGGGGCATTTACCGAATGCCATCAATATCCCGATTGATGAACTGGAGAACCGATTAGATGAACTGACTTCCAACTCAAATCTTATCGCTTACTGCCGCGGCCCCTACTGCGTTCTTTCTGCCAATGCCCTTGAGTTATTACGCGCCAAAGGCATTCGTGCCCGCCACTTTAAAAAAGGATTTTCCGGTTGGAAAGATGCCGGGATGGATGTTGAAAGTATCTCTTAGGTTATTATAGGCCTGTAACAGGCCTATCACTTACAGTTTTCTATTCTCAAAACACAGCGCAATGACACAATAACGGTTCTGCACTGTGCACAAAATCAGAATAATAAAATAAATCATATTATTAGAAATAGATAATGCTTATCGTAAATCTAATACATTGTTTTCTTTTATAGATAGCAATGCGCAGATTCATATATCCAATACTATGTTTATGGATCAATGTGATTGAACCAGATAAGAATTAAAGGAGGTCTATTTCATATATGGTCATGTCTTTCTGCTATTCCAATAGAATTAGATGATTATTGCACAAAAGGTGTTTTACGTAATCGGAAAATCCATCAGGTCGTTAATATTTTCAAGAATTATTATGAAGCAATGATTAACGATTTACTCCTGCATCAAATTGAAATAAAAAGAAAAAACAGAACACGCAATCTATAAGGTAAAATTTAATTTTGCCTAATGACGTGTCTTTTGTCTAAAAACCGAAGATTAACATCTATAATATTATAATGTTACCCCACCTTACAAAAATCACAGATTAAATACCTTTTAATATTAAATTAGATCTGTTTTTAGCTTTATTAGAGTCTGATAGAATCATCAGTATACCTGTTGTTTTTCAATATATAGTTTTCTTAACTACATATTGAGATCCATAAAGTATATAAACTCATATGAAAAATATTTTATAACTATAAATCGGTACCTTATGTCACAACATCACAATCGTTCTCTAAACAAACAGGATTATAAAACTCTTTCTCTGGCAGCTTTAGGCGGAGCATTAGAGTTTTATGACTTTATTATCTTTGTTTTTTTTGCTGTCGTACTGGGGGAACTGTTTTTCCCTGCTGACATTCCTGAATGGCTCCGACAACTCCAGACTTTTGGTATTTTTGCCGCCGGTTATCTGGCACGGCCTTTAGGCGGGATCATCATGGCACATTTTGGTGATCTGGTCGGGCGCAAAAAAATGTTTTCTCTCAGTATCCTGCTCATGGCTTTACCTACATTAATTATCGGCATGTTACCGACCTACGCTACAATTGGCATTATCGCCCCACTACTTCTGTTAGTGATGCGAATTATGCAAGGAGCGGCAATCGGTGGTGAAGTTCCCGGTGCATGGGTATTCGTGGCAGAGCATGTTCCCCGTAAACATATCGGTTTTGCCTGCGGAATACTGACTGCGGGATTGACTCTCGGTATTTTACTTGGCTCTCTGGTCGCAACTGCAATTACTTCGGTTTACAGTAAACAGGAAGTTTTAGACTGGGCATGGCGTTTGCCTTTCTTCCTTGGTGGTCTCTTTGGCCTCTGTGCCATGTACCTGCGTCGCTGGCTACATGAAACGCCGATATTTAAGGAAATGCAGGCACGTAAGGCATTATCAGATGGTCTCCCCCTGAAATCCGTCATTCAGAATCATAAACGAGCCATTACTGTTTCCATGTTGCTGACCTGGCTTCTTTCTGCGGGTATTGTCGTCGTCATTCTGATGACTCCTACCTATATGCAGACAGTTTTTCATCTCGAACAACCCATGACGCTGAAAGCCAACAGTCTGGCAATTGTGTCACTTTTTATTAGCTGCGTATTAGTCGGGCATTTCTGCGATAAATGGGGGGCTAGCAAGGTTTTATTAGCAGGCAGCTTATTACTGGGCACAGCCGCTTGGTTCTTCTACCACAATATCAGTCATGATCCCATCAGACTATACAGTGCTTATGCAATCGTAGGGTTCTCTGTGGGGGTTATCGGTGCTGTACCTTTTATTATGGTTCACAGTTATCCACCGGAAGTCCGCTTCAGCGGTATTTCTTTTTCATACAATCTGGCCTATGCCATTTTTGGCGGACTAACACCAATTATCATCACTCTGTTAATGCAGTATACGCAATTAGCTCCCGCATACTATATGCTGATGCTGTCTGCGATAGGAGTGTTATTAGGGCTTTATCTGAGTAAAAAAACAATATCAGGTAATCAGACAATATAAAGCAAGAGATAATCATAACCACCCGCTATATGGGTGGTTATGATTGGTGAGATAGGCTAAAGAGTTTAGTATAAAAATAGATCAATGCATTTTCACTGTTACTCACTTCTTTAATCCGACAGAACCTTTTTATTTCTCTAGAACAACTCCACCCAATTGTCGCCTCGGTAATGCTATAACAAGCTCTAGAGTCGCTATCACAGCGAGCGTAGTGATAAATAAGGATTTGCCTGCTTCAACTAATATCCAACCACCTATTATTGGAAAACCGAATATCCCTACAAAGTAGGAGACAACGAACCAAGTAAGCGCTGCATGGCGATTCTCAAGAGCAGATTCATTTATCGCCCAAGTTTGGATAACAGGATAGACCAATCCATACCCCAGACCCGTTAAAATAGCGGCTACAATCTGAAAGGTTGAATGAACAGGTACACCAAACAAAGATAAAATGCCCAGAACTAAAAATGACATAAGTGTGATAACAAGTGGAATACGAGGTACAGTTGATAAATAGCGAGCCAGCAGAAGCCGTGATATAACCACAGTCACTACATGAACAGCAAAAAATGTGCTGGCTCTTGAATCTGTTCCTTCCACAATTGAACTCTGGAACGACATCATGCCAGAAAACACGCAGCCCCCCAGTCCTACCATAATAATCGGACGGATTGCACTAGTAACCGCAATCTTCGATATATTCTTTATCCAGGGCCTTAATGACAATTCCCGTTGAGCCTGAGGTTCTCTAAACCCAAATACCATTAAAAATAGCGATGCAAAAATAGCAACAACACCAACAAGAAGAAACGCTATTAGAATAGGTATTTTTAGTTGTTCAACAACGAGGTAGAGTAAAATTGGGCTGCCACAAATTCCTGCCATCTGGAAAGCACTGAAACGTGTAAACCAGTATCCTCTATCTGCATCAGAAATACGTTCAGACAACGCCATTGGTCCGCTGATATAGAACATGCCCCAACCAAGGCCAATCAGAAACGCGCCTATACGTGGCATGTAGCTCAGATCACCCGCGGAACCGCTGAGAAAAAAATAACCACATGACACTGATAAAGCAGCTAAGGCTGCGAAACGCGATGCTTCCAGCCTCCCGGCAAACCATCCAACTAAAGGAACACCAATCAAAGTGCCGATTAAAGCCACACTCAGTGTCATTCCTGCGTCAATATCACTCCCTCCTTGTGACCGAAAAAATTCAGAAATTAAGAAAGTCGCTCCATATCCACCCGCAGTAAAAGTCGTGCCGAAGAGGAGAAAAAGTGCTGATGTCGTTCGCATAAATCAAATCCTATATCACTAAGAACTGAATGCTCTTGGAACCATAGACCTCAGTTTATTTATTGCTTCTTTCAACTTATGGCAAACATAGTCTATTTCTTCTTCATTGTTAAATCTTCCCAAACCGAAACGTACACTGGCTTGAGCTTGCTCATTACTAACACCTATAGCCTTTAGCACATGTGATGAAGCTCTGTTTGCAGACGTGCATGCAGACCCTGAGGACAGTGCAATATCAGAAAGCTCAAGCAACAGTGAATCTGCATCTATTCCTTCAAACGATACATTAAGTAACCCCGGCAGGCATGCGGTTAGATGGCCGTTTATCCGAATACCTTCCACATTTTCAATAAGATATTGTCGCAATATATTTCTCAGATGACCTAATCTCTGTGATTCGTCTGGTAAGTTTTTAACAGACAACTCAACTGCACGACCAAATCCCACTATCCCTGGGACATTAAGAGTACCAGAGCGCAGACCCCGTTCATGTCCGCCACCAACAATGAGGGGAGATAAAGCAATATTTTTATCACGCGAGTTGATATAAAGTGCTCCAATACCTTTGGGACCATATATTTTATGTGCAGAAAATGAGGCTAGACTAATATTCAGACGTTGTACATCAAACTCTATTTTGCCAAGCGCCTGTGTAGCATCGGTATGAAAAATTATATCCTGCTCTTTACAAAGAGCGCCTATTTCCTCAATTTTTTGCAATGAACCAATTTCATTATTTGCCGACATAATAGAAACTAGATAAGTATCATCTCTCAATGCGCGATGTATTGAATCAGGGGATACAACACCGTCACTTTGTGGTTGCACATAGGTAACGTCTATTCCCATTGATTCAAGTTTAGCGCAACAATCAAGAACAGCCTTGTGCTCAATCATTGATGTGATGACATGCCCTTTTTTATTTTTATGCTGAAGAGTTGTGATGGCAAGATTAATCGACTCGGTTGAGCCAGATGTAAATATAATATCCGATGGGCTTACTGCATTGATTGATGATGAAATTAATTTCCTAGCATGCTCAACGGCCTCTCTGGCTTTCCAGCCAAAAGCATGGCTGATACTAGATGCATTGCCATACTCATGAGTAAGATAAGGCATCATAGATTGAAGCACTTCAGGATCTAATGCAGTTGTAGCATTATTATCTAGATATATTAATTTGGATAGAGTTTGCATAATGTTCCACTTTGTAATGTGAAGATGGAATTATATTATTTAAAATAATTAGGCAATTGTTATATCACCCTGACTCACATCACCCGTTTCGCTAACGAGGTTAAGACGAATAGCACTGGAAACACCTAACATATGGCTAAGTTGGAGTCCGCGAGCATATGCTAGCGCTCTGGACCACACACAATCTTCAAAAAATACTTCCAAAAGTGTATCTGTATTATTACCTGCTGCTTTTTCAAAATATTCTTTTGTAATAGCTGCGCAGGTGAGTTTTTGAGTTGGCTCTTCATAAGAAACATCAGACATTGATGGTTTGGAATCTGATGTGCTTTTGGCAACCATACGTTGCTTGAGTATTTCGGGAATTTCCTCAGAGGCAAGAATGTGAACTAAGTGCTGCCTAGCGGAATCCTCATGAATAACTCGTATTTCACTAAGTGATATTTGATGCTTTTCAGCTATGGGTAAAAAAACGTTTACAATTGAGGTGTGGAGTTGGCTCAAACGAGGGTTTCTTTTTTGAGAATTAGATAGATTATCTGCCAAAAATTGTAGACGAAATATTCCACGGTGATCGAAAGCTATAGATATTCTTGGTAATTGACCACATTTATCTTGGATTTTTTTTGCTAATACAAGCGCTGCTTCAAAGGCTTTTAGTTGTGCTTCGACAACTATTTTATCCTCTTGGTCAAGATAAACACGTGAATTGCCAGCGAGTATACTAATATTATTTTCTTGTATATTTATATTCATTAACTATTCGCTCGTCATATTTAATTGTTAATCCACGCAGATGAAGATAGCACATGAAAAATTCATCAAAAAATTTTCAAATTGAAAAGTATAAGCTAGATCAAAATATTATATGAGGTTAGAATTAGGGCTTGGATAAAAATTAAATTCCTCGTTTAACTTATTAAAAGCAGTGACAATCATCCTTTCTCAATATTTACCACCCTGATGATTCCATGCTTTATGGGATATGTCTTCACACCAAAACAATAAAGTCTTAATTTTATTTTTAATTGTTCTCCAATAAACATTTTTATTGTTTGCAACTTAATAAAAATTAATAACCCTACTGTTACTTGAGTCTATTCATGGGGTTTTTAATATAAATCAGTAGCACATGTAAAAATTAACACTAAAGTTTTTTATTAACTAATACCTTTCCAATATGGGATATAATGGCTCTGTAATTAATTAAATAGAATTCAATATAGATATAGAAATTAAAATAGAAGTAATTATAAAATCTGGTATTTACCATAGCTTTTATTCGGTTATAAAGAAAAAACAGGATGAGTAAAACGACTCATCCTGTTCATTTTTGCCGGACAGCTAATTACATCTGATATCAGGCGTGTTTTTTCTCACCAATTGGCAAAATGGTACGGCCATATTGTTCATTCAGAACTTCAGCCATTGCCAGATAGAAAGCACTTGCCCCACAAATAACACCTTCAAAACCAGCAAAAGTCAGAAGGCTGGCGTTACCAGTGATGTTACCAATCGCCAGCAGAGCGAACAGTACAGTCAGGCTACCGAAAATGAACTGCAAAGTGCGGTTAGCTTTCAGAGTGCCAAAGAACATAAACAGCGTGAAAATACCCCACAGTGCAAGATAAACGCCTAGGAACTCAGAGCTGGTTGCTTCTGCCAGACCCATTTTTGGCAGGAACAGCACACCAATCAGACTCAGCCAGAACATTCCGTAAGAAGTAAATGCAGTTGCACCGAATGTATTTCCTTTTTTGTACTCAATGATGCCTGCCAGCACCTGAGCCAAACCACCATAAAAAATTCCCATACTTAAAATAACAGACGTTAATGGGAAAAAACCCGCATTATGCAGATTCAATAAAATGGTTGTCATGCCAAAACCCATCAAACCCAATGGGCCTGGGTTCGCCAACTGATTAGAACTCATATTTTCCCTATAAATTCAAATAAAACAAAGTATTAAAAAAGATTCTCATAGCACTTTTCTATGCCAGAAAACCATAAAAGGCGGCGGATCATAATGTGATGGCATCAACTACACAATGCCCTCAGAAAAATTTTTTTATTAAATCTCAATTTTTTTTCAATCTCCCCCTTGATGCTGAGCTGAATGACCCCATCTAAGTCTCAACTACAGTTACTACTGACACTTCAGTAACGGCTGAAAACATACAATGAGGAATTTCTGGCAGACAGTGCCATTGAAAAGAAAACATTCATCCTCATATAGCGTAGTAACTTGACCGAATATATGAATTCTTTGTGGAGGCGTTTAGATGGGTAAAATCATTGGTATCGACTTGGGAACTACCAACTCTTGTGTAGCAATTATGGACGGCACAACAGCACGTGTGCTTGAAAACAGCGAAGGTGATCGTACAACCCCTTCAATCATCGCATATACTCAGGATGGTGAAACTCTGGTTGGTCAACCAGCTAAACGTCAGGCTGTTACTAACCCGCAAAACACCCTGTTTGCCATCAAGCGTTTGATTGGCCGTCGTTTTCAGGACGAAGAAGTACAGCGTGACGTTGCTATCATGCCATACAAAATCACCAACGCAGACAATGGTGACGCATGGCTGGAAGTAAAAGGCCAGAAAATGGCACCACCTCAGGTTTCTGCTGAAGTCCTGAAAAAAATGAAGAAAACCGCAGAAGACTATCTGGGTGAGCCAGTAACAGAAGCAGTTATCACTGTTCCTGCTTATTTCAACGATGCACAGCGTCAGGCAACTAAAGATGCGGGCCGTATCGCAGGTCTGGAAGTTAAGCGTATCATTAACGAACCAACTGCGGCAGCTCTGGCTTATGGTCTGGATAAAGAAGTTGGTAACCGTACTATCGCAGTTTACGACTTGGGTGGCGGTACTTTCGATATCTCTATCATCGAAATCGACGAAGTTGACGGCGAAAAAACGTATGAAGTTCTGGCAACCAACGGTGATACTCACTTGGGTGGTGAAGACTTCGACAGCCGTATGATCAACTATCTGGTTGATGAGTTTAAGAAAGAACAAGGTATCGATCTGCGTAACGACCCACTGGCTATGCAGCGCCTGAAAGAAGCAGCAGAAAAAGCGAAAATCGAGCTGTCTTCCGCTCAGCAGACTGACGTGAATCTGCCATACATCACTGCAGATGCAACCGGTCCTAAGCATATGAACGTTAAAGTAACCCGTGCAAAACTGGAATCTCTGGTTGAAGATCTGGTGAAACGTTCTATCGAACCACTGAAAGTTGCACTGAATGACGCTGGTCTGTCTGTATCTGACATTCAGGATGTCATTCTGGTTGGTGGTCAGACTCGTATGCCAATGGTTCAGAAAGCTGTTGCCGACTTCTTCGGTAAAGAACCACGTAAAGACGTTAACCCTGATGAAGCAGTTGCAATGGGTGCGGCAGTTCAGGGCGGTGTACTGGCAGGTGACGTGAAAGACGTTCTGCTGCTGGACGTAACTCCACTGTCTCTGGGTATCGAAACCATGGGTGGCGTGATGACTTCTCTGATTACGAAGAACACCACTATCCCAACTAAGCACAGCCAAGTATTCTCTACAGCAGAAGACAACCAATCTGCGGTAACTATCCACGTATTGCAGGGTGAGCGTAAGCGTTCCAGCGATAACAAATCTCTGGGTCAGTTCAACCTGGACGGCATTCAGCCAGCACCTCGTGGTATGCCTCAGATCGAAGTGACTTTCGACATCGATGCCGATGGTATCCTGCACGTTTCTGCGAAAGACAAAAACTCTGGTCGTGAGCAGAACATCACCATTAAAGCATCTTCTGGTCTGAATGAAGAAGAAATCCAGCAAATGGTACGTGATGCAGAAGCTAACGCAGAAGCTGACCGTAAGTTCGAAGAGCTGGTTCAGACTCGCAATCAGGCAGACCAACTGGTTCACGGCACTCGTAAGCAAGTTGAAGAAGCTGGCGACAAACTGACTGCTGACGAAAAAACCGCTATCGAGAAAGCTGTTGCTGAGCTGGAAACTGCGGCGAAAGGTGAAGATAAAGCTGAAATCGAAGCGAAAATTCAGGCTCTGGTTGAAGCATCTAAGAAACTTCTGGAAATCGCACAGCAGCAGGCTCAGGCAGGCGCAGCTGATGCAGAAGCAGGCAATGCCGCGAAGAAAGATGACGACGCTGTAGACGCTGAATTCGAAGAAGTTAAAGACAAAAAATAATAGCCCTTAGCGGGCAAAGTAACAGGACGCCTGTTACTTGTTAACTAGCACGGGCGTTGAGGTAACACTCTACGCCCGTTTGTGCGTGTTAGGGGTAAACAATACGATGGCAAAAAAAGACTACTACGAGGTTTTGGGTGTCTCCAAGACCGCTGATGAAAAAGAGATCAAGAAAGCCTATAAGCGACTGGCAATGAAATTCCATCCTGACCGTAATCAGGGTGATAAAGAAGCTGAAGCCAAATTTAAAGAAATTAAAGAAGCGTATGAGATCCTGACAGACTCTCAGAAGCGCGCAGCTTATGACCAATATGGTCATGCCGCCTTTGAACAGGGTGGTATGGGCGGAGGTGCTGGCGGCTTCGGTGGTGGCGCTGATTTTAGCGATATCTTTGGTGACGTTTTCGGAGATATTTTCGGTGGTGGCCGTCGTCAACAGCGTCCAAGCCGTGGTTCTGACCTGCGCTACAGCATGGACTTAACACTGGAAGAAGCTGTCCGTGGTGTGACCAAAGAGATCCGCATCCCAACTCTGGAATCCTGTGAAAGTTGTCATGGCAGTGGTGCAAAAGCAGGCACTAGTCCTGAAACCTGTTCTACCTGTCAGGGTGCTGGTCAGGTACATATGCGTCAGGGCTTCTTTACTGTTCAGCAGCCATGTCCTCAATGTCATGGCCGTGGAAAAATCATCAAAGAACCATGTAACAAATGTCACGGTCACGGTCGCGTTGAAAAATACAAAACACTGTCTGTTAAAATCCCGGCAGGTGTCGATACCGGTGACCGCATTCGTTTAAGTGGTGAGGGTGAAGCTGGCGAACACGGCGCTCCGGCAGGTGATTTGTACGTTCAGGTTCAGGTTAAAGCGCACCACATCTTCGAACGTGATGGCAGCAACCTTTATTGTGAAGTGCCAATCAACTTTGCAACTGCAGCACTGGGTGGCGAAATTGAAGTACCGACTCTTGATGGTCGCGTCAGCCTGAAAATCCCGGCGGAAACTCAGACCGGCAAATTGTTCCGCATGAAAGGCAAAGGCGTTAAATCCGTTCGTGGCGGTGCACAGGGCGATTTACTGTGCCGTGTTGTCGTGGAAACTCCGGTTAAACTGAACGAAGAACAGAAAGAGCTGATGCGTCAACTGGGAGAATCTTTTGGTGGAAAAAGCGGGGAAACCAATAGCCCACGCTCCAAAAGCTTCCTTGATGGCGTGAAAAAGTTTTTTGATGATTTGACTAAGTAATTTAGTTTATTTATCAGAAACGAATTTACTCAGCCAAAAGTTGGTTTTAGTTCCCCAGTCACATAGATAAGACAATTGTGTGACTGGGAATGTTCTTAGCCAGCAAAAAATAGCTTAGAAGACGATAAATGTCTCCGACAAATTAGAGTCATCCCCCTACCCTAATTTCATTCCGACAACCCCACTGACAATCACAACACAAGCCAGCAATCGCATTTTGCTAAACGGTTCCCGTAAGATGAAAACCGATAATAGCATTGCAAATAATATGCTGGTTTCGCGTAATGCAGCGACCAGTACAATTGGAACATGGCTCATTGCCCAAATGGCAATACCATAGCTGACTAGCTGCATGAATCCACCAAGAAGCCCCGGTTTCCAATACTGACGAATACTTTGTCTGACAGTATTTCTGTATTTGAAATACATCATCCCACCCATTACCCAACCATAGACAGCAAACAGCCACAGAATATAAGTCAGGGCATTATCACTGACTCGGGCCCCTACACCATCAACCAACGTGTAACAGGCAGTAAAAACAGAAGTTGTAATCGCTGCAATCAATGCCCTGCGATCCAGTCGGAGAGATTTCTTCCCATAAGGAAATGCAATAAAAATGACACCAACAATAATTAAACCAACACCCAGCATCGCTAAAGGTGGTAACGTTTCCTGTAAAATAATCCAACTCAGCAAAGCGGTAATAAGCGGCGCACATCCTCTGGCTATGGGATAGATCTGGTTTAAGTCTCCCATTTGATAAGAGCGGCTTAAAAACAGGCAATAACCAATTTGTAGTACACAAGATAATATTAACCACGGCAGAGAGCTAATTGTCGGTAATCCAACCCAGAATAACCCCAAAGTTGAGATTAACCCGGAAAAAAACGCGATAAGTGCAATTCCCAAAAATCGATCAGCACTCACTTTTATCACTGCATTCCAGCTGGCATGTAATAAGGCAGCTCCAAGCACGGCAAATAATACTAGTGTTTCCATAATCGTATTTACCTTTGTCTTTTTATTGTTATTGATTAGTTTTTATTAAGTTAATAAATCATCCTCCATAAATCCCTAAGTTAGTCAAACTTAATTTCTCTCGAGTAACCCTCGGAAAACACAATGTTAAAAACACATTAAATCGAATATATCGAATCATATCGCATAAATAACCTACTTTTTCCGAAATCAAAGTTAATGTAGTATTTATAACTTCATTAGCCATAATCACGATATTTATAGCCACATTATTTATAAAAATAATATTTATACCCAATATTCAGGTAACTATTGTCTCTACAACAATAGTATCGACAACCTAATTCATCTTATAGGTTATTAATTTATGACTGCAATTATTCGTCAATTCTTAAAATTAGAAGCAGCGGGAGGGATACTCCTCATTATTGCTGCCATTATTGCGCTGATGATGGCAAATACGCCATTGCAGACTATCTATCATCAGTTTCTTAACTTGCCCGTTGCGGTTCAGTTTGCTGCACTGGAAATCAATAAACCATTATTACTATGGATAAATGATGGATTGATGGCCGTTTTCTTCCTGATTGTTGGTCTGGAAGTTAAGCGAGAACTCATGGAAGGTTCTTTAGCCAGCCGTGATAAAGCCATTTTTCCTGCCATTGCAGCCCTCGGAGGTATGCTTGCCCCAGCATTAATTTATCTACTCTTTAACGGCAATGATGAAATCACCCGTCAGGGTTGGGCTATTCCCGCCGCCACCGATATTGCATTTGCTCTTGGTGTGATGGCTCTCTTAGGGAATCGCGTACCTACAGCGCTAAAAGTATTTTTGCTGGCACTGGCAATTATTGATGATTTAGGGGTCATTATTATTATTGCCCTGTTCTACACCAAAAGCGTTTCAATGGTTGCTCTGGGGCTGGCTGCGACAATGATAGGGCTGCTTGTATGGATGAACTGGCGTGGTGTTGCCAAAACATCCGCTTATTTGGTGGTTGGAGTAATTCTGTGGGTTTGTATCCTTAAATCAGGTGTTCATGCCACGTTAGCGGGAGTGATTGTCGGTTTTCTGATCCCTCTGCGCTGTAAAAATGGTCACTCACCTTCCGAAGCACTTGAGCATGGTTTACATCCGTGGGTAGCGTATTTAATCCTGCCACTCTTTGCTTTTGCCAATGCCGGGATTTCACTACAAGGAGTCTCTCTGGAAGGTTTAAGCGGCATGTTACCTGTCGGTGTTGCTCTTGGCCTGTTTATCGGAAAACCGTTAGGCATTTTCCTGATTAGCTGGCTCTCAGTGAAGTTGGGTATTGCCAAATTACCGGCAGGAATTGGAATGCAGCAAATCTTTGCAGTCTCTGTCCTGTGTGGAATCGGCTTTACAATGTCTATTTTTATTTCCGGTCTGGCATTTGAAGGTCTTAGTGAAGACTTCAGTACCTACTCACGTTTAGGGATATTGATTGGCTCGACCACCGCTGCTTTTATTGGCTATGGTTTGCTCAATAAACTCCTGCCAAAGAAGGTTTTAGCGAAGAAAAAAATATAGCCAAATGCCGTCGAATAGACTAATTTAGGCGCATAATCGAGACAATTCCAAATTAATTCATCCTCTTAATATTCACGGTATAACGTCTCACCTGCTGTACCGTGGATATTCATATTAGAAGAAAATAGGAGAGCATCATAATCTGGCAGCCTGAAACGTAAGGTCACGGCTGTTGTACAGATATGAGGTATACACAAGGATAAATATATGCGGGTTTCACATTTAAACTTTAACCACCTTTACTACTTTTGGCATGTTTGTAAAGAAGGTTCTGTTGTCGGGGCTGCTGAAGCTCTATACCTGACACCACAGACTATTACCGGCCAGATTAAGGCGCTGGAAGAACGCATGGGTGGAAAACTGTTTAAGCGTCAGGGAAGAGGATTAGTTCCGTCAGAGCTGGGACAACTCATTTTCCGCTATGCTGATAAGATGTTTATGCTCAGCCAGGAAATGCTGGACATCGTCACCTACAGCAGAGAATCAAACCTGCTGTTTGATGTCGGGGTCGCAGATGCCCTGTCCAAACGTCTGGTCAGTAAGGTATTAGAAACCGCGGTAGTGGAACATGAGAAAATCCATCTGCGTTGCTTTGAATCAACCCATGAAATGCTGCTTGAACAGCTCAGTCAACATAAACTGGACATGATTTTATCTGATTGCCCGGTTGATTCCACTCAACAGGAAGGCCTGTTTTCCGTCAAGCTGGGAGAGTGCAGCATCAGTTTTTACTGCCGCGAACCGATCCCGGAAAAACCTTTCCCTGAATGTCTGGAAGAACGTCGTTTACTGATCCCCGGCCGTCGTTCAATGCTGGGCAGAAAACTGCTGACATGGATACGCAATAAGAACCTTGAGGTTGAGGTATTGGGAGAGTTTGACGATGCAGCATTAATGAAAGCGTTTGGTATGTACCATAATGCTATTTTTATCGCTCCATCTTTCTATGCCAATGATACTTTTGCTGACAGCGATATTATTGAGATAGGCAGACTGGAATCAGTACAGGAAGAGTATTATGTCATCTTTGCTGAAAGAATGATCCAACATCCGGCTGTTCAGCGCGTATGTAACAAAGATTTCTCTGATTTATTCAATGTTCCGTTAAAAAACAGATTAGAGAAATAATACGAGCCAACATCATCGGGTATATACAAAAAAACCGGCAAAAGCCGGTTTTTTCAGCATAATTAAAACAACGAATTACATTGCTTTAATTTGCGCTGCCAGAGCAGATTTATGACGTGCTGCTTTGTTTTTGTGGATCAGACCTTTACAGGCGTGACGATCAACAATTGGTTGCATGTCATTGAATGCGTTCTGTGCAGCTTCTTTATCGCCAGCAGCGATTGCCGCGTATACTTTCTTGATAAAAGTACGCACCATAGAACGACGGCTTGCGTTATGCTGACGGCGTTTCTCAGACTGTACGGCGCGTTTCTTAGCTGATTTGATATTAGCCAAGGTCCAACTCCCAAATATATTCTATCGAGGACAATTCAAAGGCCGAGGAATATGCCTGTTCAGCCTTCTTTTGTCAATGGATTTGTGCAAATAAGCGTCGTTGTACGGCGACGCTGGTTACGTTGTGATGGGGCAGGATTTTATCAGCTTACTGAAAGGGAATACAGCCTTTCACAATAAAAAACTCAATGAATCACTGAGAAATGCGATAAATTAAATATTTTTCGGGCATCTAACCTGTTTTTATTGTATGAATCAGGTTATTAATTAAAACCCTTTGTGATCGTGGGTTAACCTTGTGCGCTGTACAAGGTATAATCCGGCAATTTTCACGGTATTGAGCCAGCTATGGAGCTAATTCGCGGTATACACAATATCCGGGCGCGTCACCATGGTTGCGTGCTGACGATTGGTAATTTTGATGGTGTCCATCGCGGGCATCAGGCTTTATTGAAACATTTGAAGCAAGAAGGGCTGCGTCTCGGGTTACCGACAATGGTGATGATTTTCGAACCGCAGCCTCTGGAAGTATTTGTCGCTGATAAAGCACCAGCCCGCCTGACACGGCTACGGGATAAAATAAAATATTTATCCCAGTATGGTGTTGATTACTTGTTATGTGTGAAATTCGACAGAAATTTTGCTGCCAATTCACCGGAAGCATTTGTTTCCCGGTTGCTCGTGGAAAAACTGGGTGTTAAGTTTCTGGCGGTTGGTGATGATTTCCGTTTCGGTAAAAACCGTCTTGGCGATTTTCACTATCTACAGCAGGCAGGTAAACAATACGGCTTTGATGTTGCCAGTACAGACAGCTTTTGTGACAGTGGTCTGCGGATCAGCAGTACCGCCATTCGGCAATCATTGCAACATGATGATCTAACATTGGCTGAAACATTACTGGGGCATCCTTACAGCATAAGTGGCCGGGTCGTTCACGGTAATCGTCTGGGAAGGACTATTGGCTTTCCCACGGCAAACTTACCTCTGAAGCGGCTGGTTGCTCCCGTGAAGGGCGTTTATGCTGTTGAAGTTTACGGTTTAGGTGATACTCCTTTGCCGGGTGTTGCCAATATCGGAAATCGCCCTACCGTTTCTGGTCAGGGCCAGCAACTTGAAGTACACCTGATTGATACCCAAATGGATCTGTACGGGCGTCATATTGATGTGGTATTGCGCAAAAAATTGCGTGATGAACAGCGATTTGCTTCGCTTGATGCACTTAAACAGCAAATCGCAAATGATGTGGTCTCTGCGAGAGAATACTTTTTGCAGCGATCCTAATCATCTACTTGAACCCCACTTGAGGGGTATAGCGGAAAATTGGAACTGAGAATCTATAATGAGTGACTACAAAGACACCCTAAATTTACCGGAAACAGGGTTTCCTATGCGCGGGGATTTAGCCAAGCGCGAACCAGATATGTTGAAACGTTGGTACAAAGAAGGTTTGTATCAGGCCATCAGGAAAGCAAAATCCGGCAAGAAGAGCTTTATTTTGCATGATGGTCCTCCATATGCAAACGGCGATATTCATATTGGTCACTCAGTTAATAAAATTCTCAAAGATATTGTTGTTAAGTCCAAAGGATTATCTGGCTACGATTCGCCTTATATTCCGGGTTGGGACTGCCACGGTTTACCCATTGAGCTCAAGGTTGAGCAGATTATTGGTAAGCCGGGGGAAAAATTTTCCGCCGCAGAATTCAGGGCTGAGTGCCGCAAATATGCAATGACTCAGGTCGAAACACAAAAAGCGGGTTTCAAACGTCTGGGTGTTCTGGGTGACTGGGATAAACCTTACCTGACCATGGACTTCAAAACTGAAGCAGACATCATTCGTGCTCTGGGTCGTATCATTGGCAACGGTCATTTGCTGAAAGGTGTTAAACCTGTTCACTGGTGCACTGACTGTGGTTCTTCCCTTGCTGAAGCTGAAGTTGAATACTACGATAAAACTTCCCCTTCCATTGATGTCCGTTTCACTGCCGTTGATGCAGATGCCGTCTATACCAAATTTGGCGTACAACCACAGAATCTGCCGGTTTCTCTGGTCATCTGGACAACCACACCGTGGACACTGCCTGCTAACCGTGCAATTGCACTGGGTGCAGAAATCACCTATCAATTGGTTAAAGTTAACGATGAATGTCTGATTCTGGCAGCAGAATTAGTCGAATCCGTTATGCAGCGTGCAGGTATCACTTCATGGGAAGTGATGACCGATTGCACAGGCGCTGATTTAGAATTGATGCGTTTCAACCATCCATTCATGGGCTTTGAATCTCCTGCAATTCTGGGTGATCACGTCACACTTGATGCGGGTACAGGTGCCGTACATACTGCCGGTGGTCATGGCCCGGATGACTATACTATCAGCCTGAAATATGGTCTTGAAATCGCGAACCCGGTCGGCCCTAATGGCTGCTACATCTCCGGAACTTACCCATCACTGGATGGTCAGTTTGTATTCAAGGCGAACGATATCATCGTTGAGCTGCTGCAAGAAAAAGGCGCATTACTTAGCCTGGCAAAAATCCAGCACAGCTACCCTTGCTGCTGGCGTCACAAAAAGCCAATCATCTTCCGTGCAACGCCACAATGGTTTATCAGCATGGATCAGAAAGGCCTGCGTGAACAATCACTGAAAGAAATCAAAGGTGTTGAGTGGATCCCGGGCTGGGGACAGGCACGCATCGAATCCATGGTCGAAAACCGCCCGGATTGGTGTATATCCCGTCAGCGTACATGGGGTGTACCAATGTCTCTGTTCCTGCATAAAGAAACACAGGAACTGCATCCTCGTACACCAGAGCTGATCGAAGAAGTTGCTAAACGTGTTGAAGTGGATGGCATTCAGGCATGGTGGGATCTGGACATGTCAGAGCTGCTGGGTGATGAAGCGGCAGATTACATGAAAGCTCAGGATACACTGGATGTTTGGTTTGACTCAGGAAGTACCTGTTCTTCCGTTGTCGATGCCCGTCCTGAATTCAATGGCCATTCCGCTGATATTTATCTGGAAGGCTCAGATCAGCACCGTGGCTGGTTCATGTCCTCGCTGATGATTTCTACCGCTATTAAAGGCAAAGCACCTTACCGTCAGGTTCTGACTCACGGTTTCACCGTGGATGAACACGGACGTAAGATGTCCAAGTCCATCGGTAACACCGTTAGCCCACAGGATGTGATGAACAAGCTGGGTGCAGATATTCTGCGTCTGTGGGTAGCTTCAACCGATTACTCCGGCGAAATCGCAGTTTCTGATGAAATCCTGAAGCGTTCTGCTGATGCTTACCGCCGTATCCGTAATACTGCGCGCTTCCTGCTGGCAAATCTGAACGGTTTCGATCCTGAGCAGCATATGGTGAAAGCAGAAGACATGGTGACTCTGGATCGCTGGGCGGTAG
This sequence comes from Xenorhabdus sp. KJ12.1, assembly GCF_963876495.1. Classification (NCBI taxonomy): domain Bacteria; kingdom Pseudomonadati; phylum Pseudomonadota; class Gammaproteobacteria; order Enterobacterales; family Morganellaceae; genus Xenorhabdus; species Xenorhabdus sp. KJ12.1. Next base: position 128,932 of record NZ_CAWNQH010000083.1, read on the forward strand.
GTCGTGCGCAGGCGGCACAGGCTGATATCCTCAAACACTACGATGAATACGATTTCCATGCTGTTGTTCAGCGTCTGATGCAGTTCTGCTCTGTAGAAATGGGTTCATTCTATCTGGATATCATCAAAGATCGTCAATACACCGCAAAAAGCGACAGTGTTGCACGTCGTAGCTGCCAGAGCGCTCTGTATCATATCGCAGAAGCATTGGTTCGCTGGATGGCTCCGATCCTTTCCTTCACTGCTGATGAAATCTGGAATGAACTGCCGGGTAAACGTGCACAGTTTGTTCTGACCGAAGAGTGGTACGATGGCCTGTTCGGTCTGGCAGATAGTGAAGATATGAACGATACTTTCTGGGCTGAGCTGCTCGAAATTCGTAGTGAAGTGAACAAAGTACTGGAACAGGCTCGTGCTGATAAACACATCCGCAGTTCACTGGAAGCTTCAGTAACACTGTATGCTGATGAAGCACTGGCCAGAACACTCAACAAACTGTCAGATGAGTTACGTTTTGTGCTGTTAACTTCACAGGCAGAAGTTGCTGCGTACACCACTGCCAGTGATGATGCACAACAGAGCGAACTTCAGGGTCTTAAAATTGCCTTCCGTAAAGCAGATGGTGAAAAATGCCCACGTTGTTGGCACTATGCTAAAGACTTGGGATTGGTGGCGGAACACGCAGAACTTTGTGGCCGCTGTGTGACTAACGTTGCCGGTAACGGTGAAGAGCGTAAATTTGCCTGATGAAGAAACCCATTTGTTCCACTGGCCTCCGCTGGCTTTGGTTAGTTGTTGTGGTATTGATATTGGATCTGGGCAGTAAGCAATTAATATTGCAGAACTTCAGCCTGTATGAATCTATACCACTTATACCCTATTTTAATCTGGCTTATGCACAGAACTTTGGGGCAGCCTTTAGTTTTCTGGCTGATAAAGGCGGCTGGCAGCGTTGGTTCTTTGCATTGATTGCAATTGCCATCTGTATCACATTGCTGGTTATGATGTATCGTTCCAGTGCCAAGCAGAAACTGAGCAACATTGCTTATGCTTTGGTGATTGGTGGGGCACTGGGAAATCTGTTCGATAGGCTGGTACACGGCTTTGTTGTCGATTTCATCGATTTTTATGTCGGAGAATGGCACTGGCCTACCTTTAATATTGCAGACTCTGCAATTTGCATCGGGGCAGCACTCATCATCATTGAGAGTTTTACCAGCCCGGGTGATAAAAAAGCCTCATCGAAAGAACAGTCATCGAAAAATAGTCACTAAAAAAACAATAAGAAACCAGCCTCGGTAATAAAACCGGGGCTGGTCATTCCATCAATACCCAGTGGATTTCAGGTTGCATCACAGTGGCAAGTGAGTAAAGCAGCCAACAGCGAAAAGGCAACTTGAAAAGACGACGGGTATAACTGCAATCGTTTTTTATTAAAAGGTTTGAGCGATATGTCAATGCAGGTGCAGGCGCACAGTGCTGTTTTATTACATTTCACCCTAAAGCTGGATGATGGCTCAACAGCAGACTCGACTCACAGTCAAGGTAAACCCGCATTATTCCGTTTAGGTGATGGCAGCCTCTCTGAGCCACTGGAACAACAGCTTCTTGGCCTGAAAACTGGCGATAAACATCAATTTACACTGGCAGGCGAAACTGTTTTCGGCAAACATAATCCTGATTTAGTACAATACTTCACGCCTCGTGATTTTGCGGATTCAGGTATTCCTGAAGCTGGCACTATCATGCTATTTACGGCGATGAACGGCAGTGAAATGCCGGGATTTATCAAAGAAGTCGCGGAAGGTTCCATCACTGTTGACTTTAACCATCCGCTGGCTGATCAAAACATCACTTTCGAAATTGAAGTGTTGGAAATAGACCCTCAGTTGGAGGAAAACCATGCAAATATTGCTGGCTAACCCTCGTGGTTTTTGTGCTGGTGTTGATCGTGCCATCAGCATTGTTGAGCGTGCATTAGAACTCTATGGCGCTCCGATTTATGTTCGTCATGAAGTCGTTCACAACCGTTATGTGGTTGACAATCTCAGAGCTCGGGGCGCTATTTTTATTGAGGAAATTTCAGATGTACCTGATGGTGCAATTCTGATTTTCTCCGCACATGGCGTTTCGCAGGCTATCCGTACAGAAGCCCGCTCCCGTAATCTGACCATGTTGTTTGATGCCACCTGTCCTCTGGTGACAAAAGTACATATGGAAGTTGCCCGGGCGAGTCGTAAAGGCAAAGAAGCCATTCTGATCGGGCATGCCGGCCACCCGGAAGTAGAAGGCACAATGGGGCAGTATAACAACCCTGAAGGCGGTATGTATCTGGTGGAATCACCGGAAGATGTGTGGAAATTGCAGGTTAAGGATGAAAATAACCTGTGTTTCATGACACAGACTACGCTTTCTGTAGATGATACCTCTGACGTTATTGATGCACTTAATACCCGATTCCCGAATATTATTGGCCCACGTAAGGACGATATCTGTTATGCCACAACTAACCGTCAGGAAGCGGTGCGTGATCTGGCAACCGATGCCGATGTTGTTCTGGTGGTAGGCTCCAAAAATTCATCAAACTCCAACCGTTTGGCTGAACTGGCACAACGTATGGGAAAACCCGCTTATTTAATTGATTCTGCCGAAGATATTAAAGAGGAATGGGTTGATAATATCAGCGCTATTGGCGTCACTGCCGGCGCCTCTGCCCCGGATATTCTGGTGCAGCAGGTCATTGAGCGTTTGAAAACTCTGGGAGCAAAAACAGTTAATGAACTGCATGGACGTGAAGAAAATATTGTCTTTGAAGTCCCGAAAGAATTGCGGGTTGATATAAAAGAAGTTAATTAAAGTATTTTTCACCCGGCTTTTTGTTAGAAAATTTAATTGATTAATCATGAATAATTTTTCTTGCAAAAAGCCGGGGCTACAGTTTTTATAATGCGTTAATGGTAATTTAAATAAAGTTATATGTATAACGCTTAGAATGCCCATCCCATATCCATTTATCCGGTCTTTTAGCAGGGTCTAACTCTAGGTTTCTACCTTTGTCAATAAATCCCATCTTCATATACGCTGGCTTTGCTTTCTCAAATGGCTGGAGTTTTAGTTTTCCTTTTTTGCCTGACTGCTGTGATTTATTGACTGCATATTCAACCAGAAAAGGGCCACAGCCTCGGATACCACAGTGTGTTGCCAACAAATAAATATGAGGTAACTTATGCTTCATTGATAACTGCATAACACCTACAGGAACTCCCTTAAAATAAGCAACAAAAAATACCATACCTAATTTACTAATATTTTTTGAGTCAGCAATGTAACCCGCTATATTTTCCTCAATCCCCACAAATATATCGAGTGACTCACCATATCTTGCATTCCAACTTTGTTGCTCTGAACTAATCGGGCCAGAAGAATCGTCAACTTTCCAATCAGGAAGCATTGTTTTATTTTTTATCATTCTCGTTGCATGTAGTGCATCTGAGGCTTTAACTTCTCTAACGGTGATAAAACATCTGATATCAATTGATGTTAGCCATAACTCTGAAAAGGATTTAGTGCGGGTTAGAGAACCTAAACCCATAGGATGAGGAACGTTAAAAGATTTTGATCTAAACATATTATGATCCACCTTATTTTTATAAAAAACAATTTGGTTTCCTTTCCTTGTTTTTATTATGATTTCAATAAAAGTATTCACATTAACTGTCAAAAAATATAAACCAAAATAGAACATCACAATGAAATAATAGTTAAATCAAACCGAATAACCAAAAAAATAACTTATAACGACTTGCTTTATCACATCATTTCTATTTATCAAAAATTTCAAACTTTTATTCTGGCGTAATATTAAATAACTTACGGTTTGGATTAACTCTATATTCATATTTTTTATGCAGAAATAAATACTAGACGAATTGCAAATCCAATCAGAATTAAGCCAATTACACGTTCAAACCAGTATCCCATCTGAATAAATTTCAACCTGATCACCGAATTAGAAAAAAGCCAGCTAACCAAAATAAACCATGCTGCATTCACCATACACATCCATACACCATAAAAAATCTGAACAGATAACGGCGTCGTAGTGCTTACCACGGTTGTAAAAACAGCCAGAAAAAATAGCGTTGCTTTAGGGTTGGTCGCATTTGTCATAAACCCGATAAAGAAAGCCCTTCGAAGGGTTTGTTGCTGCGCTGGCGCTTCATAGGAAAAGGCAAAATCAGCCTTTTCCGGTTTACTTCTGATAAATTGAATACCCAAATAGCATATATATACACCACCAATTATTTTGGCGACTGTCATCAGCCAAGGCGTTGAGTGGATTAATGCACCAACCCCAATCAGTGTATAAATCACGTGGACTGATATACCCACACCAATACCAATAGCAGTAAAAATACCCACCCAACGGCCAAAGCGTATGCTTTGTCTGATAGTCACGGCAAAATCCGGCCCCGGCGCAACAACAGCCAGAAAATGGATCAGCGCAAGCCCCAAAAATTCATGTAGATAGTTAGAAAGCATATTTAATACTCTTTATATAAGCAGAATATCCTGATTGTATTAAATAAACTCAGTAGCGATAATCCATCCAAAAACCAAATAACTTTTGACCTATGAGCACAAATAACACGATAACCCTGATGCGGGAAATGGCTATTTTCGCCAAAGTGGTTGAAACAGGTAGTTTCTCTGAAACTGCCCGTCAGTTAGCAGCTACGCCTTCTGCTATTAGCCGTTCTGTAGCCAGACTAGAAAAAGCGCTCGGAACCCGCCTGCTACAAAGAACAACACGTAAACTTCGTTTAAGCGAGAGTGGGAAACAGGTTTATGAACATTGTCTGGACATCATGAATTCAGCTCAGGCCGTCATGTCTGTATCAGGAAACTTTAGCGGTGAACCGCTAGGTATAGTCCGGGTAAGTGTGCCTAAAGCTGTAGGGCGTTTTGTCGTTCATCCTCATATACCGGCTTTTCTTACCCGTTACCCTAAAGTCGATGTCAGTTTGCGGCTTGATGACAGGTATGTTGATTTAATAGATGATGAAGTTGATCTCGCCATACGGATCACGGATCAGCCCCCTCTGGGCCTGATGGGGCGACGATTACTGAAGATTTGGCATATGTTATGCGCCACACCGGAATACCTTGCAGAACACGGGATACCACAACACCCCCATGATCTGAAAACCCATAGCTGTATCTATCTTGGTGAAGAACCGGGAGATTCACGCTGGAAGTTCAGTCAGGGTAGCAAAACTGTCACTGTCAATATTCAGGGGCGTTACGCAGCTAATCATACCGGTGTAAGGCTTGATGCAGCACTGAAACACATCGGTATTAGTAGTTTACCTTATTTTACTGCCAGACATGCTTTACAGCAGGGGCGACTGGTTCAGGTACTGTCTGACTGGAATTTTAAGGCTAATTATACTGGTGAATTATGGGTTCTTTATCCTCCAACACGGTATTTATCCCCGAAGCTTAGTGTATTTATAGAGTTCCTTGCTGAAAGACTCCGACAGGAGAATATCCAAGATAAAAAAGTCGCCAAAGAACCTCATCATTATCATTACGAATTACCTGAGGCCGAAGAGTAACCCATCTTTAGCATTTTTTATAACTACCCGTCTGATCTCTGTTTTCCTAATGGCATCCCTCTAAGTCTGGCACAGCCCGCTATTGCCAGTTAAGCTGTAGGCAATTTACTTTATCACCTCAATTAAAAATTGATATTCACTATAGCGGGGGCCTTATGGCTGATACAGATATTCGCATTGCTATCGTAGGGGCCAGTGGCCGTATGGGGCGTAATCTCATTCAGGCCGTTCAGCAGGCGGATGGCGTTACACTGGGAGCTGCTCTGGTACGTTCAGGTTCTTCATTAGTGGGAGCGGATGCCGGAGAATTGGCTGGTATTGGTACGAACGATATTACGATCCATGATAACCTCCACTCTGTTATTGATGACTTTGACGTTTTGATCGACTTTACCCTCCCGGAAGGCACACTGACCTATCTCGCCATTTGTCACCAACACCGCAAAGCGGTGATCATTGGTACAACCGGGTTTGATGACGCAGGCAAACAAGCTATTAATGATGCTTCCCGTGATATTCCGATTGTTTTTGCTGCGAATTTCAGTGTTGGTGTCAACCTTGTCCTGAAACTGTTGGAGAAAGCGGCAACAGTAATGGGGGAGCATACAGACATTGAAATTATTGAAGCTCACCATCGCCATAAAGTGGATGCGCCCTCAGGAACCGCGCTGGCTATGGGGGAGTCTATTGCTCACACATTAGGCCGTGACCTGAAAACATGTGCAGTCTATGCCCGGGAAGGCCATACGGGCGAACGAGACCCGAAAAGTATTGGTTTTGCCACCATAAGAGCCGGTGATATTGTCGGAGAACACACTGCTATTTTTGCTGATATTGGGGAGCGAGTCGAGATAACCCATAAAGCCTCAAGCCGGATGACTTTCGCAAATGGTGCTGTTAAAGCCGCAACCTGGATAACCAATAAAAACAGTGGCCTTTATGACATGAAAGATGTCCTTAACCTCGAAAATTTATGATTTATTGAATTCATAACTTAATGTAATTACGCAATTATTTTCCAATTAATGCGTAATTACATATTTAAATAGCGAATATAACATTCATCGTCAATTACTCATACTTTTACACCGCAAATTGTCATTTTTATCATCTTTTCTCCCATAGGTACTGAAAATCACACGTTTTTTTCAGTTTTAAAATTTAATTTCACATTAATCGAGCATATAATCGCACTTTACTTATAATTTTCAGGCATATTTCAACAATGTTGGATTGAGCCTCGCAAAAAAACCAATAAAAAAGGGATTTTTTGTAGACAAGCCCCGTTCTCATCATTAGAATGCGCGCAATTTGCCAAAATTTCGACAAAGAACATGATTGGCATTGATTTAAAGGATTAATTCCGAATTAATATGCATTGAGTGCGATTTGTTATTCATTCCCGGAGGGCGTTTTGATTAAGTCAGCTATATTGGTTCTAGAAGATGGGACCCAATTTCACGGTCGCGCCATAGGTGCAGAAGGTGTGGCGGTTGGTGAAGTGGTCTTCAATACCTCAATGACCGGATATCAAGAAATACTTACCGACCCTTCCTATTCCCGCCAAATTGTTACTCTCACCTATCCTCATATTGGAAATGTCGGCATTAATAGTGCTGATGAAGAATCTCCCGCCATTCAGGCCCAAGGCTTAGTAATCCGCGATTTACCACTCATCACCAGCAACTATCGTAGTGAAAATAATCTGTCTGATTATCTGAAAAATCATAACATTGTTGCGATTGCTGATATTGATACACGTAAACTGACCCGACTGTTGCGCGAAAAAGGGGCGCAAAACGGCTGTATCATTGCGGGTAATGAAGCGGATGTTCAAGTTGCGCTGGAAAAAGCAAAGGCATTTCCTGGCCTGAAAGGTATGGATTTGGCGAAAGAAGTCACCACAGCTCAGTCTTATCAGTGGTTACAGGGAAGCTGGACACTGGCAGAAGAGCTGCCGGAAGCCCGTAAAGAACAAGAATTGCCATACCACATTGTCGCTTATGATTTTGGTGTAAAACGTAATATCCTGCGTATGCTGGTGGATCGTGGCTGCCGCGTGACTGTCGTACCAGCCCAGACGCCTGCGGATGAAGTGCTGAAAATGGCACCAGATGGGATCTTCCTGTCCAATGGTCCCGGTGACCCAGAACCTTGTGACTATGCCATCGAAGCAATTAAAACCTTCCTGGATACTGAAATCCCTGTATTTGGTATCTGTCTGGGGCATCAGTTACTGGCTCTGGCAAGTGGCGCAAAAACGGTCAAAATGAAGTTTGGTCACCACGGTGGCAACCATCCTGTAAAAGATTTAGATCGCAATGTCGTGATGATTACTGCACAAAACCACGGATTTGCCGTTGATGAAAGTTCATTACCAGCAAACCTGCGCGTAACCCATAAATCACTCTTTGACGGCACACTGCAAGGTATTCACCGTACTGACAAACCTGCATTCAGTTTTCAGGGGCACCCTGAAGCCAGCCCTGGCCCGCATGAAGCCGCTTCTCTGTTCGACCACTTTATTGAATTGATTGAACAGCATCGTCAGCAAAACGCTCAGAACACCAAATAATCAGGAGAAAAAGGAAAATGGCAAAACGTACTGATATTAAAAGTATCCTGATCTTGGGTGCAGGTCCGATTGTTATCGGTCAGGCATGTGAATTTGACTACTCAGGTGCGCAGGCCTGTAAAGCGCTGAGAGAAGAAGGTTACCGTGTCATACTGGTGAACTCCAACCCGGCAACCATCATGACTGACCCGGAAATGGCTGATGCAACTTATATCGAGCCGATTCACTGGGAAGTCGTACGCAAAATCATTGAGAAAGAACGTCCGGATGCCGTCCTGCCAACAATGGGCGGGCAAACAGCACTCAACTGCGCACTGGAACTGGAACGTCAGGGTGTATTGCAGGAATTCGGCGTCACCATGATTGGTGCAACCGCTGATGCCATTGATAAAGCAGAAGATCGCCAGCGTTTTGACAAAGCGATGAAGAAAATCGGTCTGGATACTGCACGTTCCGGCATCGCTCATACTATGGAAGAAGCATTGGCAGTCGCTGAAGACGTAGGCTTCCCTTGTATCATCCGCCCTTCTTTCACCATGGGTGGAACAGGCGGTGGTATCGCTTATAACCGAGAAGAGTTTGAAGAAATCTGCGAACGCGGTCTAGACCTTTCTCCAACGAATGAATTGCTGATCGATGAATCACTGATTGGTTGGAAAGAGTATGAAATGGAAGTTGTCCGTGATAAAAATGACAACTGCATTATCGTCTGCTCCATTGAAAACTTTGACCCGATGGGTATCCATACCGGTGACTCCATCACTGTCGCCCCAGCCCAGACTCTGACGGATAAAGAATATCAAATCATGCGTAATGCCTCGATGGCAGTACTGCGTGAAATTGGTGTAGAAACTGGTGGTTCAAACGTACAGTTTGCAGTGAACCCTAAAAATGGTCGCCTGATTGTCATTGAGATGAACCCGCGAGTCTCCCGTTCATCCGCTCTGGCTTCCAAAGCCACTGGCTTCCCTATTGCAAAAATCGCTGCAAAACTGGCGGTTGGTTACACCCTTGACGAGCTGATGAATGATATCACCGGTGGTCTCACTCCTGCTTCTTTCGAACCATCGATTGACTATGTCGTCACTAAGATCCCTCGTTTCAACTTCGAAAAATTTGCCGGCAGTAATGACCGTCTGACCACTCAGATGAAATCCGTTGGTGAAGTCATGGCGATTGGTCGCACTTTCCAGGAATCTCTGCAAAAAGCATTGCGCGGTCTGGAAGTCGGCGCAACAGGTTTCGACCCGAAAGTTAATCTGGATGACGCACAATCACTGACCAAAATCCGTAGCGAACTGAAAGATGCTGGCGCTGAGCGTATCTGGTTCGTTGCCGATGCTTTCCGTGCGGGTATGTCCGTTGATGGTATCTTCAACCTGACCAACATTGATCGCTGGTTTCTGGTACAGATTGAAGAGTTGGTTCGTCTGGAAGATATGGTTGCAGAGCAAGGCATCAACGGCCTGACTTCCAGCTTCCTGCGTCAGTTGAAACGTAAAGGTTTTGCTGATGCGCGTCTGGCAAAACTGGCTGGCGTATCCGAAAAAGAGATCCGTAAACTGCGCCATGATTATGGTCTGTATCCAGTTTACAAACGTGTGGATACCTGTGCGGCTGAGTTTTCAACTGATACGGCTTACATGTACTCCACTTATGAAGATGAGTGCGAAGCTAACCCAAACAATGATAAGCCAAAAATCATGGTATTGGGTGGTGGTCCGAACCGCATCGGGCAAGGCATCGAATTCGATTATTGCTGCGTACACGCTGCTCTGGCGCTGCGCGAAGACGGTTACGAAACCATCATGGTTAACTGTAACCCTGAAACAGTTTCAACAGATTACGACACCTCCGATCGCCTTTATTTTGAGCCGGTAACACTGGAAGACGTACTGGAAATTGTCCGCGTTGAACAGCCAAAAGGCGTGATCGTACAGTACGGCGGCCAGACTCCGCTGAAACTGGCGCGCGAACTGGAAGCAGCCGGAGTGCCAATTATCGGTACCAGTCCGGATGCCATTGACCGTGCAGAAGACCGTGAACGTTTCCAGCAAGCAGTAAACCGTCTTGGCCTGAAACAGCCGGCAAATGCCACTGTGACAACCATCGAACAGGCGATTGAAAAAGGTAACAACCTCGGTTATCCGCTGGTGGTTCGCCCTTCCTATGTACTGGGTGGCCGGGCAATGGAAATCGTCTACGATGAAACTGACCTGCGTCGTTATTTCCAAACCGCAGTCAGTGTTTCTAACGATGCTCCGGTTCTGCTGGATCGTTTCCTTGATGATGCTGTCGAAGTTGATGTGGATGCTATCTGTGACGGCGAACGCGTCCTGATCGGCGGGATCATGGAACATATTGAACAAGCGGGAGTTCACTCTGGTGACTCAGCCTGCTCCTTGCCTGCCTATACCCTGAGCAAGGAAATTCAGGATGTTATGCGTAATCAGGTTGAGAAACTGGCCTTTGAATTACGTGTCCGTGGTTTGATGAACGTTCAGTTTGCTGTGAAAAACAACGAAGTCTATCTGATCGAAGTGAACCCACGTGCAGCACGTACAGTACCATTCGTTTCCAAAGCAACGGGCATGCCGCTGGCGAAAGTCGCTGCGCGCGTAATGGCTGGGCAATCCTTACAATCACAGGGTGTAACCAAGGAAATCATCCCACCTTACTATTCCGTGAAAGAAGTCGTATTGCCATTCAATAAATTCCCGGGAGTTGACCCGATTCTGGGGCCAGAAATGCGCTCTACCGGTGAAGTCATGGGTGTTGGCCGTACCTTTGCTGAAGCTTTCTCCAAGGCAATGCTGGGAAGTAACTCCATCATGGGTAAAAAAGGCCGTGCGCTGCTGTCAGTACGTGAAGGCGATAAAGAGCGTGTTGTTGATTTGGCAGCTCAATTAGTTAAGCAGGGCTTTGAACTGGATGCAACTCATGGTACTGCGGTTGTGTTGGGTGAAGCAGGAATTAATCCACGTCTGGTAAACAAAGTGCATGAAGGTCGCCCGCACATTCAGGACAGAATCAAAAACGGTGAATATGACTACATCGTCAATACCACCGCAGGCCGTCAGGCGATTGAAGATTCTAAACTACTTCGTCGCAGCGCACTGCAATATAAAGTGCATTATGACACAACCCTGAATGGCGGTTTCGCAACCACCATGGCGCTCAGTGCTGACCCGACTGAGCAGGTCATTTCCGTACAGGAAATGCACGCAAAAATTACCAAGTAATTTAAGCGAATAAAAAACAGCTCCCCCAAAGTTGGTTATCCAATCAGTAAGGGAGCTGTTTTTTTAGTAAAAATAAGATCAATAATTTTAGTCTGAAAATGACTGAAAATCTGCATCATATCCATATGTAAAATATAATAGGAATTTACTTCATATCCTTCTTAATAACTTCATCCAATAACTATTTAACGCCACTGTAACATGCAATAACCTTCAAAAAATCTCCGATTATTCTTAAACAGAACAAATTTGATTTTATTTTAATCTTGAACATACTTTATTAAATCAAAGTATAATTTTTGGCTCGACCTTTCAGGAAATATTTCTTTTTTTCTAGGAAGAGTTAATACACCGCTTTATTTCCTCAGGAGTAATGTAATGAAAAAAACCATCATCATTGCTGTGCTGAGCAACATGTTTGTTTTATCTACCGTTCAGGCTGATGGAAGTGGAACCATTAATTTTAGCGGCAAGTTGAATAGTCAAACCTGTGCTGCGGCGGTTAATGGTGCAGCAAATTCGGCTCCAGCAAGCATCACCCTGCCCAGCGTGCCGATCAGTATGCTGAGCACGAATGGCAATACCGCTGGCCAAACCAAATTCACGATAGATGTGACCGGATGTGCTCAGAATGCTTCCTCCGGTGCCGATACGGTTAAAGCTAGTTTTAATAGTTCCAACGCAGATAAAAATGGCTACCTTACCAATACTTCCACCTCAGATGGTGCAACGAATGTCGTTCTAGAGTTGATAGATGGTCAGGATAAATCTGCTATTAAAGTAGGATCTCCATCTCAGTATAACGGTAATTATGTCAATATTGTCGATGGTAAAGCAACCTTGCCATATTCCGTGAGTTATTTAGCAACTGGCGCAGCAACCGCAGGTAATGTGCAATCCAACGTTACTTATATACTGATTTATAAATAATCAAAATCTAAATTTAAAACGAATTCTAAATACACTGCGGCCAATAGATGGGCGGGTCAGAAAGGTTGAATTTCCCGGAGGACATAAAATTATTCACTGCGACATTCATGTAATGCTGAAATAGCCGCACTTTTTTATCTCCGTAATAAAACTAGGAGAGCAGAGTTCTCCACCCATAATTTTGCATTTTATTTGGGAAATTTTTTACTTTTTTCTTTTTTTAAAAGGTAAGTATTCATGACTCTGACCCGTTTATTTTCTGCAATAACCCTTTTTCTGGTAATGAGTATATCGTCTACGTATGCCAGCATACAAATTAACACTACCCGGGTGATTTACCATGCAGCAAAAAAAGATGTCAGTGTTCAGGTCAATAATTCAGGGAAGTACCCCGTTCTTCTGCAAAGCTGGACAGATGACGGACACCCAGAAATAAAACCTGATGTGATGCGCACGCCTTTTGTACTGACTCCACCGTTAACGCGGGTCAATGCGGATACGGGGCAGACACTGCGCTTGTCTTTTATCGGTCCAGCACTACCATCAAACCGCGAAAGCGTGTACTGGCTGAACGTGCTGGAAATCCCACCAGTGGACAATAAAGATAAGAATCTGATGCAGGTGGCATTTCGTACCCGTATCAAGCTTTTTTACCGCCCTAAAGAACTGGATGATAAGGGCGCACAGGAAGCAGCATCGCAGCTACATTGGCACCCTCAGGGAAATAAAATTACGCTAACTAACCCGAGTCCTTACTACGTATCTGCGGTCGGTATTACCGCCACTCATGCGGGCAAAAAGAGTTTAGTGCAGGCAGATATGATCCCTCCGAGAAGCAACGCTGATTTCTCCCTGCCTGCCGGTATAATAGCAAACAGTATCGATAGCGTAACCGTAGATGCCATTAACGATTACGGTGCAGTCGTTACCGTGCCTGTCGCTCGGCAATAACGCTGTAGGATATCAACATGCGTAAGGCCTTCCTTACTGGAATGATAGTGACAGGGCGCACCGTCATCTGGATTTATTCCTTCCTGCTCGCGATACCACTTATGGCCGCAGAGCCTTATGGTGCTGATAATGTGGAATTTAATACATCATTCCTTGACAGTGCCTATACTGCCAGAGTCGATCTAAAACAATTCAGTCATAGTAATGGAATGCTGCCGGGACAGTATCTGGTGGAAATTTACCTGAATGATGAACTGGCCACAACGGAAAAAATAAACTTCAACAAAATGTCCGATGACCGGGTCGTTGCCTGTATGACACCGGCATTACTGGCACACCTTAACGTCATACCTGCTGCGCTTCATAATACCGATAAACTGGCCGATGGAGGCTGTACGCCAGTGGAGCAAGTCATTCCTTCTGCTCGCGTGACCTTCGATGGAAGTAAACAGAAACTAACAATAGCAGTACCGCAGCGGGATATACAGAAAGCAGCACGAGGCAGTGTGCCACCGTCACAGTGGCAAAATGGCAGCATGGCTGCTTTCGTCGGCTATAACACTAGCGCCTACCAGTCTCACTATAAGGGAAAAACTTTTAACTCACAGTACGTAAGCCTGAACAGCGGACTGAATCTGGGAGGCTGGTATATCCGCCATAATGGTTCCCTAACTCATCAAACCGGGCTCAGCAGTCGTTATCAGAGTTTGAACACTTATGTTCAGCATGATATTACCCCCATACGAGGGCGCTTTCTGGCAGGCCAGAGCAACACAACCGGTCGACTGTTTGATTCTGTGCCCTATACCGGGATATCAGTGTTCAGCGACGACCAAATGCTGCCTGAATCACAGCGCGGCTACGCACCCGACATTCGCGGGATTGCGCAAAGTAATGCCCGTGTTACGGTTCGTCAGAACGACAATGTTATCTATGAAACCACCGTTCCGGCAGGTGAATTTGTTATAGATGACCTCTACCCAGCTGGATATGGTGGTGACCTGAACGTCACTGTGCGAGAGGCAGACGGTAGTGAAAATACCTTTCTGGTACCCTACTCCTCAGTGGCTGACCTACTCCGCCCGGGGGCTTCGCGCTATGAAGCTGTTGCCGGAAAATATCGTCAACTGAATCACAGTAGCGAGCTGCCATTTTATCAAGCGATCTGGCAGCAAGGCATCACAAATATTTTATCTCTGTACGGCGGTGGACAATTCAGTAGAAACTATCAGGCATATCAGGCTGGTGGTGCGGTTTCCACGTTCCTCGGAGCACTAGCACTAGACGTAACACAAGCGAACACCACAATGGCTGGTGATAAACTCAGCGGGCAGAGCTACCGCCTCACGTATAATAAATTGATTTCAGATACAAAGAGCAATATTTCTTTGGCTGCCTACCGACTATCCACGCGTGATTATCTCGATTTTTCCCAAGCCATGCAGTATCAAAATCGGCAAAAAAGCGATGAAATATATGCAAGATTACTGAACCAAACCAAAAACCGCTACAGCTTAACCCTAAACCAGAGACTACCGGAAGATTGGGGATTGCTCTCATTTAGCGGATTGTCACAAAACTACTGGGATCGGCGCGGTCATGATACACAGTACCGGCTGGGTTACTCAAACCACTGGAAGCGTCTGAGCTATTATCTAGCTGCCACTCGAAGTCGAAGACCGGAAGGTTTGATAGAAAACAGATGGCTATTCTCCCTCAGCTTACCACTAGGGGATGAGCGCCCTGTCACACTGAGTTCGACAATATCCCACGATGGCATGGGTGGGCTCGCGGAGCAGGTTTCTCTGTCAGGCACAACGGGTGAGCGTCAGCAGTTTAGCTGGGGCATGTCGGGAATGCACAGCAAACGAAGCGGTAGCTCCGGCAGCGTCAGCGGACAGTATCTTTCCCCTTTGGTGGCCGCGAATGCCTCCGCGGGAATTGGGCGTAATAGCCGCACCCTATCCGCCGGCCTGTCAGGTTCTGTAGTTGCACATCCGCATGGCGTGACGCTGACACCATACAATGCTGATACTTGGGCAGTAGTGAATGCTCCGGGTGCTGCTGGAGCGGAAGTCACCAACTATCCGGGATTGATGTTGGATCACTGGGGAAACGCAGCCATTCCGCTCCCCCTACCATACCAACACAATGTAGTGAGTCTTGACCCTAAAAACATCTCCCGACAGGTGGAGTTTGAGAGTACAGCGCAGAATGTAGTACCCCGTGCAGGAGCGATAGTGGTGGCGAAATTCGGAACTCGTCAAGGATACGCGCTACTGTTGGTACCATCTGAAGGAGAAGCAGGCCTACCATTTGGTACGACCGTGACAGATAACCAAGGAAACAGTGTTGGCATGGTGGGTCAAGGAGGAATGGTATATGTACGCGTGAATGACAAAACCGGAAAGCTGTTCGCCACTCAAGATAATAAGGCCAAGGCAGCGATCTGCGTGATATCGTTCAGCATCACTGATGAAACTGAATTATTACAAACAATAAAATATCATTGTGGAAAATAACGATGAGACAACAACTGCATTCGAATTATATCAAACGGGCGATAGTGCTATTGCTAGTGGTTTTTACTTTATTTTCAGGGAGAGTATTGGCTATGTGCAATCCTTCTCCTCCTCCAGCACCAGTCTATCACGCTCCATTGAAATCCATTTCACTTACCGTAGGTAATGATAACAACAGTGCACAGTTGTATAGCTATCACGCCCAATTAAATATGGGATATACCTGTACTGGCAATCCGCCTTATACATACAGCATGAAAGTAGTAAATGGCACCTTAGCCGAAGGTTACAGCGATGTATACACAACAAATATACCCGGAATCGGGATTAAGTTTGTGAGGCTAGTTAGTAACCAAGATGTAAACGGAACAGGAAGTTTCTCTGTTAATATTAATGCCTTATTTATTCGCACACATACAGGAAGATTGAGCTCTGGAAATATAATTGGAAATCAATTGCCAAAAGTTTCTGGAGTTATTCTTGATAGTGATGGTGAGGAATATGCAAACCCATTGTATACACTGGGCTATAGTGGCTTAATACCCATTACGGTTGCAAGTTGTGCAACTCCTGATAACCTCACCTATTCTCTGAAAACGGTTCACTCAGGAGATTTCTCAGGAGTGAATTCAGCAACGGCCTGGGTTAATACGCCTGTTACATTGAAATCCTGCAGTGACTTTTATGGTTATATGTCCGGAGGCTTTTATGAGTGGTCATCAACAACACCTAATGATATTGGGGAGAAAGGAGTGATAAAGGCAAAAAATACTTTGTTAATGCATCTAAAACCAAATACGCCCATCATTAATTCTGAATTGGGAATTATTGGTCTTGATGAAACAGGAATGCAAGCCGCAGGGGGTATAGGTATTCAATTGGGTATACAATCCAACAGAACCTATATACCTGTAAATTTATCAGCACCGATACAAGTGAATCCTGTATTGGGTGACACTTCCAAAACTGTACAGTTTAATCTTGGAGCAAGGTATATTCAAACAGAAAAGGCGATAACCCCTGGTTTAGCAAATGCCAGTGTCATCTATACTATTAATTACCAGTAGTCACATATTATTCTCGAATAACAATGCTCCAGCCCTCTATGGCTTGTTCTTCTTTTACTCATTTTTTACGATAGAAAGAGAGTGTTTAGATAGTGTATTTAAGAGTTTTAATATATAGATTTTTTTTGATGCCTACATATTGAATAGTCATCAAGATAAATGTAATCTGCATTTGTAACTTACCTCAAATAGCACGCTTAAATAATATTATTAGTACCGTCAAAAATTATTAAAAATTCTTCATAAAATGAATATGTTATAAAACCTCTACTAATTTCACAGCAAAAATAAACATTTTAAATCATAAATAAATTTTTTAATGATATTTTTTAGAAAAAATTTAGCCATGCATCTATAACATACCAGTATAAAAAATACATTTAACTTATACAGTGAAATAAAAGAGGAAAAAATGACTCAAAAAATAACAATAACAACCAGTAATGGTTCGATTTTAAATGATAATTCAAAATTAATTATAAACCAGAGATTGAATTTAGTAATTAAGTTAGCAGGAGGAGATCAAGATTTTAAAGATCATGATACTGTAACTGTAACCTCCAATGCAAATTGGGCAACTATAAATAACGGAAATGGTATAAAGGTTAATATAGATAAGAAAGATAATAAACAAGCCTCAATTAAAGATGTGATTTTAAATATAGATAGCTCAAGTAATAACGTAGGAAGAAATATAGAAATCACTGTTCAAACAACTAATAACGGTTATAAAAAAGAACCTTTCAATTATACAGTTACAGATCTAGATCTAGATAGTTTAAAATTAGTTTTTGAAAAAAATTATTTAAAAACACCAACCCAAAATAATAATCCAACTAATGGAGATAGTGGAAACTTAATTAATACACTAGTGTCTGCTACAGTTAAAGACAGTAGTGGTGTAGCAATGCCAAATTTTAGTATTACCATAAAACGTGACTTTCAGGATCAACTATCACAATTTTATTTCTTAGACAAAGAAAATAAACCTATAACAGTCAATACTAACTCTAAGGGAGAAGAAACAGAGTTTACATTGATATCAGATGAAAATGGAAGTATAATTTTTTCTGCATACCCTAAAATTAACACATCTGCTGTATTAGGCTTACAGAGTCTACCAGATGGGCTTCCCATTAGTCAGAATTCGGATGGACTATTATTTGTTTTAAGTGGGGAGCCTGATGATTATCATAATCTTTTACCTGCTCCTCAAATAGAGGAATTATCTGATGAAAATATATTAACAGTGAAACCGGGAACAAGTCAATTTCATGTCGAGGTTATAAACCCGAACACCTCAAATACATATTATCTATTATTTTTTGTGAATGGAAAATATGTTGGCGAGGCTAATGAAATTACTGGAAATAATAATATACCTGATACTTTTATATCTAAACTACCATACCAGGTATTTCCTATAGCAAAAAACAATCTCTTTAGTTATGCTCAGGCCACACGCGAAGGTAGTGTTTCATATTCTCTAGAATTACCTGTAACATATAACGGTGGTTCAGCTAATAAGCCAGATTCTTCTATTACTAGAGAATTAGTTGCTCCAATACTGTATTCAAGCAAAGGAATAGCTCCGCCAAATTTACCTATAAATCAATATGATACAATTAATTACCCTGATATTGAAGATTATATAACAAACGGTGGAACAGCTCTTTATGTAGTAATTGATGTTGACCCAAATGACCCTCACAAAATATCTTATGGAGATACTGTATACGTAGATATTTATATCAATTCCGCAAATAGAGGCTCACAACATAAATCATATCCACTCACTATACTTAAAGAAAAATCAACAGTATTTTTATCTATTCCTTATGGTCCTATAGTAGATAACGATGCTGAAAACAACCACTCAGGTAGTTTTTATATTGAGTATTATATATTAGACACAGTAAATAATATTCGTAGTAAGTCCAGTCAGATTTGGTCAGGCTTTATAGAAACAGCCAGGCCTGGATTACCTAACGGGTAATGTAAAATATGCAGTTATAATAATTAGTTATGGCAACAATTTAATATACTCATTAAATGAGTATTGTGAGCATAATGCTATCAGCTCATATAGTTATGAGCTGATAGATAAAAATCACAGAACAGCATAACAGGAGCATTGCTGAAAGTCTGCAGTAATATATCTGCACAGACAGGATGCGTGATGATAATAAAAATGACAGAAAATAATAAAATTAGACATCCCTGTATCGATCAGAATAAAAATGGCATGATCGATATTGTCGCATACAGGGCACGTGGTGATACACATTTAACCCTATCAGTTCCGCACCATGAAGAATTAGATGATTCATATCAAATAACAGGCTATATAGAAAATGGTAAGGGAGAAATAATAACATCCTTACAAAATGTTTCCAGAAATAAAGAAAATTTATCTTATAGTCTATTGTTTTCATTAGATGACTTTATCATCAATGATGAATATGAAGTATATTATGTTATTATTAAACCTTCAGGCGAGAGGTTAATTTCTGAAAAATTAAATATCACTATTAAAAGTGATAGCTATTATCTGAAAGCCCCTAAATTCCCTCAAGCCGATCCAGACGGAGTCATTGATATTGGTGGTATGGATGTATCCAAAATTACCTATATAGAAATGGTTGTTCCGTATTATTCTGGTGAAGAGGATGGTGACATAATACAGGGTTATCTTACTATTGAAGGAGGAGATACAATAACATCTGAGCCTTATCTTGTTGAAACAGAACCTGCTGACACCTACATCGTTGTGTTTGATAAACATAAATTTTCAACCAGTGGCCAGTATCAAGGATATTATACTGTTAGTAGACAGTCCGGAAGTAAGTCCCCTCCTTCTCCTGAAAAAAAGGTTATTATTAAGGTTCCACCAACAAATCCACCTGTCGACGACTCTGATTTTTTAATCATGGGCGCCCGCTCTACTCTTTACGGTGCTGCTAACGCCCTTCCAGGACCACAATGTCTCACAGCCTGGGATATGAAACGTAATCCAATTAAAGTCACTTGGTCATATATCGGAATCCCAAAAACAGATATAACTTGGCAAAATAATCATTCTAGTTATTTCTATGATAGTGCACCTTATTTACCTATAACAGCAACTTCAACGTCAGGCAAAACGGTCACACTTAACCCACTCAACATTTTTGGTAATGGAGGAGGACACGACAATGTGTATTCAGATTTTTCCGAATATCAAACAGGTTATATACCAGTCAGCTTAATTTATGGTGTGCCAGAATGTTTTACCTCCAGTTTTGCAGCATTGCTTAATAATCGTGATTTAGTTATCTGGGGAAATATAAATCCTAAATCCCTAGGTATTGTCGATAACAATGTGAGTAAAGCTGTTGCAGCAGGTTGTGGTTATTTGGCTCTAAAAGAAGATGGGGCATTATCATTTTGGCCATCAGCCACTGACATGGATCTTGGTGGTTCACCTCCCACGGGGAACGATTTTATTGATATTGGATTGGGAGGAACATGTGCAATGGGTCTACGCTCTGATGGAACATATTTACATTGGGGATATTATAATATATCTCCTTCAATCAGTCATGTAGACTCTACTGATAAGTCTTTATTCTTCGCCGATGATATATCTCTATATATCATTGATATGGAGATGAAAGTAATTCGTAAACTTATGTCTCAGTATTTTCCTTATGCTAATTACCCTGGTTATGTGGATTCTAATTATTCTATTCACTCAGAAGATTTAAATAATCCTCGGGTCTTATCGTCTTTTTTTGGTAATGAAGTTATGTACATCAATAATAATGGTACATTGAAAATGAAGTCATATACAGATTATACTCAAGCTGGAGATAGTATACTTCTATCTCTTTCTGTTTCTGGCTTATATTATAATGGAGATTTTGTTGGGGGATCCGGTCAAGATATGGATTTGATATATACGGCTATTATATTGAATTCTTCTAGTCAGGCATTGTTCTTAACTTCACCACGAGAATTCTATTACTCACTGGACTCTAACCCTTTGATAGTCGATAATGTTGCCGATATATCATGCAATAGAGATACAGCTATATTAAGACATCATGATGGTACTGTCACAGCAGTAAATAAAAAAAATCTTACTAAATCGACAATAAATATTTATAAAAAAATTTCCCAAGTTACTTGCTCGGCTAAGGCCTTTGCCGCATTACATGTAGATGGTACCGTTTATGCTTGGGGTGATAAGGATTATGGTGGTGTGATTGATGAGAAAACCCAAGCTCAGCTATATAATGTCAGAGCTATTTACGCTACAGGAAAAGCCTTTGCGGCTTTGACATCAGATAACAGAGTGGTGACTTGGGGAAATAGCCTTGTTACTGAACATAATGATATTGTAGAAAAATATATTAATGGAAACATCAGTTATTACGCTCAAAACGAATAAGGTAATATTGATACAGTAATCAAGGTACAACGCTGAAAAATCCGATTGGTTGTCCTGATAAATAAAAAGCCATCCATTTTTTGAGATGGCTTTTATATAAATTTAATCACACCTTCTTAATTAATACTTTTTATTCAATATAAATCTAATATTGTTTCAGCCACACAGGTATGTTGGTTTTTCATTTGAGGAGCGGGTTTAATAAAACAATCTTCCAGAAACCAGCTTGCAGGTGTTTTCAGAGTAATAGAGACAACAACCAAATGTTCCAGACTAATTCGATTCGTTCCCCGTTCATAACGTGATAACTGCTGGTGACTGACGCCGATTCTGTCCGCCAGCTCTGCTGCTGTTATCCCAAGCTCTTTTCGCTTCATTTGGATCCGTTTACCTACCAGCATACTGACTCGCATAGTATCTTTACCCTCATTATAAATAGGTTAGTAAGACAACTGCTGTACCTTCATATTTACCGGCTTTCGGTTGTATTAATGTGTGCAGTGTTGAAGTCAGAGTGAAAGTGGAAGGTATATATTTTCCCTCAGCAGTGACATTCACTCCATCTGCTGCATTCTTTCCATCAATCTGTAATGCTGAATAAATTTGTTTATTAGCATCGAGATAAACTTTGGGTTCGTTATTAATAGACTTAACCTGCAACATTATTTTGTTGCTATAAAGTGCACAGCTAAACTGGCCATTAATAGAACGGGTTGCGTTATTAACTTCTGAGGCTTTTAATTCACCATAAGCAATTTCAACGGGAACAATAAGTTCACAACTCTGGTTTGCAGGCGGTAATTTATTGCAGGTTGAATTAGGAAATTTTTGTGCTGTACCATAACCTGATGATATCTGGTTGGTATAAAACAAGCCGACACACTGTGCATTCGCAGTAATAATCGGGAATGTGACCCGTTTAGGAATTCCAAGCTGGCTTTTATAAGCCCGCATGACATCTGCGGTTGTCCGGTATTTATGGGCGTCAGTCAAACAGACCTTTGCATCAATACAAGAGCCATACATACCCGGCTGTTTACCATTGTTATACTGGACATCCGGGCCAACATAACATTGCGGCTTGTTATAACAAGGGTTCTCAATTCCCTCTTCTTCCGTCCATTCAATCAGCTCCATTGTCGTAATGGTTTGTTTACCCGATGTAGTGGTATTCACGGGCATAACATAAGCTCCACCATAAGAATATGAAGCAGTTAAGAAAAATAATGATGCAGAAAACTTCATTAATGATTTTGTAATATGACGCATAATTTATTTCCCTAAATAGCCCCAAGCCTGGCCCGAATATCATGGAATCCACTCAAAAGGCTGGCGTAGCTATTCATAACTAAGCTCAAAAGTTGCCATCGCATTGAACTCTCCGACACCAATTTTGTTTTGCAAAAGTGCGTTAGGATCGGCTTTGACATAGGCCTGAAACGGAATGACATGACTACTGTTCGTGCCAGCAAGTGAGAACTGAGCCGTTTTATTAAAAGGAAGTGGTGTACCATCCAGTTTTTCCATACCAATAGCCGCACCAGAAGCATTGCTGCCGTGACTGAACGCCAATAATCCCGGCTGCTCTTTGCTCTCTTGCCCGACAAATTTGATATTCACTTTCTGCGCGACTTTGGGGTCACACTCTTCCAAATGCAGACGGAATGGCTGGCTTGGTGTGCGCTGATATAAATAAAGATCCCGGCTGGTAATGCTGCCAAAATCCACTTCCATCGCTTTATCTTCCGGTTTAATCACACAGGAAGGCGCCAGTACAGTCATCGTAATTCTGACATTTTGACGAAGGTTATCTTGCGCATAAGCACCTTGCAGGCTGCTCATTCCCAACAGGAATAAGGCCGGCAGTACTAATAATTTCCGCGCACAGTCAGAGAACTTTATATTTAACGAATTCATTATTCTTTATCCTAAAATTCATTATGATTGGGTGAAGTCTGTTTTGTGATTCACCAAATCTAATCAGCCCTCTTCATCGAGAATCTTTGTCACCGTACAGTTATTGCCACTACAACTAAAAGCTAACTGCGGGTGTCCGCCATAGTCATTGACATAAGTCAAGATAGGGTTACTACCGAAAGCGCTGGCTGTTCCGCCCAGTGTTTCACTGCTTTTAGGTGCCAGCATGAATGGTTTGAACCCCTCGACCGGCTTGCCTTTAACTTGACTCTGGCCTTCTGCAATCGTGACGTAATACGGCGTTGGGTTATTCAGCACATACTGGTTTCCCTGACGGGTTAACGTCAGTTTTTCCTGCCACGGGTTTTCCAGATCCACACGACGTGCGATAACCGCTTCCGGGCGGTAGAACAATTTAATTTTCGTCTGTATCGCGAGTTGCAAAACATTTGATTTTTCACTGCGTGGTGGAATTTCACGGACGTTGAAATAGAACAGGCTTTCTCTATCCAGAGGTAATTGCGCTATCGCGGGTAGTGTCTGAATCTTAATCTGGCTCTTCATCCCGGCTTCAATACGCTGAACAGGCGGAACAACAACAAGTGGGCTGTTGATTTTATTTCCCTGCTCATCTTCAATCCATGCCTGTGCTAAATAAGGCAAATCAGGGTGTTGATTCTCAATATTTAAGCTGACAGATTTTTCATTCCCATTAAAAATAGCCCGGGTGCGATCTAATGCTATCGCCGCCGTTGCCTGATGGACTGACATTAAACTTGTTACCGTCACGGCAGCTATCATTAGAATTTTTTTCAGTTTCATAGTGTCATTAGCTCATGCTTTAAAAACGTATATTTGTATTACTGCGATCAATTAATATCGGCATTACCGCATTAAAAATTAATGTAATACTTCATTAAAAACCTATTTCATGGTTTTTTTTATTGCTTTTTACTTATCATTTACATTTAAAAACTGGCAAGGCAGCAAAAATGCGGTTGAATACTCTGATGAGATATTATCTGGTACAGTCACCTCACACTGAGCATGTCCATCCCAATGAATCTGCAATTTCTCACCCTTTTTCATTCCACTCAGGTAGGCATATCCATCATCACTCACCATGCCAATTTCCCGTTGGCTGGCGTTCATAACAGATGCACCAAAAGGCGGGAACGAACCATCAGGCAAACGGATCACTGTCATGGCTTTAATCCCGGATATCACCTGGAATTTACGATATCCAATGGCACCTTCGGTTAATGTCGCCAACTGAACCGAACGCATTGCTTCCACGTCATCCGGCAATTTATCCAAGTCAATATTTGCGGTATTACGGTGATAGCTGTTCACATCAGCCAGTACAGCTTTGCCAAAGTAATTGGAGTGAATTGAAGAGCCGTAAGACTGGACAGGCACATTCCGTACACCTTCGGTATCTACCATCAGGCGGGTTGCACCAGCTATATTTGTACGGTGTAAAGCGACTCCTTTACCCGTTGCAGTGATCCCACCCTGTAAACCCAGAGTCGCGCTAGTATTACTATCGGATTGATGGCTGGCGCTGGCGGTCACCAATGCTTCATCACCATAATGAGTGTAATAACCGTCTACTGTTGCCCTTCCACGTGTATTCACACCTGTTGAAATGCGATAGTTATTACGATCATCAATTCGATTGAAATAACCGACTGTATGACCATTACCCTGACGATTGACTAATCCGTTATAACTGACAGTTCCTGTTTCTCCCCAAGGAATGGAAAGACTCAGATACAGACCATCATCTTTTTTATTGTCAAAATTGTTACGATAAGCGGATAAATTGACATAGATACCTTTATAACGGTCTATATCCAGATGCTTAGATAAAGAGAGGTCATAGCGGTTATTCGTTGGCTTATTCCAGTAGGTCTGGTGGCTATAGCTGAAAGTGGTGCTGAACCCTAATTCATTAAATTGTTTATTTAAATTAACGGTATAGAGTTCTTTTCCACTATCAGAGGATATATTTCGGGAACGGTAACGACGGTCAATATATTGCCCCATACTCATGAAATCACGTTCAGAGAAGCGATATCCGGCGAATGTCAGCTGACTGTTGTACTCTTCAAAACGCTTCGAGTAACTGAGGCGATAAGATCCCCCCGTCAACGTTTTGTTCTCACCTGGCAATTTTGCTCTTGAACCTGTTACATCAAACGCCAATGCCCCAAACATCAGCAAATCACGTCCTATCCCCAGCGATAAGGCGTCATAGTCACCCGCAGCCAAAAGCCCGCCATACAATGACCAACCGTTATTGATCCCCCAGGAAAATTCTCCCAAACCAAAAGCCGGCCCTTCGCGACGATGTTTTTCATTCGTGGATTGTCCGCCAATAAATTTGTACTGCACACGTCCGGGGCGCGTTAGGAAAGGAACAGTTGCCGTATTGACCTGAAATTGCTGGACTCCACCATCCTGCTCTTCAATTCTGACATCCAGTGTTCCTGCTACGGCATCACTGAGATCCTGAATACGGAATGGACCTGCGGAAACCTGAGTTTCATACAGCACTCTTCCCATCTGGCTGATAGTGACTTTGGCATTAGTTCTCGCAACACCTGTAACCTCTGCGGCATAGCCGCGTAAATTAGGCGGCAACATATTTTCATCTGTTACCAGACTAATCCCGGTGTAACGGAAGCTATCGAAAATATTGGAATTAAGGTAACTCTCTCCCAGTGTCAGCTTAGCTTCCATAGTAGGAAGGGCGCGATACGCGTAGTAACGGGTCCAATCCCAACTGCGTTTTCTGGAGCTGGAGCGATTTGTATCATCCGAACCGTTCTTCCCGGTATTAGTGTGATCGTATCTGCTCTGCCAGTTTGCACGGAAGCGCCACGCGCCGGCATTAATACCAGTCGTACCATTTGCACTGATTTGCTGGCGCGCATTACCATGATCTGGTTTAGTTGCCTGTGCATAAATGTTGTAATCAAATAACAATCCGGGGACACCTTCATCCCAGCGGGAAGGAGGATCCCAGTTCGGTGATTCATATTCCAGATAGATTTTAGGAACAACTAAATACAGGGTATAAGTGGCTAAATCCCCTTTAACCATGGTCCCCGGCAGGCTATTCAGATCAAGGCATTTTTCATTATTCTGCCAGACTAATTTATCGGCCCATTTTGATTGCAGGCCGATTCTTTTCACTAATTCGGGTGAAATACAGGCTTCACTGCCTTGCGGATCATTATCCGGCACGAGGAAGTCAATAGGATACATATCCTGCAATTCAGACTGATTCACCCGAACTGCCATCATATAGTTCCCCGGCATGATATAACCTGCACGGGAAAACTTCTCCAAATCAATATTGGAGCGTTCATTAATATCCAGAGCATCAGTATTGAATTCAATAGGCTTAGAATAAGCAAACTGGATACCGGACAGAGAAAATAGTATCAGGGCAGAAAGTAGCTTAATACCGGGCTTCGAAGGTTTTGTATTTATTTTATTAGCTATTCTTTGTTTATTAAGCACGTGGTTTTTATTAAAGATTCTTTTTCTATTACTGCGTGTTTCTTTATTAACAGACGAAAAATCATGATTCATAGAAGCTATAAACCAAGCCATAACATCCTCTAAGCAATGAATCGTTAATAATTCAATTTGAATTTAATTACTGCCTGATAGTGCCAAATCCGTATGTATGGCAGAATGTGTGATTTTCCGAATATAGGTAACTGAGAAAACATCAACTTCAATTAACTCTAAAGAAGATTTCCAATTCTCAAGCCACTTAAATCGCTTTCTTATCAGTTTTAAACACCGTTATTAGACACAGTGCATGTTTGAAATAGGCTGAATAAGATGTCAGGAAACCCAAATAAAAATCAAAATGACATGGGCTTCCTGACATTCAGCAATTAAAAACTAGCCTTTAGTTTTCACTATTACAGGTAGTTCATAGTAAAGTATGCGAATGCATAGAAGTCACCTGTTGTTACAGTCTGACCAGGAATAACTTTCAGGTTTGCATCGAAACGCAGGCGGTTATCAACTGCATCTACACCAGTTGTAGGTGTGCCGAAACGAATCAGTCTTCCGTTCTCACCGTCATTTAAGTCGCCAATTTGGATGCCTACACCTTTAGCTTTACCTTTAATAGCTAAAAGATCGCCATTAGCATCAACCGTATCGCCTGTGAACGTTGTGGAAATTTTCTTTCCTGTGATATCAGAACATTTGTCTAAAATAATATCAAAAGGTATACGTTCGGATTGACCATCTTTGTTGGACTTAAACTTAGAAGTCCGAA
Organism: Xenorhabdus sp. KJ12.1; assembly: GCF_963876495.1. NCBI lineage: Bacteria > Pseudomonadati > Pseudomonadota > Gammaproteobacteria > Enterobacterales > Morganellaceae > Xenorhabdus > Xenorhabdus sp. KJ12.1. The sequence continues at coordinate 156,494 of NZ_CAWNQH010000083.1, forward strand.
CTTCGCCAAAATTAACATCAATATGGGAATTTTTAATTGAACAAGTCGGATTAATAATAGAACCTTTGAAGTGAACGAAACCACGATCATTCATGTTGTCGTCACTTCCACCTGCATTTGCAGCGCCTGCAGTTAAAGCGACACCAAGACCTAAAACCATTGCCAATTTATTCAGTTTCATAATCGAATTTATACCTTTTAATTAAAAAGTAGGGATTTATATTCAAGGAATGTCCTAAACCCAGAAATTAATTTCTGGCTTTTAGGATAATTGCTATTTAGTTTTTTGACAGACGGCTTAACTGTTCAACTAAATGAAATCGATATTATGATTCTATACAAAGCACCCTAAGTCAAATTTCAGCGGATAAAACTGGCAATGATCCCTAACTGCGTATCGGATATGAGTTTTTACCAAAAACCACGCATAGACAGCAATATATTTTACTGATAAACATGTAAATTTAGATTATTTTCCTGAATTGCATCTCACAAAGACGAATAGTTTAGAATCTTAGTTTGCGCATCTTTATTGAGCGATTTTGTCTTTTTTAAAATAAAAAAATACTCAATTAAACTGAGATAATGATAAAAATTAGATTTTAATATCAAAACAAAAGGAGAAGACAAAATATAAGCAAAATATTCATCTATTTTAGAAAATTAACACGCTAATTATAATATTAAATTATTACTTTAGTTGAATGGGTGTTTTTTGTTAAAAATATTCATTTATTATTTTCATAATAAAATCAGCGATTGATAAAATGAAAACAGACAAACAAATAAATGAGATTAATTCTTAATAAAACCATCTGAAAAACATATTATACTGGATAATAAAAAAGCCCTTCTCATTATAGAGAAGGGCTTTTATTTTAATAAAGCAATTAAATTACATTATTTTTAATTGTCACCTAACAAAATAGATTCAAGAGCGATTTCAATCATGTCATTGAAAGTAGTCTGACGCTCTTCAGCGGTAGTCTGTTCACCTGTACGAATATGGTCAGAAACAGTACAAATTGCTAGTGCTTTTGCACCAAATTCAGCCGCAACACCGTAAATGCCAGCCGCTTCCATTTCAACGCCCAGAATGCCGTATTTTTCCATGACATCGAACATTTGTGGGTCTGGAGTATAGAACAGATCCGCAGAGAAAATGTTACCAACGCGCGCATTGATATTTTTCGCTTTAGCTGCATCAACCGCATTACGGATCAAATCAAAGTCAGCGATTGCTGCAAAATCATGATCCTTAAAACGCAGACGGTTGACTTTAGAGTCAGTACAAGCACCCATGCCAATCACTACGTCGCGAATTTTAACATCTTCGCTTACGGCACCACAGGAGCCAATACGGATAATCTTTTTGACACCAAATTCGGTGATCAATTCTTTGGCATAAATGGAACAGGATGGAATGCCCATACCGTGCCCCATGACTGAAATACGACGGCCTTTATAAGTACCAGTGAAGCCGAGCATACCGCGCACATCGTTAACCTGACGCACATCTTCCAGAAAAGTTTCTGCAATGTATTTTGCACGCAGTGGATCGCCTGGCATTAAAACAACATCAGCAAAATCGCCCATCTCAGCATTAATATGTGGGGTGGCCATAAATCTATTCCTTGTTTTTATTATACCCGTTGTCTTTCGGGCTGCCTTTTTGGTGGCTGTGCTCGCTCCTCCCGGTCACATAGCTACCTATGCTCCGGAGATTCACTCACTTGCCGCCGCGATGCCGCTCAAAATCCATAGGGTATGGGTATTAAAAAAATATTAGCGATCGGGGAAGCCAACGGCTCCCCCGGAAAATCAGAACATCACTTTGCCGTAATCCATTGGTGTCAGGTCGAAATATTTCGCTACTGTCTGACCAATGTCAGCAAAGGTTTCACGATGCCCTAATGAGCCTGGTTTTACCTTTGGCCCATAAACCAGTACAGGTATATGCTCACGGGTATGATCCGTACCCGGCCAGGTTGGATCACAACCGTGGTCAGCCGTCAGGATCAGAATGTCATCTTCTTTCACCATCTTCAGCATTTCCGGCAAACGGCGATCGAACAGTTCCAGTGCAGCAGCATAACCGGCTACATCACGGCGATGACCGTAAGATGAGTCAAAATCAACAAAATTGGTGAATACAATCGTATTGTCACCGGCTTGCTCCATCTCTATCAATGAAGCATCAAACAGTGCATCAATTCCCGTCGCTTTCACTTTTTTAGTGATACCAACATTCGCGTAAATATCAGCAATTTTACCAATGGAAACCACTTCACCCTGTTTCTCATCAACCAGTTTTTTCAGTACAGTCGGGGCTGGTGGCTCAACAGCCAAATCATGGCGGTTTCCGGTACGCTGGAAGTTACCCGCTTTATCGCCGACAAACGGACGGGCAATTACACGACCAATGTTATAACCGCCATCAGTGAGCTCTTCACGGGCGATTTCACATAATTCATACAGTTTATCCAGACCGAATGTTTCTTCGTGACAAGCAATCTGGAAAACAGAATCCGCTGAGGTATAGAAAATCGGTTTACCCGTTTTCATGTGCTCTTCTCCCAGCTTATCCAGAATAACAGTACCGGAAGAGTGGCAGTTACCCAGATAACCCGGCAGATTGGCACGTTCAACCAATTTATCCAATAACTCCTGCGGGAAACTGTTTTCTAACTCGTTAAAATAACCCCAGTCGAATAAAACCGGAACGCCGGCAATTTCCCAATGACCTGATGGCGTGTCTTTACCAGAAGAAAGTTCACTCGCATAACCATAGGCACCGATAATTTCGGCATCTTTATCCAAACCAACCGGGAAAGTTCCACTGGATTCTTCCGTTGCTTTTCCTAGTCCCAAACGGCTCAGATTCGGTAACTTCAACAATCCCTGACGACCGATATCAGCTTCACCACGAGCGCACTGTTCTGCAATATGCCCTAAAGTGTTAGACCCTTTGTCACCAAATCTTTCTGCATCTGCACTCGCACCGATACCAAAGGAATCCAAGACCATGATGAATGTACGTTTCATAATTTTCTCCTGTGTCAATTCACGCTATCAATGCGGGAACTGCCAGCTGTTAAAATCTATTCAATACTTCTGTTGAATTATCCACCAATACGACGATAAACCATCTGGGTGGCGACTTTCATTCCGGCATCCACTTCTGCTGCCGAAGTATGTGCCTGTTGAAAAACAAGCGATGCACGCACAGCCTCTGCCGCCATATGCCAGTCATCTTCATTATTGGCATGAATCACCATCAGAGGAGTATCTGTGTTTACTTCTGAGCCAAGCGCAATTATATCACTCAGCCCCACACTGTAATTGATCGGATCAGTCGCTTTGCGGCGACCACCGCCTAATGCAACGACTGCCATCCCCAATGCACGGGTATCCATTTCTGTTACAATGCTTTGTTTTTTAATTATATTATTTTCAGCAAATACAGGTCTGCTGAAAGAAGCTGTCGGTAAATAACAGTCATAGTTTTCAATAAAATCAGCAGGCCCTTTCTGAGCTGCCACCATACGCCCGAATATTTCCGCAGCCTTACCATTATCGAGTACTGCCTGTAATTGACGATATGCAGCATCACGATCTTCTGCCAGTTTACCCGATACCAACATCTCAGCAGATAATGCCATCGTCACTTCAAATAACCGGGGATTGCGGTATTCTCCTGTCAGAAACTGCACCGCTTCACGCACTTCCAGCGCATTTCCGGCACTGGATGCTAATACCTGATTCATATCTGTCAACAGCGCCGTTGTTTTACAACCCGCACCATTAGCCACCGCAACAATCGATTCCGCCAACTGTTCTGACTGCTCATAAGTCGGCATCAATGCGCCAGAACCGACTTTCACATCCATAACTAAAGCATCTAATCCTTCAGCCAGTTTTTTGCCCAGAATAGAAGCGGTAATCAGCGGAATAGAATCAACGGTAGCAGTAATATCACGTGTTGCATAAAAACGTTTATCCGCTGGTGCCAGCGAGTTAGTCTGACCGATAATTGCAACACCCACATCCCGGATAATGTCACGGAACCGGTGATCATCGGGGAAAATATCAAACCCGGGGATGGATTCTAATTTATCCAGCGTTCCTCCGGTATGACCTAATCCACGCCCTGAAATCATCGGAACATAACCACCACATGCTGCAACCATTGGCCCCAACATCAGGGATATCACATCACCAACTCCACCCGTCGAATGTTTATCCACAACCGGACCGGGCAAATTCAACTTTTTCCAGTCAAGGACTGTACCAGAATCACGTACCGCCAATGTTAAGGCAATCCGCTCTTCCATCGTCATATCCCGGAAATAAATGGCCATCGCCAGAGCAGCAATTTGCCCTTCTGATACCGTATTATCACGCACAGCGTTAATAAAGAAGCGGATTTCTTCTTCGCTCAGTGAAAAACCATCTCGTTTTTTGCGGATAATTTCCTGTGCCAAAAACAAAGCTACCTCCCATTATCATTGTCTGAGAAGAACAGTAGTCATGAATCAGCTCTATCTTAACGAACATTCAAGGCATTGTTATTGATCTTAAACGACTGTTTTTATAACTTCTGCATTCAATAACTTGTGCTTCCAATAACTACTGTTCTCAATAATTACTATTGTTAATAACTACTGTTTTGTTTTTGACCCTGATGACCCAGCGCCGTCAATAAGCTACCCAGCAGACTGGAAGCGCCAAAACGGAAATGGCGGGAGTCTGCCCATTTGTCGCCCATGATCCGGCCTGCCAGTGCCAGATACTGTGCTGCTTCTTCTGTTGTGCGAACACCACCCGCCGGTTTAAACCCGACAGTCTCTCCCACGTCCATATCACGGATAACACTCAGCATGATCTCTGCACTTTCCAGTGTCGCATTAACCGGCACTTTTCCGGTTGATGTCTTAATAAAATCAGCGCCTGCTTTAATTGAAATTTCAGAGGCCTTACGGATCAGCGCAGCGTCTTTCAGCTCTCCGGTTTCAATAATGACTTTCAGCCAGACACCTGATTCAGCACAGGCGTCTTTACAGGCTTTAACCAGATCAAAACCAATTTGTTCGTTACCCGCCATCAAGGCGCGATAAGGGAAAACCACATCCACTTCATCTGCACCATAAGCAATCGCTGCACAAGTCTCCGCCAGCGCGATATCAATATCATCATTGCCATGAGGGAAGTTCGTAACAGTCGCAATCCGGATATCCGGAGTTCCCTGTTCACGTAGTACCTTACGGGCGAGGGGAATAAAACGCGGATAGATACAGATGGCCGCAGTATGCCCTGCTGGGCTGTTTGCCTGATGGCAAAGTGCTGTCACTTTCTCATCAGTATCATCATCATTGAGTGTAGTTAAATCCATCAAGCTCAGCGCACGCTGAGCAGCTGCGGTTAAATCGGTCATAAAACTCTCCAACGGTATTTTTATCGTAACTGAATCAGTTCACATATTCTTCCGAACATTTAATCGCTAACTGTTCCGAATTATTAATGTATTCATATGTTGGTGAGCGGACTTGGTTCCTTGAAGATGTTGCAATGCCTCGATATGACAGCAACAACAGAGTTCCTTCTCTCCGCACCTTTTTCTTTAGTTTGATTTTTTCAGCTTGTCTTGCCCGGCAGGTATTAGCTTAATCAATGAAATCTTGATTCATCATTATTTGAACATGTAAGTATGTAATAATTCATGCTTAGAATCACACTAATCAAATGAAAATTGCAATTATTATCATTTTATCGTGATTGAAATCACATTGATTAAGCCCGGAAAAAATAAAATGCAGGTAAGAAACTCACCTGCATTCAATTTAGTCTGTATTTTCTGGTTAGACTTCCTAATTATGCCAGAGAGAGGAAGAACCCTGCAATTGTGGCACTCATCAGGTTAGAGAGTGAACCAGCCAATACGGCTTTCAGACCAAAACGGGCAATATCACCACGACGGCTTGGTGCCATACCGCCTAAACCGCCCAGCAAAATAGCAACAGAAGAAAGGTTAGCAAAGCCACACAGTGCGAAAGAAATAATTGCTTTCGTATGTTCAGAAAGAACCTGAAGTCCCGCAGCGCGGACAACATCATCCGGTTTCAGGTATTCACCAAAGTTCATAAATGCAACGAATTCATTAACTACCAGTTTCTGTCCGATGAAAGAACCAGCAACTGTTGCTTCATTCCACGGTACACCAATCAGGTAAGCGATTGGTGAGAATACCCAGCCTAACAGCAGTTCCAGAGATAATTGCGGGTAATTGAACCAGCCACCAATGCCACCCAGAATACCATTCAGTAGAGCAATCAGAGCAATAAATGCCAACAGCATTGCACCCACATTCAGAGCCAACTGCATACCGGATGCTGCACCAGATGCCGCCGCATCGATAATATTTGCAGGACGGTCTTCTGCTGATACCAGAGACATCGCATCAACATTATCGTGAGTGGTTTCAGTTTCCGGTACCATCAGTTTTGCAAACAACAGGCCACCCGGCGCTGCCATGAATGACGCTGCAATCAGATATTCCAACGGAACACCCATTGATGCATAACCCGCCAGTACAGAACCGGCTACCGATGCCAGACCACCACACATCACCGCAAATAGTTCGGATTGTGTCATGCTCGCAATATAAGGACGAACAACCAGAGGCGCTTCAGTTTGACCAACGAAGATATTCGCTGTTGCTGACAGGGATTCAGTACGTGATGTTCCCAATACTTTTTGCAGGCCACCACCCAGAATCTTGATGATTAGCTGCATAACACCAATGTAATACAAAACGGCAATCAGAGAAGAGAAGAAAACGATGACTGGCAGAACGCGCAGGGCAAATACAAAACCGCCACCGCCGAACAGCTCAAACATTTTGTTGGATACCAGACCGCCAAAAATGAAATCCATTCCCTGCTGACCATATCCAATTACATTGGAAACACCTTTTGACATTCCACCCAGAATGTCTTTACCTGCTGGTACATAGAGTACAAATGCACCAACAATAACCTGAATCAAGAAGGCACCAAGGACAGTGCGGATTTTAATAGCTTTATAATTACTCGAGAAAAGTACTGCGATAAAAATCAGCACTACCATCCCTATCAGGCTCATAATGAGTTGCATTGGAAGAATCCCTGTTCACTGAATGAATTAAAAATATGTCAGTTATATTGTGAGTTCCTACTGACACTGTGTGTGGAGGCGATTATACCCAGTAGTAAAAAAGAACAAGCAACTGACATCACAAATTAATGCAGCAAAAAGTAATATAAAAACAGAAAATGAGACTTATATCACATATACCCATTTTATTTATCAGGGTTTAGATAATTTTGCGGTAAAAAAGGAAGAAATGAGAAGATAATGCCAGTTAAATATTATTAATGTTTATTTCGACCAGAATAGCCTATTTTGCTCAACCAAAAGTAGACTATTTCCACTGGGATAAATTAGCTGATCGCAAATAATTCCATGCTATTTTGATAAATTTGGCGGGAAATTTCATCCGGAGATTCAGGACGTAATTCACACAATACAGAAAAAACCTGCGCGATTCTTTCGGGTCGGTTTGGCTGCCCCTGAAAACCGGCTAGTGGCATATCAGGTGCATCCGTTTCCAATACTAAAGAGGAAAGAGGCAGACGAGCTATCGTATCACGCGTTTTTTTCGCTCTTTCATACGTAATCGTTCCCCCGACGCCAATGTAAAAACCCATACGTACAAAGGCCTGCGCCTGAGATAAGCTACCAGCAAAACCATGAATAACGCCGGTGCGTGGAACATGATGTTTTCGTAACATTGCCGCCAGTTGATCGTGGCTTTTGCGGGAATGAAGCAAAACAGGCAACTCATATTTTTTGGCCAGCTTGAGCTGAGCTGCCAGAACGCTTTTTTGCCGCTCAAACTGGGGTTCTGCCATATACAGATCAAGACCAATTTCACCAACCGCTACACAGTGAGGAAGTTTCTCTTTGAGTTTCTGCTCCAGACAATCCAGATCTGTATCATAATGTTCATTAATATATAAAGGATGCAATCCAAACGCGGCATAGATTGCCTGATACTTAGCCGCCAAATCAGCAACCCTCTGGAAATATACCTGACTGACAGTCGGCACAATAATTTTTTCAACGCCCACTTGTCTGGCTCGTTCTAAACTTGCAGCTTCATCACCCGAAAAAGGAGGGAAATCAAAATGGCAATGTGTGTCAATAAACATCTATTTATCCATATCATACACTTCGTCTTTCAAGTTGCCTCTTTGTTGGCTGCGCTCGCTCACCCCAGTCACCGTTTTTATAAACATACGGTTATCTATGTTTCTGGGGGTTCACTCTCTTGCCACCGCAATGCATCTTGAAATCCATTGTGTATATTTGTCGTCATCATTATTGTTCGTCATAATCGTTATTGATCATAGTGGTACCAGTCAGTGGCATCTGCTCGCTGTCATTCACACCGGTTTCCTCTGCCATTCTTACCGAAGTACCTATTGCAGGGGTATGCTCACTACACATAAAACTATTGCGACGGAAACAATTACGGTTCGTTCCATCGTGGTTTAAACCGCTGCGGGAAACACCATAACTTTTACGTCTTTCCGGCCCAAACTTACCACCGACAAAAGTATGTCCGATAGTCGCCAAAAAGTACCGCCCACAACGTCTACCCAGATGATAATCCGTGTTCAATGCTTTCGTTTTACTCCCCAGAGCCATAGTTGCCAACGGTGCGGGTGGCCTAATTTCGAAGATTTGTACGTCATCCGGTGGATTTTCAATAAACCGTTGTGTCCGGAAGTAGCTTGTAGCATGCAGCTTCAACATTCTGAGCATTTTTTGCTGACTGCTGGTTTCCAGCCAGCGTTCCACTCGCTTGAACCACTGTGACGTATAATAAAGCTGCGAAGGCACTGTCCTGACCACGACAATAGTATCAGCTCCCCGGCGATATGCCTCTTCAACCGGAATCGCATCACTAATGCCACCATCCTGATAAACGATACCATCGAGCGTTACACCATTGCGATAAAATCCGGGGATTGCACTGGAAGCCTTGATAATTTCCATCCAGTTACTTTCATCAGGTTGAAAATAACTGGCTTCGAAATTATCAGCACGGCAGGTACACATATAAAACTCACGGCCATCATCAAAATGATCCATCGCAATAGGAATGTTTAAGGGAATTTGTTCAGAGATCATATCAATATACCAATCCAAATCGATAAGATGCCCGCCCCGGACAAAGCGCAATGGGTTGAAGAAAATCGGATTGGTTGTGTACTTGTTGATCACCTTACGGGCATAGCCTTTTTGACCGCAGATATAAGCAGAAAGGTTCTGAGCACCAGCCGAAGTACCAAGAAATAATTCGAACGGGTTAAAATTTAACCTTAGAAATTCATCCAACACACCTGCGGTAAAAATTCCCCTCTGCCCACCACCTTCACAGACAAGTGCAATTTTTCCCGGTTTTATCCGCGATGTATAAGCTAAAGGTTCTATATTACCCAACGTAATTGGAATATGTTTCCCCACATTTCCCCCCTACAAAGTCAATGTCAGTTTCAAGGTGTCATTTGAATTATGATCATCTTTCAGTAATTAGTAATAATGTTATGCAAACAATTCATCACCCAAGTGATTTCTCATTTGAGCAATGCATCCGTAAAGCCTGTATTAAATAATGGAGATTAATTCACCAACAGGCAAGTTATTACCAATAATATGAATAGATCTTATCCGTTATATTCTTGAAGAGATAATCGCTTAATTAGATTAAGTTTTATTTGGGGAATAAGCCGGTAGAGTGACTTATTATCAGTCACTCTCAACAAAAAATAGATTATTTTTTGATGGACAGGGTGCTGTTTACGGCCTGAACGCCTTCCACTTTATGAGCAAGCCTGATAGCTCGTTTTGCCAACTCTTCGTGTTTGACAAAACCAGAAAGATAAACCACGCCTTTTTCTGTTTTCACTGAAATATTATTATCGTGACTATTAAGCCCGGTATCTTCCAGAAAATTTTCTTTTATTCGGGCAGTAATAACACTATCGTCCGAATTATTATCTGCTTTTTTAAGGGAATTCTCGATTTTTTTCCCACTATGATTTCTTGAATCATTAATTTTCTGGTCTGTATTTTCCTGTGTTTTACCTTCTGGCTGATAAGTTGAAGATGTGCCTGCTGCCAGTGCGTTACCACCTATGAGTACCGAGCCTAAAACAACAGCCAGGAATGAGTTTGTGAACTTTAAATTTTTCATCCTACTACCTTCCTTCCTTTTATCTAAGCCAGAATTTCAAAGGATGATATATCAATAAATTATGCAAATGGTATGAGCTTTACAATAACTAACGTATATTTTCTTATACCTAGAAATGATGCTTTTAAATAAAGCAGAAAGTATTAATTATGGTAGGAAAAATAAAAAAGGCCAACGAGGTGTTGGCCCATAAAAATATCAATGTTCCCGTGTCTTACGGAAAACTACCTCAGGATAACGTTCGCTGGTCAGGTTTAAATTAACCATAGTTGGTGCAATGTAGCTCAGGTTATCACCACCATCAAAAGCCAGGTTTTGTTCATTCTTACGTTTGAACTCTTCCAGCTTTTTGACATCACTACATTCTACCCAACGAGCGGTAGAAACGTTGACAGGCTCATAGAGTGCTTCTACGTTATATTCACTCTTCAGCCGGGCAACAACAACATCAAACTGAAGCACACCCACAGCACCAACAATCAAATCATTATTGGTCAATGGGCGGAATACCTGTACTGCTCCCTCTTCCGACAACTGAACCAGACCTTTCAGCAATTGTTTCTGTTTCAGAGGATCACGCAGACGAATGCGGCGGAACAATTCAGGAGCAAAGTTAGGAATACCTGTAAATTTCAGCTCTTCACCCTGAGTGAAAGTATCACCAATCTGGATAGTACCGTGGTTATGCAGACCAATAATATCGCCCGGATACGCATCTTCAACATGAGAACGATCACCAGCCATGAAAGTCAGTGCATCTGAGATAACCACATCTTTTTTGATACGAACCTGACGCAGTTTCATGCCTTTTTCATATTTACCGGAAACAATACGCAAAAATGCCACACGGTCACGGTGTTTCGGGTCCATATTGGCCTGAATTTTGAACACAAATCCGGAGAATTTTTCTTCTTGTGCTGTCACTTCGCGCGCATCAGTCTGACGCGGCATTGGCGTTGGTGCCCACTTAACCAGACCATCCAGCATATGATCGACACCAAAGTTACCTAACGCAGTACCAAAGAATACCGGCGTCAGTTCACCCTGCAAAAAGGCATCCAGATCAAATTCATGTGATGCGCCTTTGACTAACTCCAGCTCTTCACGCAACTGTTCGGCCAGCTCTTCTCCGACAGCAGTATCCAGCTCAGGGTTATCCAAGCCTTTAATAACCCGGACTTCCTGAATAGTATGCCCCTGACCGGATTGATACAGATAAATTTCATCCTGATAGAGATGGTAAACCCCTTTGAAAGACTTACCACAACCGATAGGCCATGTGATCGGACAACAAGCGATCTTCAGCTCATTTTCGACTTCATCCATCAGCTCCATCGGATCACGAATATCACGGTCGAGCTTATTCATGAATGTCAGAATTGGCGTGTCACGCAGGCGGGTAACTTCCATCAGCTTACGGGTACGATCTTCAACACCTTTTGCCGCATCAATAACCATCAGACAGCAGTCAACCGCTGTCAGAGTACGGTAAGTATCTTCAGAGAAGTCTTCATGCCCCGGCGTATCCAGCAGGTTAACCAGACAATCACCATAAGGAAACTGCATCACTGAGGTGGTAATGGAAATACCACGTTGTTTTTCCATTTCCATCCAGTCTGATTTAGCATGCTGATTGGAACCCCGGCCTTTTACCGTTCCCGCTTTCTGAATTGCCTGTCCGAATAACAGGACTTTTTCAGTAATCGTCGTTTTACCCGCATCGGGATGCGAAATTATTGCAAATGTGCGCCGTTTCGCAACTTCTTGCAGAAATGGAGAATTTGACATCTATTGAAATCTTCTATTCTGTACGCGGATCGATACCATATTGAGGCGCCATCAGAGACCCTTAATCCATCCAATCCGGTATGTTAATTGGAATTAGCGTTTATTTTCGCTGAACTTGGCGTCATAAACAACTAATGATACGCAAGATGATGATGCAGAAAATCATCATGACTTCATCAGATTCAATCTACATTCCCTTTCTCCTGAATCGCAAAAGTTCATAATACGGGTACGTCACTCATACTCACCCAAACAGCGGTAACGCCATAATAATGGCATCTTCCTTACCTGTCGCGGTCGGGTAATAATTTTTGCGGATGGAAACTTCATTGAAGCCCAGATCTTCATATAATCCAATCGCAGACTGGTTGGAACACCGGACTTCAAGCCATAACGTATTTATCTGCTTTTCAGGTAATGTGTCAATCAGATAATTTAATAGCGTTCTTCCATGCCCTTGTGATTGATATTCCGGATGGATAGCGATATTAAATAGCGTTGCTTCATCCAAAATATACTGGGTTATTGCAAAACCAATTATCTGGTTATTAAGCTCGATCTTATAATTGAGATAACGCTCTCCCTGATTAGAGTAGAATGTTGTCTCACTCCACGGAAAGGGGTGGCTGGCCTGTTCTATCTGGAAGGCCGCGGGAAGATCAGCGGGAGTTAATAGAGAAATATTCTTCATAATGGTAAATTTGTTGCCAAAGAGAACGTTTTGCATCCCCATCAAGGGATAAGTCATTTAATGCCGGGCTTCTCAAAGAAATCCCTTGTATTGATAAGGTAATATCAACCCCCAGCAGCCAGCATGGGCAGCGGATTGATTCTGAAAGCAGCTCAACATCTTTTGTTGTGATGCAATAAACTAATGAGGCATCAATCCCCATGGCTGTGAAAATATCAGCAAGTAATGAATGGCTTAAGTCAATGTGATCATGAGTAATGATCAACAGACGAGTTGAGTCAGGGATGAGGACAGATAATTCACCCCGCAGGGCCGCAGGGTTACGCAGAACCCATTGGGTGATACCCAACCGGGTTAGTGATCTGTCACGCTTCGTCATCGTGTTTTATTCCATCTGCCATAAAAAATAACAGGTAATATATACCCAGTAGATTTCAGGCTATCAGCAGTAAAACTGTCACCTGAAAGATGAGCGGTATAGTATCAGAGGGCTTATCTCTGCGCCAACAACATGGCATCCCAGCTTTGCCCAAAGATAATTATGACCGGATAAAGACTTATAAGGAGCTATACATAGATGTCAGCATTAACACCGGCCAGTGAAGTTATCCTGCGCCATCAAGAGCAATTCCACTCCCATCATCTGCTCTTCGCAGGCGATCTTCAGGATACACTGGCAACGGAAATCGAAGCCGCAAGTGTGCGGGTACACACTAGTCAATATCATCACTGGCAATCCCTGATCCGTACATTAGGTGATAATGCTCAGTTTGGCCTTACGGCTGACAAAGCGTTTGTCAAAGATTGCGATACGCTGATTTATTACTGGCCAAAAAGCAAGCAGGAAGCCCGTTTCCAACTCCGCAGCCTGTTTTCCATCCTGCCTGTCGGAACAAACATTTTTATTGTCGGCGAAAACCGCAGTGGTGTGCGTAGCGTTGATAAGTTGATGGAAGGTATTGTTACTTTCCGCAAAGTCGATACTGCCCGCCGTTGCAGCCTTTTTTATGGTCAGCTTGAACAACAGGTTCAGTTTGATCAGAACAACTGGTGGCATAGCTATCAGGTTGGGGATACCATCGTCAATACACTGCCCGGCGTATTCAGTCAGGATGATCTGGATGTCGGCAGCCGTCTTCTGCTTTCCACTTTTGATAAACCGATTTCCGGCAACTTGCTGGATATTGCCTGTGGCTCTGGTGTACTGGCCGCAGTGTTGGGTAAAAATAATCCCGATTTGTCACTGACTCTCAGCGATGTCAATGCAGCCGCCATAACATCCAGTAAAGCAACATTGAAAGCCAATAAACTGGAAGGAAATGTTGTTACCAGCAACGTCTATTCTGCTATTGAAGAGAAATTCAACTGGATAGTCTCTAATCCGCCATTCCATGATGGTCTGAAAACCAGTATGGCAGCCGCTGATGACATGATACGTATGGCACCAAATTATCTGAAATCCGGTGGTAAATTCCGCATCGTAGCAAACTCGTTTTTGCCTTATGCTGATTTACTGGATAGCGCTTTCGGCAGTCACGAAGTTCTTGCCCAGACAGGTAAATTCAAGATTTACCAAGCCACCAAGAAGTAACAAACAAAAGACCGCTATTGCCCATCTCCCCGGAAGGGCAATAGCAACATGTCGATTTTTACATCAGTCATGCTTTCTTGCGATAAATAATGATTGACGTCAGCCGTAAAATCTCTAGAATGCGCCCCCATGCTATCTGTTTAAAGATGGTATCTGAATTTGCGAGGGTGGCGGAATTGGTAGACGCGCTAGCTTCAGGTGTTAGTGTTCTAACGGACGTGGGGGTTCAAGTCCCCCCCTTCGCACCAAATCAGATAGTTATCATTAAACAAATCAGATAAATAGCAGTACCTGCGAGGGTGGCGGAATTGGTAGACGCGCTAGCTTCAGGTGTTAGTGTCCTAACGGACGTGGGGGTTCAAGTCCCCCCCTTCGCACCACTGTTACTATTTATATGATTTTCCTCTTGTTACTCTTATTTTCCCCTCCCTATCTTATTAACATATCCAGTTTCTTAATTCTATTTCACCATCGCATTCCTGAACTCAAATTCCCTCTATTATCTGTTATATCTTCTCAAAACTATCACTATTTCCTGAGAAATCTAAAAAATCACTTTTTATACATTAATATTATTAAATTTATTTATACATAATAAATCCATAAATAATAACACGTTATTACTTATACTTTAATTTAAAAAACAGACATTAAATCATTTAATTAATACGGTAATTATTTTATTATTTTTTCTGGCGTAATTTAAATATTGAAACTAACATTAATATATATTTACTGAGAATGCCATGCTGATTATTAATATTCGAGACATGATTAATTACCATGAAATATCAAAAAAAACACACCTATTTCATTAAAAAGGTAATAAACCTATTCTTTATCATTCAGAGAATATGCTATTCATAAAAGAATCAAGCGCTGCCCATACTATATTCGGATCTCATAAAGATGTTGATTATAAATATCATGAATGGCATCAAGACAATTTCTATATATTCCCTAATAGCAATACAAGTTAATTACCAAAGACTTACCCATCGCACACAAGAAGGAGACCTTTACCTTTGGTTTCTTTGGGGTAAATATAGCACGCAGAGAATCGCTGGTGCTGATTATACAATAAAAAAATATATGATGAGAAGAACCGATCCAGTATTAAAAGGGAAGCTACTCCACAAGAAAATATATTTACGACACCACGCACCGATGCTATTAGCGTGAGCCTACTTTTTTTCGAAAGTCCAGCGGTTAATTTTTGGGATAATGAATCTGATCAAATTCCACAATTCAAATTTCACGATATTTACGGCAATGAATCAGTCTGGCTAAAAGTGGTTGTGGATGTAAATAATGCGAGTGAATTTTATCTACAGGAGGGCTAAACGGATGCAGAAATTTCCGGCTTCCATCATATCCTTTCCTCAAAAATAGGTGATAACTATGAGCAATAATTTTTTCTCTCAGGCGACAAATTTCCAGAGTTCCACCACAGGCAGTGTAGATCCGCGCACCGGGTTATTTAATTGTACGATGCCGCTGGCACATCTGATTGGAAATACCCTACTGGGGCCGGAGCTGACGCTGGCGCTGTCCTACAGTCCGCTGAACCCGATGAATATCGGGTTTGGTGTGGGTTTTTCGCTCGGGCTGACACACTATGATAGTGAAAAGCAGCTGTTGATGCTCTCTACCGGCGAACGGTATAAAGTCTATGAGACGGATGATTCGGTTTCTTTAAAGCAGTATAAACAGGATGTGGTGCGGTTTGAAAAGGATGTCACGAAGGATGTTTACCGGGTTATCCATAAATCGGGGCTGATGGAAATCCTCAGTGGTCCCTTGAATGCCTATAATCTTAAAATACCAATGCGCATTATCAACCCGTTGGGGCACTCCCTGAAACTAGCGTGGAATTACGAGATAGTCGGCCTCCCCCGCCTTGCCACGATATCAGATGATAATCAGACGCTATTCAACATCGATTATCAAACCGGTATTTATACCGACATGACAGTCTGGCCCGGATCAACGGAATCGTATACCATCCGCCTCATCTTTGAGAATGATCGGGTCGTTCAAATTCGTAATAATGTCGATCAGCAGACATTAAGCTGGGGATTGGAATATGAATCAGACTGCGGTTTTCTGACCCGGATTACTTCGCCGACGGGATTCGTTGAATTTGTCGATTACGACCCGGATGGTCACCAGTTTCCCGACGAGGCCGGCCTACCACCTTTACCCTATGTAACCCAATACACACAACAGACAAAAAATTCCCCTGATGTCATCAGGCACTATGAATATACCGAACCTAATTTTCTGGGTTACGAAAATAAGGAGAGCTGGAATGAGGACGAAGATTACCTCCTCTACGGCAAGATGACCTATTACCTCTACGGCTCCACCGAGCACTGGAACAACGGCAGCGAACAGCGCCACATTCTCCGGCGTTACAATAGCTACCACCTGCTGATTACTGAAAACGTGCAGCAAAACAGTTGCCAGCGCCAGCATGAAACGCACTATTATGCTCAAATCGGGCTGGAATTTGCTCAGCAGCCCCCGCAATTTCAGTTGCCAAAATCCGCTACCATCCGGTTTATCGCTCAGGCGGATCAACCGGACGATGCCCCGCTGACGAGGGAGGAAACCACGCAGACAGAATTTGATACAGCAGGCAACCCCACCTTACAGATTGCTCCGGACGGTACCCGAACCGAATGGGTGTACTACCCGGCTGAAGGCGAAACATCCACCAAGGATAACACGGTATACTGCCCGGCAGATCCGCACGGGTTTGTGCGTTACGTAAAATCGAAAAAAATCATTCCCCCGCCGGTCACCGGCTATGACGATGTGCCCGTCCATCAGGAGATCTACCGCTATGCTTCCCTGCCCACACGCCCAGATAGCCTGACAGATCATGCGGTGGTGTGTACCCGTCAGGAAGTATACAGCGATAAGATCTTGCTGCATATCCGCCAGACCGAGTACCGGGATGAGCCGGAGGGTCCGCATCATGGGCGAGTGGACTCGGTGGTAGAAACCGTGTATAGCCTGCAGGATCCCGCCTCCGCGCAGCCCCGCTCCCCGTGGAACAGTCAAAAAACTTTCGTCTATGCCCTGAACGCGGGTCAGCTCCGGTGTACCACACAATGGTGCGGGCATGACGGATTCACGCTCAGTAGCATACAGGAAAAATCCTGTCTCAGCGGTAAAATCGGCTATCAACAAAATCCGCAGGGCTGCACGACACACTACCTCTATGATGCGCTGGGCCGTTTATTGACGCAGAAGGATAATGCCAACACCGATTATGCCCGTGAGAAGGGGTACACATATTCCCTTGAAGCGCCGGGTGTCGTCACCACAACGCAGACCGATGTCTGGGGAAATCAGGCCCGTTGCCAGGCTGATGGGCGCGGGCAGGTTTATCAACTGGATATTCTGGCGAAAAAACTGGACATTCTGGCGAAAGAACAAGCGACTACAGACTGGCACCTCCTCTCAAAGAACGGGCGGGATAGCTGGGGGCGGGTGGTGACGCAGTCTCACCATGACACACTACCGACCGGCCCCGATCCTGCGCAGCCCGATACCGTGAAGACGTGCTCGATCTCCCTTAACCAGCAGATCACCTACGATGACTGGGGACAACCCAGCCTGATTACCTCGGATACAGGCCAGCGTAGCCGGCAGGTGTTTAATCCGGTGACCCAGATCACCCGCTGCACTACTGAGGTGGATGGCCTGACATTCGGTTATACGGAAACGGCCTACAATCTGCGACATCAGCCTCTGACGGTAACGCTGTATGACAGCCAGGGCCAATTCGTCAGCCAGCAACAGAACGAGTATGACGGGCTGGGGCGGTTGCGGGCCACGGTGGATGCACTGGCACAGAAAACGCAATACACCTATGACGCTTTTCATCGCGTTGCGACGATAACGTACAGCGATGGTACCGTGGTGCAGAAAAGGTATGCGTCGTTCAGTGCGGATAATTTAGTGACGCAAATTGTGGCGGACGGGAAAGTGCTGGGTCAGCGGGTGTTCGACAGCCTGCATCGGGTCATCTCGGTCACGGTAGGCGGTCGGACACATGAGGCAACCTATACCTGCAGTAATCCGGCACCTGAGATAGTCACTGACCCGCTCAAACAGACGGTTCACCAACAGTATGAACCCCGTCTGGGAAATGCCTTGCTTCAGCGAACCACCGCGGGGATCACCCAGACCTTTAGCTATGACGCCAAAACCGGCGCGATGATAAACGCGGTGGCAGAAAAACAGGTATCACAGCAGTGCGAGTATACCCCCGCCGGCTTATTGCGGCAGGAAACGACCACGTTTAACGATACCGGTGTGGCCAGGCATACTCAATACACGTATTCCCCGGGCGGCCAGCTGACGGCCTGTCAGGATGTGACTGGCACCCGCCGCCAGCGGTATTTTGATACACAGGGGCGTCCTGTAATGATAACAGACAGCGCGATAAACGTGACGATGTCCTATGATGCTGCCAGCCGGTTAAACTGCTGGACGGTGCATGATAACGCCCAGTCGCAATCACTGACCACCACACTGACCTGGGATGACCTCGGCCGGGAAACGGAACGCCGGATTGACAGTGGAACGGACGTACTGACCCTGACGCAGACCTATACGGTGCTCGGTCAGCTCGCCAGCCGGGAAACCCGTTCACAGCAGGCCGGGTTGTTGCGTCAGGAAAGTTATACCTATGATGTCGCCCGCCGCTGGCTGACAGATTACCAGTGTTCGGGCACGGAATGCCCTCAGGATGCGTATGGCATGAGCCTGCGCCGCCAGCAGTTTACCTATGACCGGTTGGGCAATATGCTGACCTGTGTGACTACATTGGCGGACAATAGCCGCGACACCGCCACCTTTACCTACAGTCCGTCCGATCCCTGCCAGTTATACCGCATTACCCATACGCACCCGGCCTACCCGGCGAAAATTACGCTAACCTACGATGCTGGCGGCCGGTTGATTCAGGATGAGAGCGGGAACCAGCTGACCTACGATGCGCTAGGGCGGCTGATCTCAGTGACGCTGAAAGAGAAAATCAGCACGTACGGGTATGATGCCGCAAACCGACTGGTTCTGCACCGGCTGGACAATACCGGGACACAGGAGCTGTACTATCAGGGCAATGCTCGCGTCGCAGAAGTGCAGCGTGAAAGCGGCACGGCAACCCGTCTGGTGCATGCGAACGGCACACCGGCCGCAGTAATCGCCGGTGATAAGACCCATTTACTGGGCACCGATGGGCAGGGCAGTCTGCTGATAGACCAACCGGGCAGCGGCACACCGACCCGTTATCGTTACACCCCCTATGGCCAGCAGGCAGCCGATGAGCAGAACATGGTACTGCCCGGTTATACTGGAGAACGTGCCGACCCGACAGGAGGGGGTTATCATCTGGGCAATGGCTACCGCACCTATAGCCCGGTGCTGATGCGGTTTACCGCACCGGACAGCTTAAGTCCATTCGGGGCTGGAGGCCTCAATCCGTATGCTTACTGTTTGGGTGATCCGGTCAACCACAGCGATCCGAGCGGACATATGAGCTGGGGCAGTATTTTCGGCATCGTACTTGGTACGGTTGGCCTGTTAGCGGGGCTGGCCATGGCCATTCCGACCGGCGGTGCCTCGTTGAGTATAGACGGTGCGATTATAGCAGGTATCGGATTTTTGGGAGATGCGACCAGCATTGCCAGTGTGGCCACCGAAGAGAGTAACCCGCAGGCCTCCGCCATACTGGGTTGGGCCTCGCTCGGGCTGGGGGCATTGAGTCTGGGCAGTGGATTGCTGGGCGGGCTGACTCGCGGGATGCGGCAGGTGGGTGAGCAGCTGTCCGACAGTTTTGCCCATGGGCTGAGTGGCAGAGGCGCGGCTCAGGCAGGAAGCAGTAGCCACTACGCAGTGACAACAACTGAAACCGAGTATACTCGTAATTTTAGGAAATTGATGAACTTAGGTGGTTCTGAACTTATTGATAATCAAATGAATACTATTCAGATTGATTGGAATACCACTCGACATCTAATTCCAGAAAGTGAGTATGGGGCAAGTTACAAGACACTTTTAAAACTAGGGGTTGATGAATCTCCATCTGGAAGTAATGTATGGAAATTAAAAACGGATGCGTCGGGGTTAGATCGTATTATGGGTGGTAGTCATCATGTAAATATCACAAGAAACATTTACGAAAAATTATATTTGCCATTTATTAATGATGCAACATTAGTTACTCATGCTTCAAATACTAATAATATACGAGCTATAATTGATCACCAAATATTAAATAGAATTCCGTTTGATGCAAACATCATGAATTCAATAAGGATGTATTGGACTGCAAGTCATTATAGTGGGACATTTAAAGATTGGCTTGTCGCTGAAATGGTATTAAGATTCCCTAATAATGAACAAAATATAAGAGAGACGGCAAGTGTTATTTATATGGATAATACAAAGATTTTTGCTGATTTTTATAATCTTTACCTTTAGTTAACAGTTTATTTATACACTTGTTATTAAATGTTTTTATATTATTTAATAATTAGTTTTTTATCTGCATATTATCCATTACACGAAATTAACCTGAAGATAAATCCGGCAAAACCATTATCTCCCCATAAGGGGGAGATAATGGTTTACCATGAAAAATAAAAGATAACTTTATCTATGATCTTATTTCAATTTTATGAGGTACTGATTTTACTTCATTGTAGCTTATATTATCGAATTTATCCTAATCCGATCATTCGTACTGATTATACGTTATTAAACCATTCAGAATTGAACGATGATATTGATCGGGTACATCTTGTCTTATTGTTTCAACCCCATCGCATCACGTATGGTAAAGAACAAATCTGTCTGATCAGTCAAGCCAACGACATTAGCAGCATGTGGGCCATAAGCCGCAACACGTAACTGCGTACCAGTATGATTCTGTTTGCCTTCTTCTGCGTTGCCATAGTTGACCGTAATAACCGCACCATCTTTGGTAATCAATGAACGGGTCAGGCCGGGTGATTTAACATCATTAGCAATAATCTGGCTGGAATGGGCATGATCAGCGGTAACGATAACTAACGTATCTTCATGCTGTCTGGCAAATTTCAGCGCAGCCTGAACAGCTTCATCCAGCGCCACCGTTTCCCCAATTTGGGCGCAAGGGTTAGCTTCATGATCTTGTTTGTCAATCGAGGCACTTTCTACCTGCAAGAAAAATCCATTTTTGTTAGCCTTCAGCAAATCAATCGCTTTTTCTGTTAACTGTACCAATGTCGGTTCATCAGAGCTACGCTTTGCATTAATTTGGCACTTCATCGGTGCTTCATTAAGATTACCGTGATAAACCGCTTTTGGTCCCTCCCAGATCACATCCATGTTTCCATTGCTAAATATGCCTAATAACGGCTTTTTCTGACTGGTCGCTTTAATATTGCTCAGTGATTTTATATCCGTTACCCATTGATAACCCTGATCTAGCGCCTGTTGCTTCAGGGTATTTCCTTTATTAGCTCCGGCTGTTGATTGTTGCTCAAAATATTTAGCCCCTCCTCCCAGAGTGACATCAGCACGCGCCGTCAAAAGCTGTTCTGTGATAGAACCTCTGCCACCTTTATCCAACACTTCTGTCGGGCATTTTTCTAACGCTTCCTGTGGATCCCGGCATTTACGATTGGTGATATGCGCATATAGCGCGGCAGGAGTTGCGTCCTGAATTTCAGCTGTTGTCACATTTCCTGTGGCTTTTCCATTCTGCTTTGCCAACTCCAGTAATGACTGATGCGGCTTGCCGAAAACATCAATGCCGAGCGCGCCATTATAGGTTTTCACTCCTGACGCCCACGCGGTAGCTGAAGCAGCGGAATCCGTGACATAATCTGGTTTCTTGGTCTCTTTATCCAGTGAGTAGTGTGTATATTGCCCCGTGAAAGGAAGAGCATCGATTCCCTCGAAAAAACCACCAGCACCTTGTGCGTAGTTGCGGGCCAGCGTAATTTCAGAATCCCCCATGCCATCACCAATAAACAAAATGACATTCTTCGCTTTTGTATTATTTAAAGCTGCTTTAAGTGCATCAGTTTGATCCTGAGTCAGGCGACGGGCACCACCAAACTGAGTAAGCTCACCATGAGCAGAACGTTTTTCTGCCATGATGTTATCCGCACTCGCACTATTAGCTTGCGCAGATAAACATACGCCTGACGCTAATATAGCGACAGTCATAGCAAGAAAATTTTTTGTACGATTATGAAATGTAGAGCGATGGGACAGGTCATTGCAGAACATAGGTGATTCCTTATGATCGGGAGAATTAAAAAACACCTTCTACCCAAATAGTAAACACCCAATATGGCATTTTTGTGAAACCGCAATGACACATTTATGACAATACTTATACAGCATTATGGAAACATTGCTTTTGGATCAATGGCTTTGGAAATATCAGCCTAAAACCATTTTTCAACATTGATAAACGATTAAGTTGCCTCGTTTTGTCTGACACGAAGCAACTTTAAACCACTTAAGCATCGATATTCTGCAACGATCAATACCGTATCATGACTGATTTCAGTTCTGTGTAATACTCGATGAATGCCTTGCCAAACTCCCGACCGAATCCTGATGATTTTATCCCTCCGAATGGAAGGGCAGGATCAAGATACGTATGCATGTTAACCCACAAAACACCGGCCTGAATACGCGGGATCATTCGCATCGCCTTGCTGAGATCATTTGTCCATAAGCTGGCGGATAAACCGAATGGCGTTGCGTTCATCATAGCAATCAGCTCCTCCTCATCATCGTAACTAAGGAAAGTCCCTATTGGCCCGAATGTCTCTTCTTTCATCAACGTATCATCTGCACTTTTGGCTCTGATCACGGTGGGCATTACAAAAAAGCCTTTCCCTTCCAGTGCGCGACCGCCATAGACAATTTCATTCCCTTCCTGACGCGCTTTTTCAAACAGGGACAGAATTTTTTCATAGTGCTCTTTATTGGCTAAAGGCCCCATTTCCGTCGTTTCATCAAGGGGAGAACCAATTTTCATCGCAGACAGACGTTCAGAAAGTAACTTCAAAACTGCATCCATATGAACAGAAGGAATATAGAAACGTTCTGCTGCTGCGCAGATTTGCCCCTGATTCAGATATCCGGCTTCCAATATTCCATCAACTATCTTCTCTACAGGCATATCTGATAGGAAAGCCGCTGCGTTTTTACCGCCCAGCTCCAGCGTTGCACGGAACTGCCCCTGTTCCATGACAGATTTGCCGATGAGTTTACCTGTAGGTACTGATCCGGTAAAAGACACTTTGGAACACAACGGATGAGTCAACAGCTTAGTTCCTACACCGGCTCCGGAGCCATTAACGATATTAATCACGCCGTCAGGAATTCCGGCTTCTTTTGCCAGTTCCGCCACGCGCAACATTGTTAACGGGGTATATTCGCTTGGTTTCAGAACAATCGTACAACCGCAGGCCAAAGCGGCCCCCAGTTTCCAGATGGCAATCATGATCGAGAAATTCCAGGGAATAATCCCGACGACCACGCCGACAGGTTCACGACGGGTAAAGGCGGTATATTCTTCACCCTTGAAAGATGGCAAAGAAACATTCAGTGTTTCGCCACTTATTTTGCTCGACCAGCCAGCAAAATAGCGCAAGTATTGGACAGAGGCTCCAACTTCCAGCATACGTGATAACTGAATGGTTTTTCCTGAACATAGAGTTTCCAACTGGGCAAGTTCTTCGCTATGTTTTTGCAGCAAATCCGCCAGCCGTATCAGACAATCTCCACGTTCCATCGGTGAAATCCTAGCCCATGAACCATGAAAAGCATCAGATGCAGCCTGCATAGCGGCATTGGCTTCGACCTCACTTCCCTGATTAACGGTAGCGATCACCTCATCAGACGCGGGGTTGACGACTGAAAAGGTTTTGTCTCCCTGACCACGAACGGATTGTCCATTAATGTAATGGCCATGAGAACGCTGCAAAAAAGCCGTAACGGACGCCAGCAAAGTGATGTCACTCATGATGTTACCCTCCGTCAGCCGGAAATCTGAGAATTGATACACGCCATATAATGTTTCACGAAGCGTTCACTGGTAATTTCCCACAAAACTTCCGTACCTTTGGCAGCAAACCATGAATCACCTTTGTGATATTCGGCCACAACACCTGTTTTAACATCCGTCAGTTTCACAGAACCTTCATGCACCGTTGCCATTTCATCAAAGGGATAAACCATCTTAAATTTCCCTCTGGTACAGGCAAAAATACCGCAGGTCAGATTATCATTTGGTTCCCCGTGAACCATGGCAACACTTGCCTGTGGGTCACCTTCTACTACAACAGAACCAAGATTAGTCACACTACCAATCGGCATTAACTCAGGAAGTGATTTCTCTAACAATAACGGCTTTATCATGACTTTTACCTTTCAGAATTTATTGTGCAAAAAGAAATTTATGTGCAAAAAAACAGTGAAAACCCAAAAATCAGTAAAACTAACGACGCCCTTTCCAGTAGCCTGAAAGCTGATGCCAACTCTTTCCGAGAGAAAGATATATATGCCTCAGCTGCTCTTTACCAATAACATTCATATGCGGGATAGAGCTCAGCAGAGAATAACGATCGGAGCCCTCACTCATACCTTCTGCCAGCACTTTACAGATAATATGACTTGGTGTTACCCCAAACCCTGAATAACCCTGAACGTAAAAGACATTGTTATGCTGTGGCAAAGAACCTATCTGCGGGAACAGGCTGACGCTACAGCACATCGGGCCTCCCCATGCCAGTTCAATCTTCACATCTTTCAGGTAGGGATAAACATCCAGCATGCGATTCCTGTTCCATGCTTTTAAATCAGAAGGGATATATTCGAGATACTGCGTTGCACTACCAAACAATAGCCGGTTCTCTTTAGTCACCCGCCAGTAATTGATGATGGGACTGATATCGCTATAAGCTCCGTGGATAGGGCTGACTCTTTCGATCATTTCGTCTGACAGCTCTTCTGTCATTAACTGAAATGCATAAGTATTGATTGTTTTTTTATAAATTGTTGGTTCAAGACCATTCAGAAACGCATTACATGCCCACAGCATTTTATTTGCCCGTACAGAACCCATTGCGGTGCGTACGGTAACTCTTGGGCCATATTCAACATTCAAAACCTGACTGTTTTCGAAAATTTTGACGCCGTACTCTGTGGCAGCCTTAGCTTCCCCTAACAACAGATTCAGAGAGTGAACATGCCCACCTCCCATGTGTTTCAATGCAGAGGTGTACAGATCTGAACCGATGACTTTTTTAACATCTGAACCGGTATAAAGCTCAATTTCATCATCGGGGCAGGCTGCCTGAAACTCTTTCAGCCAACTTTGCAACGTCTTATCCTGCCTGGAGTTATACCCTAAATAGCCATAACCAGAGCAAAAATCCGCATTGATATTATATTTGGCAATCCGCTCCCGGATTATTCCTGCGCCCATGTTGCTGATTTTAAATATGGTCTCCAGACCTTTCTCACCGACGTGGCGTTTAATCCGATCCAAATCATGACCAATGCCAGCCATAACCTGCCCACCATTACGCCCTGTTCCTCCATATCCAAGCGTTCTTCCTTCCAGAATCGCTATATTGGTAATACCTTTTTCTGCCAGCTCCAATGCTGTATTTACACCAGAAAACCCACCACCAATGATAACAACATCAACATCCAGATCTTCTGTCAATGTTGAAAAGCGAAGATCATATTTTTTAGTTGCTGCATAGTATGTTAATGAATCGATCTGATTATTCATATTACACCCCGTGAGCATCAGCCTATACCCTGATATGTTCAAGGATACCTGTGCATTGACTGAATGTTATTTATTCAATTAACGTTTTTTATTCAAGCAACACGATAAAGCCAGATCAAAAAACATTAATAAATTAATAAATACACAAATTTGCCATCTGCCATTTCTTATCATTTATATATGAATCATACGCAATTAAAATGCTCAAATCCTTTGTTGTTTATATGTTAATTAAATCACAATAATAAAAACTATTGTTAATAGATTGCATTTTTTATCATGTCGTTTTGTGATGGTCAGCGGAGGAATTTTTATTGATGCTGAATTATTCTTTGTGGGTATATTTACTTTAGGCGCCATAAAAGGAATGAATATGTCTCCCAAGAAAATTATTCTCGATTGCGACCCTGGTCATGATGATGCCATTGCTATGCTGCTTGCTCATGGCAACCCTGATATCGAACTCTTAGCTGTAACAACTGTTGTGGGCAATCAAACTTTAGATAAAGTTACCCATAATGCGCTTTCCATTGCCCGTATCGCTAATATCCGTAATATTCCTTTTGCTGCTGGCTGCTATCGGCCGTTGGTCAGGGAGATCAAAACAGCTCCTGACATTCATGGAGAAACGGGACTGGATGGCCCTATTTTGCCTGAACCGGAAATAAAACTAGACGCTCGCCATGCCGTTGATTTAATCATTGATATCATCATGGAACATCCGCCCAAAAGCGTCACATTAGTCCCAACCGCAGGCTTGACGAATATTGCTCTGGCTGTGCGTAAGGCACCACAAATTGTGGAGAGAGTAAAAGAAATAGTATTAATGGGAGGTGGTTACCATGAAGGTAACAGAAGTGCCGTTGCAGAATTCAATATATTAATAGACCCGGAGGCGGCACATATTGTTTTCAATGAAAAATGGCCTCTGACAATGGTCGGATTAGATCTCACCCATCAAGCACTAGCAACACCGGAAGTTACTGAAGAGATAGCCCAAATAAATACACGCCCTGCTCAGTTTGTGTTGGATTTACTCCAATTTTATGGAAAAAGTTATCGGATGACACAGCGGGGTTTCGACTACCCTCCCGTCCATGATCCTTGCGCTGTCGCTTATGTGATTGATCCCAGTGTTATGACCACACAAAAAGTTCCCGTTAATATCGAAATGTCCGGAACCTTAACCACAGGTATGACTGTTGCTGATTTTCGCTTCCCGCCTTCAGAGGACTGCCATACTCAGGTTGCTGTAAAACTGGATCAGGCAAAATTTTGGCGGATGGTTATCGATGCCCTAAAAAATATTGGTGAGACCGATCACTGAGAAAGCTACCTGACAAACAGACCAAAATCACCTTTGAGCTAGTTGTATATGCTCAAAGGTGATAAAACTTCACTTTCAGAACGATATAAGAAACAGAACAACGGATTATTTAACCGGAAGAAATAGAAGCTTTAAAATCAAACAATTCATTCAGCTCAATCTGCAACCCATTCGCAATCACATAAATAATTTCTAAGGTAGGATTTCTGACACCGCGCTCAATACCGCTGACGTAGGTTCGATCCAAACCACACTTATCGGCAAAAGCCTCCTGCGACATCCCGGCTTCTTTCCTGAGATATCTAATCCTTTGCCCGAAAAGGGATTTGATGTTGTTAGGTGTTTTCATCCGATAAGTATCGATTCGTGTTACTTATCCGACCACGGACTATGAGTCACATTTAAATCTAAGTTATGTTATTATGCGTGACTCATAGTCTACTAATAAATTATTTCTTTTTAATTGAAAAATGACAGGTAACCGGAGAAATTAAAAATGGAAAATAAAGATTGGCACTCCGCCGATATCATTGCTGAATTGAAAAAACGCGGCACAACATTGTCAGAAGTCTCACGTACAGCGGGGCTGGCATCATCAACACTTGCGAATGCTCTACAGCGTCACTGGCCAAAAGGGGAGCGTTTAATCGCAACCGCGCTGGGGCTTACGCCAGAAGAGATATGGCCTTCTCGTTATGAAAAAAAGTAAGCAAAATAAAACCCAGCGTAATGCTGGGTTTTATTTTAATGCTAATCAATGAATTACAAAAAATCAGCTAGCAAGTTTCAAACCAATAATGCCAACCACAATCAGGCCAAGGCTTAATATTCTGGCAATATTTGCAGGCTCACCCAATATCATAATTCCAAAAATTGCTGTACCTACCGCCCCAACGCCTGTCCAAATCGCATAAGCTGTTCCTGCCGGAAGACTTTTCATAGCATAAGCCAGTAACCCTACACTGATAGCCATCGCACTGGCAGTGATCAAGCTCGGCACTAAACGGGAAAACCCCTGTGTATACTTCAGGCCCACAGCCCATACAACTTCAAATAAACCTGCAATGAGAAGTATCAACCAAGACATGTTTTAACCTTATATCTAATGGAAGCGGGGCCGTCCCCAATGAGATGACGTTTATCCGGGTCGTCCCAGATAACGATAGGAAATGAAAAGGAATTATAACGATCAACCCAAACCGCTGCAATGGTCGTAAAAATGACCATAAAAAAACCGCAACCTCTGGACGAAGAGGCTGCGGTTTTTCTAAAATAACAAAGCGAGATTATTTCACGCGAGAGACGTATTCGTTAGAACGGGTATCAACTTTGATAACTTCACCGATCTGGACAAACAGAGGTACTTTTACTACCGCGCCAGTGCTGAGAGTAGCTGGTTTACCACCAGTACCTGCGGTATCACCTTTCAGGCCTGGGTCGGTATCAACAATTTCCAGCTCAACAAAGTTTGGTGGAGTCACAGCGATAGGACGGCCATCCCACAGTGTCAGAACACATTCTGCCTGATCGATCAGCCATTTAGCATTGTCACCAACAGCTTTCACATCTGCAGCTAACTGCTCGAAAGTTTCGTTGTTCATGAAATGCCAGAATTCACCGTCGTTGTACAGGTAAGTCAAATTGACATCCATAACATCTGCACTTTCAACGGAATCGGTTGATTTAAAAGTTTTTTCTAGCAGTTTGCCAGAAATCAGCTTACGAATACGAACACGGGCAAATGCCTGCCCTTTACCTGGTTTAACAAACTCACTGTCAAGAATAGCGCACGGCTCGCCATCTAACATGATTTTAAGACCTGAACGGAATTCATTGGTACTATAAGTAGCCATGGAGATCCTCTAATTTTTAACGAAATGGCTTAGCCAAAAAATGGCACACATTATAACCCATATTCACCCTGCCAGAGAAGTCTGGCTACAACAACTTACTGATGTTATCACTGATCCCAGTGAGTTGTTGCAATTGTTATCCCTGAACACGCACGCCTTATTGAAAGAAGGTAATGAGGCGCGACGCCTGTTTCCCTTGCGTGTGCCAAGAGCATTTGTATCACGAATGAAAAAGGGCGATCCGCAGGATCCCTTATTACTACAGGTTTTAACTGCACGAGAAGAGTTTGATACTCCAGCCGGATTTTCCACTGATCCATTAGATGAACAGCATCCGGTCGTTCCGGGGTTATTACATAAATATCGCAACCGGGCGTTATTAATGGTTAAAGGAGGTTGTGCGGTAAACTGCCGTTACTGCTTCCGACGACATTTCCCTTATGAAGATAACAAGGGCAATAAAAGTAACTGGCAATCAGCGCTAGAGTATATTGAGCAGCATACTGAGCTTAATGAGATCATTTTCTCTGGCGGTGATCCTCTGATGGCAAAGGATCATGAACTGGATTGGCTGATTACTCAACTTGAGTCTATCCCTCATATTAAACGGCTACGTATTCACACCCGTTTACCCGTCGTTATTCCCGACAGAGTGACGCTTTCATTATGTAATCGTCTGGCACAATCCGATTTGCAGGTCATTATGGTCACTCATATTAACCATGCAAACGAAATTGATGAGGCATTCCGGGAGAGTATGGCTCGGCTGAAACAGGCCGGAGTCACCCTGCTGAATCAGAGTGTTCTGTTACGAGGCGTAAATGATGACGCTGATATACTGGCTGATTTAAGTAATTCGTTATTTGATGCCGGTATTTTGCCTTACTACATTCATGTGCTGGATAAAGTACAAGGTGCAGCACACTTTCTTGTCAGTGATGAAGAAGCAAAAGCCATTATGCGGGAGCTATTAACCAAAATTTCTGGCTATCTGGTACCGTGTCTGACAAGAGAAATCGGCGGTGAACCGAGTAAAACCCCATTGGATTTAGGGTTAAAAAATAATTAACCAGCGAGGTTTCTTTAATATTTTCGCGATAACAGGCAGTGCACAGAAATTCAGACAGCTAGCTCACCATGTTGCAAGCTGCTTTTCTGGGCATTGCCCGAATTCAATATGCTGCTTATCACATACACTCAAGGGCATTTATAGACTTGACCAACCATCTTGCTGTCGAGGGGAATAAAGCTATTTAACAATCCCTCTGACGGGCTATTTACGCCATATATCACGTTCCCACCCATCTCAGCGGCTTTATTACGCAAATCATTAGCCGCACCACGCATAGAACTGCTTTCACTACCGACGCCATTAAGCCAGTTACTTTGAGTTCCCGTCACTTCACCTAACCGCTGGCATTCATTACCCGGCTGAGTGTCCACAAAACGCACACCGGAACCTGCTGAAGTTAATTGATTATTTGTCGTGCATCCCGCTAACAGCAACACCGATGCGCCGAGCAAAAATTTTATTCGCATGTCTTCCCTCGTTGATTACTCTAACTTCATACACTTTGTCTTTCAAATTGCCTCTTTGTTGGCCGCGACGCATTTTGAAATGCATTGTGTATATTACGATGATAAATTTAATCTTTTGTATGCTATTAACAGAAGAAAGTAAAAAGGCGAGCAGAAAAATCTGCTCGCCTTCAAAGTTTTAGCCTAATGGGTGGGAGATCCCATCATCAGGATGAGCGCATTACATCATGCCGCCCATTCCACCCATACCGCCCATGCCACCAGCTGCGCCTAAGTCAGCTTTGTCATCTTTTGGCAGTTCAGTGATCATCGCTTCAGTTGTGATCATCAGACCCGCGATAGATGCTGCGAATTGCAGTGCAGAACGAGTTACTTTGGTTGGATCCAGGATACCCATTTCGATCATGTCGCCGTACTGTTCAGTTGCAGCGTTATAACCGTGGTTGCCTTGACCTGCTTTAATGTTGTTCACAACAACAGATGGCTCTTCGCCTGCGTTCTCAACGATCTGACGCATTGGTGCTTCCATTGCACGCAGTGCAACACGGATACCCACGTTCTGATCTTCATTGTCACCAGTCAGGCTTGTGATAGCACCTGCAACGCGAACCAGCGCCACACCACCACCAGCAACAACACCTTCTTCTACTGCTGCACGGGTTGCATGCAGTGCATCGTCAACACGTGCACGTTTTTCTTTCATTTCAACTTCAGTCGCTGCACCAACTTTGATCACAGCAACACCGCCTGCCAGTTTCGCTACGCGCTCCTGCAGTTTTTCACGATCATAGTCAGAAGTTGATTCTTCGATCTGCTGACGGATTTGACCAACACGCGCTTCAATCGCGCTTGCTTCACCTACACCGTCAATGATAGTAGTGGTGTCTTTGTTGATAACAACACGTTTCGCCTGACCCAGATCTTCCAGAGTTGCTTTTTCCAGCTCCAGACCAATCTCTTCAGAAATAACAGTACCGTTAGTCAGGATAGCAATATCCTGCAGCATTGCTTTACGGCGATCACCGAAACCTGGTGCTTTAACCGCAGCAACTTTCACGATACCACGCATGTTGTTCACAACCAGAGTAGCCAGTGCTTCACCTTCAACATCTTCAGCGATGATGAGCAGAGGTTTGCTTGCTTTAGCTACACCTTCCAGAACAGGCAACAGTTCACGGATGTTGGAAACTTTTTTGTCTACCAACAGGATGTATGGGTTTTCCAGTTCAACAGAACCTGATTCTGGTTTGTTGATGAAATAAGGAGACAGGTAACCACGGTCGAACTGCATACCTTCAACAACATCCAGTTCGTCTTCCAGACCAGTACCTTCTTCAACGGTGATTACACCTTCTTTACCGACTTTATCCATCGCTTCTGCGATCAGTTTACCTACAGTTTCGTCGGAGTTTGCAGAGATTGTACCAACCTGTGCAATTGCAGTGGAATCAGAGCAAGGTACGGACAGTTTTTTCAGTTCTTCAACAGCGGAAACAACTGCTTTATCAATACCACGTTTCAGATCCATTGGGTTCATGCCAGCAGCAACTGCTTTCAGACCTTCGGTGACGATTGCTTGGGCCAGAACGGTTGCAGTAGTTGTACCATCACCAGCCGCATCGTTAGCTTTAGAAGCAACTTCTTTAACCATCTGTGCGCCCATGTTTTCGAATTTGTCTTCTAATTCGATTTCACGTGCTACAGAAACACCATCTTTAGTAATTACAGGTGCACCAAAAGATTTATCCAAAACAACATTACGGCCTTTAGGACCCAGAGTCACTTTAACTGCATCAGCCAGTACATTCACACCACGCAACATTTTGCTGCGAGCATCATTACCAAATTTTACGTCTTTAGCTGCCATTGTATCTTTCCTTTAAATTCGTTCAATTAAGAAGATCTGAGCGTAAGATTTTCAATTACGCTTCAACAATTGCCAGAATATCGCTTTCAGACATGATCAACACTTCTTCGTTATCGATCTTCTCTGCTTTAACACCGTAACCTTCATTAAAAATAACGATATCACCCACTTTAACATCCAGAGCTTTAACATCACCGCTTTCCAGGATGCGACCATGGCCAACAGCAAGAACTTCACCACGGGTAGATTTGCCCGCAGCTGAACCGGTCAGAACGATTCCACCAGCAGATTTAGATTCAACTTCTTGACGTTTGACGATAACACGGTCGTGTAATGGACGAATTTTCATTGATAGATCTCCTATAAATAAAGTCCATATCAGGTAAGAGGATTGATACCAGAACCCAACAGAACCAGTACCATGAAGCTACAAGTTGGGGCTTATAGGCAGTACTTCAAGGGGGGATAGCAAAAAATATTTCACTTTTTTATTACCCGTAACACTCTCAGGCAGTATGGGCTGAAGTTATTTCTTATTATGGTCATTATCATTATGATTTTTTTGATCATCGCGAGTAATCTTATTCGAAGCATCATCCTGCCTGCGCTCATACTCTCCTTCAAATGTCTGACCATGATTACTATCCCGGCCATATCCACCACGAACATTCGGACGGTAAAAAGTCAGATGTGGCAGTAACTTAGCTGTCAGCAATTTTTGCACAGGCGGCAACAACAATAATAGCCCGAGAAAATCGGTAAAAAAGCCGGGAATAATTAACAGGAAACCCGCCATGACCAAAGAAACACTTTTGATTGCTTCTTCCGCAGGGCTTTCTCCGGCAGCCATTTTCTGCTGCATTGACATAAAATTTTTTATGCCCTGATTACGAACCAGAGAAACCCCAACACAGGAAGTCAGAACAACCAATAACAGCGTTAACAGAACGCCGACCTCAGAAGCGATGCGGACAAACAGTACTGATTCGATATAAATCAGCAGACATATCAGGATAAGAGGAAACCAGCGCACGTTGTTCTCCTGTAGTTGAAGAAAATGAATTGAAGAAAATGAAATTGGAGCAATTTAAGTTAAAGCAAATTAAGTTGAAGCAACTTAAAATGTGGCAGCCTAAAATGAGGCACCTGAAAGATGAAGGATATAAGCCGGTATTCTCATCCGCTTTAGGCGCTGTATATACTACCAACGCATTTTTATTACCACGAATCGCGTTTATAACCCAGCTCATTGATAGCAACATCTATAGATGACTAGTTTGCATGGATAACATATGTGGGGATAACAATAACGGTTTTCAATACTTAAGACATTTGACTTTTTACCTGAGTAACCGTGACCTCAATCACACATATGTCATTTCATTAGTAAAATCGTACTATAAAGTGATCCAGGTTCAAGGCATTTCTGACAAATCCACATATGATCGCGCCTGCAATTTTGTGGTAATCACCTAATATCACAGCGATTGCTGTCGGCAACATTATCTCAACAAACATATAACAAACAGTAAAACGTATCCAATTTAAGAAGGTTCTCATGTCAAACAACATTCGTATCGAAGAAGACCTGTTAGGTAAACGTGAAGTCCCTGCTGAAGCCTATTACGGTATTCACACTCTACGTGCGATTGAAAACTTCTATATTAGTGACCGCTCCATCAACGATGTCCCTGAATTCATTCGCGGCATGGTCATGGTGAAAAAAGCGGCAGCACTGGCAAACAAAGAACTCCATACCATTCCCGGCAAAGTTGCAGATATCATTGTCAAAGCGTGTGATGAACTGCTCAACACAGGCAAATGTATGGATCAGTTCCCTGTTGATGTTTTTCAGGGTGGCGCAGGTACCTCGCTGAACATGAATACGAATGAGGTGCTGGCAAATATCGGTCTTGAATTGATGGGGCATCAGAAAGGTGAATATGAGTACCTGAACCCCAATGATCATCTGAACAGAAGCCAGTCAACTAACGATGCCTATCCTACCGGTTTCCGTATTGCTGTTTACAACGCAATCATGCAGTTGGTTGATTCAATCGAATTATTAAAAGCGGGCTTCGACAAAAAAGGTATTGAGTTCGACGATATCCTGAAAATGGGTCGTACTCAATTGCAGGATGCGGTACCAATGACTCTGGGTCAGGAATTCCGTGCTTTTTCCATGCTATTAAAAGAAGAAATTAAAAATATTACTCGTACCGCAGAGCTGCTGCTGGAAGTGAACCTTGGGGCAACCGCTATCGGTACTGGTCTGAACACAGCACCTGGCTATCAGAAACTGGCTGTAGAAAAGCTGGCAGAAGTGACCGGCTTGCCTTGTGTACCTGCCGAAGATTTGATTGAAGCAACTTCTGACTGTGGTGCTTATGTTATGGTTCATAGTGCCCTGAAACGTCTGGCTGTTAAGATGTCTAAAATCTGTAACGACCTGCGTCTGCTCTCTTCCGGCCCACGTGCTGGTCTGAACGAAATCAACCTGCCAGAATTGCAGGCAGGTTCTTCCATCATGCCAGCCAAAGTAAACCCTGTTGTTCCAGAAGTTGTTAATCAGGTTTGCTTTAAAGTTATCGGTAACGATACCTGTATCACTATGGCAGCAGAAGCGGGTCAGTTGCAGCTGAACGTTATGGAACCGGCTATTGGTCAGGCTATGTTTGAATCTATTACTATCCTGAGCAACGCTTGCCGCAATCTGGTTGAGAAATGCGTTAACGGTATTACTGCCAACAAAGAAGTCTGTGAAAGCTTTGTCTTTAACTCTATTGGTATCGTGACCTACCTGAACCCATTCATCGGTCACCATAATGGCGATATCGTAGGTAAAATCTGTGCAGAAACAGGTAAAAGCGTCCGGGAAGTTGTTTTGGAGCGTGGTCTGCTGACAGAAGCGGAATTAGATGATATTTTCTCTGTTGAGAACCTAAAAAATCCGACTTACAAAGCAAAACGTTTTGATGACTAATTAAATGATTATAATAACGAGTTCGTCTTAATTTTTAAGGCACGCTATTCCAACCGGAAGCGTGCCTTTTTAATTGGCAGCAAACACAAATTATTAACCATAGATTTTCATAAAACTAAATAAATGAAGGAGTATGTAACATGTTAGCCGTAGAATTGGTTATTGTTCTGCTGGCCATTTTTCTGGGGGCAAGATTAGGGGGAATCGGAATTGGCTTTGCGGGTGGAATTGGCGTTTTAATCCTCGCCATTCTAGGTGTAAAACCAGGCAGTATTCCATTTGATGTTATCTCAATTATTATGGCTGTGATTGCTGCAATATCAGCAATGCAAATAGCGGGCGGGTTAGATTACCTTGTCCAGCAAACTGAAAAATTACTGCGTAAGAACCCAAAATACATCACAATCCTCGCACCTATAGTCACTTACTTTCTGACTCTATTCGCAGGTACAGGGAACATCTCACTGGCAACACTGCCTGTTATTGCCGAAGTTGCTAAAGAACAGGGCATCAAACCGTGTCGTCCACTTTCGACTGCTGTAGTCTCCGCTCAAATCGGGATCACCGCCTCCCCTATCTCTGCGGCAGTGGTTTATATGGCTTCGGTTATGGAAGGGCAAGGTATCAGCTATATTCATTTGCTGATGATACTGCTGCCATCCACATTTTGTGCCATCGTGTTAATGTCATTCATCATTTCATGGCTTTTCGATTCCAAGTTGGCAAATGATCCTATCTATCAGAAACGTCTGGCTGACGGCCTGATAGAGATGCGCGGTGCGTCTCAGATTGAAATCAAACCGAAGGCAAAGCTCTCTGTTCTGTTATTTTTGCTGGGTGTTATCGGCGTCGTTATCTATGCGGTTATCAATAGCCCGAGTGTCGGGTTAGTTGAAAAACCCCTGATGAATACCACCAACGCGATTCTGATTATTATGCTGAGTGTTGCAACGCTCACCACGATTATTTGTTCCGTCAATACAGATGCTATTCTGAATTCGAGTACTTTTAAGGCTGGCATGAGTGCCTGTATTTGTATTCTGGGAGTGGCCTGGTTAGGTGATACTTTTGTTCAGGCGAATCTCGACTGGATTAAAGAAACTGCCGGTAACCTGATTCATTCTCGCCCTTGGTTACTCGCGGTTATTTTCTTCTTCTGCTCAGCCTTATTGTATTCACAGGCAGCAACTGCGAAAGCATTAATGCCAATGGCATTAGCGCTGCATGTCACACCGCTGACTGCAATTGCCTCTTTCTCTGCAGTTTCCGGGCTGTTCATTCTGCCAACTTACCCAACTTTAGTTGCCGCAGTACAGATGGATGATACCGGCACAACCCGTATCGGACGTTTTGTTTTTAATCATCCGTTCTTTATTCCGGGTACGATTGCTGTTGGGCTGGCAGTCACATTCGGCTTTCTGTTCGGTGGTATGATTCTGTAGGCTTCAGGCTTTATGTTTGATTTTCAGGGGGGATTAAAACCCCCTGAAATATTTTCTTTCTTTTATCTTCTATTTTCTTCTCTGAAAAAAACACCTCTTTGCATTAATATTAATCAATCAGCTTTTTGTCTCAGATTCCATCGGTTATAGTGCTCGTTTTAGTCGTAGTGCCGATTCTGGTAAATTTCACCCATTGACTCCCTATAACTGGCAGGTAAAAAAGTATCTATGATGAAACGTATTCTCATATTGTTTCTACTGTTCGGTGCAATCAGTGCGTTCCCTCTTAAATCCAGTGCGCTGTTTGAGCAACCCGGACAATTGGGGCAGAATCGGTATCTTCCCGCTGAACAGGCATTTATGTTTGATTTTCAGCAAAAAGGGGAACAATTGACGCTAAGTTGGGATATTAAGCCCGGTTATTACCTCTATAGAAAACAGTTCATCATCACACCCGATCAGCAAACTTCTTTAGGCCATATAGACTTTTCCAAAGCAACAGCTCATGAAGATGAGTTTTTTGGCAAAACTGAGGTTTATTTTCAGTCAGCACACATCAATATTCCTATCCTTGGTGCAACAAATGACTCAACACTTCAGGTAACCTATCAGGGCTGTGCGGAAGCAGGATACTGTTATCCTCCAGAAACAATCAGCGTGCCACTATACGCCGTAAGCGCGCCCATAAAACCATCAACGGATGAAACACCAAAACAGTCAGAATCTAAATCTTCTGAGATAAAAGCATCCCAAAGTGAATCACAGCCGCAGGAAAAAACGTTACTCAAAACGGATCAAATGCCATTTTCGCCCTTATGGGCATTATTGATTGGTATAGGTATCGCATTTACTCCATGCATCCTGCCAATGTATCCGTTAATTTCCGCTATTATTCTGGGACAGAAACGCCCTGAGAGCCTGAAACGTATCTTCTGGTTGGCAATGAGCTATGTGCAGGGAATGGCCATCACTTATACAACCTTAGGATTAATTGTCGCCGCAGCAGGTTTACAGTTTCAGGCCGCATTACAAAGCCCTTATATTCTGATAGGGCTTTCCGTCCTGTTTATTCTATTGGCACTATCCATGTTCGGAGTGTACTCACTCCAGCTCCCTTCTTCCGTTCAAACCCGTTTGGTGAACTGGAGTAACCAGCA
The DNA here is from genome assembly GCF_963876495.1 of Xenorhabdus sp. KJ12.1. NCBI lineage: Bacteria > Pseudomonadati > Pseudomonadota > Gammaproteobacteria > Enterobacterales > Morganellaceae > Xenorhabdus > Xenorhabdus sp. KJ12.1. Next base: position 194,859 of record NZ_CAWNQH010000083.1, read on the forward strand.
AAAAAGTGGTTCCTATTTTGGTGTATTCGTCATGGGGATGTTGGCGGGCCTGATTGCATCTCCCTGCACAACCGCCCCGCTCAGCGCCATTTTACTGTACATCGCCCAAAGTGGTAACGCTGTGCTCGGTGGTCTGACACTTTATCTGTATGCACTGGGAATGGGTTTACCACTTATAGCCGTGACTTTATTCGGTCACAAATTCTTACCCCGCAGTGGCCCGTGGATGCAATACGTGAAAGAAGCATTCGGCTTTATTATCCTTGCGCTGCCAATATTTTTGCTGGAAAGAGTTCTGGGAGATGTATGGGGAATAAGGTTATGGAGCATATTAGCAGTTGCCTTCTGTGGCTGGGCTTTTTCATTGACGCTAAACCACAAAAACGGTTGGTTACGTACCCTACAGCTCATCTTACTGGCACTGGCTTTAATCGCCTCACGCCCTTTACAGGACTGGGTATGGGGAAATCCTGTTACAGAACAACAACAAGCATCTTTAGCATTCCAACAAATCAGTGACTGGCCGGAATTGAGTCAGATTCTGGCTGAAAATCGCCATAAACCGATCATGCTGGATCTCTATGCAGAATGGTGTGTCGCCTGTAAGGAATTTGAAAAATATACGTTCCGTGACCCACGAGTCCAAAAGCAACTAAGTCACTTTCTCATATTGCAGGCCAACGTTACAGAGAATGGCCCTAACCAGAAAGAATTGCTGAAAAAACTGGAAGTGCTGGGACTTCCCACTATCTTGTTTTTTGACACACAAGGCCAGGAAATACCCAACTCACGAGTCAACGGATTTATGGATGCGGAACGCTTTAATCGCCATTTACAGCATTTATACCCAATAGCTTCAGAACAGATAAAAGATCAATAAAAAACATTTAAAAGGAGAGCAACAGTGCAGCGTGAATACGTACTTAATCATGTACTCAATTTACTTGAGCAACAGGGTCTGTCAGTAACACTGGAGGCACTTTTGGCTCCCCTGAACATTGATATCGACCAAATAAAACATTTCTGGCCAGACCGCGAAGCCCTACTTTATGACTGCCTGCGTTTCCACAGCCAGCAAATAGAAGCCTGGCAACGCCATATTCTGCTGGATGAAACATTATCCCCGGAACAAAAGCTATTAGCTCGTTACGATACTCTCAAAGAAAAAGTACAGGAAAATCGCTGCCCCGGTTGCCTATTTATTGCAGCCTGTAGTGCTTTTCCTGATACCGACCACCCTATCCATCAATTAGCTGCATTACAAAAACAAAGCTCATTCCAATATTCGAATGGGCTACTACAGCAAATTGGCATTGAAAATAGTGAACAAGTTGCCAAACAGATGGAACTTATCCTTGAAGGATGCCTTAGCAAGCTATTAGTGAAAAAAGATATTGAAGATGTGGTAACCGCAAAACTGCTGGCTCAGGATATTCTGACCATAGCTAATTGCCGAAAAGAGGGTGCTTTAAGTTAAAAAAAGCTAGCAAAGATGAATAATTGCGCTTAATTAGTATAAAAATTCCGCCAACGACCATTTTTCATGTTTTTTTCTAAAAAAGTCGTTGACGGATTGGAGTGAATACTGTTTAATGCGTCCCCGTTAGCCCGGATAGCTCAGTCGGTAGAGCAGGGGATTGAAAATCCCCGTGTCCTTGGTTCGATTCCGAGTCCGGGCACCAAGTTTCCATGCGGGTTTGTCGTAGGTTGTTAAATTTCCTGACAAAAGCGCGAAAAAGAATCAATCGTTAATTAAATGTTAGATCCTAATCAGTTCAATTTGTACTGTTTAGTTGAGAAGAACATTTAAGACAAGATAACAGGGTAGCTATTTTAACAGTTACCCTTTTCTCGTTTAAGGTAATGATTTCAGTAATTGATTCTGATGTCAAGTGAGGTGAAAACTTCGCGGGATGCCAGTCCGGTATCAATCATCTTTTCATACCATATACCATCCATTGTTGATGCAGGGCAGTTCAGTCAATACCCTCCTCCTGACCGAAAGCCGCCCTGTTCTTTTTAATCCGTTTTACTCCTTATCATCAGAACGATCGGTGTACAAACCCAATTCCCGCTCCAGCGTTTTGCCCGTTACTTCCATATCGAGATCAATGTACTCCATCGTGGTCGCGACATTACGATGCCCCAGTAATCTTTTCACCAACGGCAGGTTCCGATCCGGCGATTTCATCAATGTCGTGGCCACGGTATGACGAAAACGGTGGGGCGAGACCGCAAAATCACACTCTCTGGACAGCCGGCGAAAGAAAGAACGGAGCTGCTGTTTTTCCCGGTTGATATCATATTGGTAACGGGAAAGCCGGCTGGGGTGCGGCACACTTAATCGGCTGAGATCGAAAATCGGATCGTCGGCTTTAGCGCCGGCAGCCATCGCCCTTTCCACTAATTTTGCCAGCCGGGGTTTGAGCGGTGGGATAATCGGTACTTCCCATTCACTGTGGTTTTTACTGCCTTCCAGCCCCAGTTCAATATAATTGCTTTCCAGATTAATATCCCGCAGCCGCAGGTGCAGTAACTGGTTCTGGCGCATCCCCGTAAAGCGCAATGTCGCCAGTACTGTTGACCAATACCAGGTCGGATACAGGGCGCAACGCCCTCCCCGTGGCATCACCCCGGTTCTTTCTTCTTCAGCAAACTTTCCCATCAACAGATTAATACGGGTTATCTGCGATTGACTCAAAATCTTCTTCTTTTTCTTCTCTTTTTTAACCACCGCATTGTTAAACGGGTTTTCGGTGTGGGGCAGCAGTTTTTGTTCCATGCCGAAATTAAAGATCGCCCGCAGGTGAGCCACCTTATTATTCCAGGTGTGGCTCGACTGTTTTTTCTCCACCAGAAGATGGCGCCGCCACCGCAGCACATCCCGGTGAATAACCTGCGCTGGTGAGGCCGCTTCCCCCATAAACCGGGTAAATCCCTTCGCCACTTTACGGTAACTCCACTCGGTATCCGGTCTCAGGATATGTGAAAAAAAGTACTCGTCTAATAATTCTTCCCAGCCCATTATTTCTTCTGTTCCGTGCATCATTTTTTCCTGTTATCAACAACCCAACCCGTCGGCTTTTCAATATAGAAAGCCGTTAATCATTCCGTTAAAATTAATTACAAACTAAAATTGTTTCATTGTTAATATCATGACGACTCATTCCCGGCAGGAGCAACATTTTCTGACGGCCTGCCTGTGCGTTTGTTTATTTCTAAATCGTTATCATTCTCATTTGCATTAATAAGCAATGAAACTTCATCATTGGATTGAAATAATGACAATAACGTCCGGGTATCGTCGGCCGTCGATGGAGAGGGACTTTTCATTTCAGTTGCGGGAGCAGCCGATTGGGTTTCCGGCCTTGTACCAGCTTCGGAAGCCAGGGCAGTTTCGGCTGCCGTTGGCAACCCCCCCTGTTTCACTAGCGGGGAATGCACCTGCCCGGCTGCGTCCTGAAGCAACGCGTCAATCAGGGGGACGGAGGAGGGACGACCATTGAGGTGCAACATCAGGCAATGCCAGGCTTCCGGCACGGAAACCAGCCACATGATGGCTTTTTCCGGTAACAAACTGGCGGCCAGCAAGGCTTCCTGTGGCACCGTCAGGGCATTTTCCGGTGTGCGAAAGCGGAAACGAAAAGGGTTACCGGGGATACAGACACCCGGCTGCCAGAAATGCCCGTCATCCAGCTCCCCTTCCAGTTGCCGCAACAACGGCAGGTGGTAAAATAATGCCGTCCAGAATACGACGGTCTGCCATAGCAGGCTCTGGGCTGCCTGTGTTTCCGGTGCGGCCCCGGGGGGTAACAGATGTCCCTTCGCCAGCCGCACGGCACAGGTGGTAAATTGCAGCGTCAGGTCAGCAAATCCCCCTGCCCCTGACCAGTCACCCTCTGGTGTAGCGGGCACCTGTTGGACACGGCCCAGCAATTGCTTCACCGGCGCGAGATAAAAACGCTGATACAGCCCTTCGGGCAGGGCACTGTTTTGCCATAATTGCTGAAGACACTGACGGCGCAGTGGGGTGGCCAGTAACTTATCCACCGATTGCGGCCGGAAATAGCCCCGGCTGTCACGAATGGCTTCCGGTTGTTGTTCGGATGATTTTTGCGGTGTGGCAGACTGGCGGGCAAAATGCGATTTAATACGCTGAAACATGGCTTTTCCTCTTTCGGTTCAAATTGGGCCCAGTGTCGGTGAATCCCGGTCTGAAACAAGGAAAAACTCTTTTTGCGGAAATGAAAATTAAACTGACTCGATTCACCCACCGACTCGCTTATCGGATCACCTTAATTTTCACTATAAATCAATATATTAAAACTACTCGAAAATAAGAAAGCGCCCCGAAAGGCGCATTAGAGTAACAGAACAGAGGCTGAAAAAATTCAGGCGGCCTGTGGCTGCTGATGCGCCCGTAAACGGTTCGACCAGTTACCCAGATAATGGGCCGGCGTGTAACGTGTCCGTTTGCTGCCGCCATCATCCAGCGCATTGCCGACAGTGACCGCGGCCGGAATGCCGGCCAGAGAAAGCTGGACGTAAGCCATCACCGCGGCCAGCGGGTCAATATCAATCGCTGACACCCACAGGCTGCATAACGGATCATGTCCCTGCTCTCTCAAGACGTCGGCAGCGGCCAGTGTCATACAGCCCGCCCCACAAGCCGGCTCGTACAGGGTCACAAAGGGTTTCTCCTGCAAGCGTGCGGAAACATCCTGCAACTGTATCTCCGCCATCATTCTGGCGACACTCCAGGGCGTAAAGAACTGCTGAAGGTGTTTATTCCCCAGCTCCAGCCGCATAAACACCGTGCCGAGAAAATCGCCGGGCGCTTCTGCCAGTGCCAGCACGGCAGTGGAAAAGAGTTTTACAATCCGATCAACATCTTCCCGCGCATATTTCCTGATGGTTTTCAGATAAAACTGCTCCAGCTCCTCACTGAAACAATATTTATTGTGAATGGCCGCCATTGCGCAGTGACAAAAATCCCGGAAGACCTGATAACGAGGCTGATAGCGGGCGGTTTGATTAAACAGCGAGATAAATTCCTGTTGGTAATCGGTACGAGACGCCATGGCGTGTTTTCCTTGTCGCATAAAAATAGGGAAAACACGCCCCGGAAGGGGAACGTGCTTCCCCCTTCGGTTGAAGTGAAAATAAAGAATAAGGTACTGAACAAATCGCTACTGTCCGACAGCAATCGCCGGCAGTGCCTGACTGATTTCGGGTTGTTCACCGTTAACCAGATAGAGTGCAGGCCGGTTTTCGCGTCCGGGTAAGCCGTTACCGCTGTCTACATGCTCACCCTGATCATAACAATCGTAGCCTTTGAGGCTTCCTGACGGTTCGCTGTACCAATGGCGGATCTCGCAATCAAACATCGCTGACAGTTCCCCCATCAGTTCCGCAGAGGGCGGTGCCCACGGTGAATCAAAACGCACGGTTAAGCTGCTGACATTACGCCGTTCCCAGCGGACATGGTGACCGAACGGCCATTCCAGCCCGTAGTGCTCGTCGTAGAACTGTACGGTGGAGGCAATGCCTTTCAGCAATCCGCTGCTGCCGTTAATCTCGGTCGCTAACCGGGTCGGCATGATCATCAGCATATCGCAGGGCTGGGCGGATGTCGGAGACACATTCAGCCTGTCCCAGCAGGCGCCGGTATCGGGACTATCAGACCAGCTCACCATACCGAACCAGTCGGTATACTGGCGGATCAGGAGTGATGCGATAATCTCACGCGCCGGTTCCGGAATATTTTCCCAGCGCAGCAGACTTAAGCCCGACTGGCGGTACAGATGGTCGATACGTTTAATGGTGTCGCCGGTTAGCAGCGCATTATCCTGTAACAACATCAGCCACTGCTCAAAGGCCAGATGTTGCGCAGTCGGTGCCGCAGTACCTCGTATCAGCGCCGGATAAGGCGCGTAAGTCAGGGGTTTGGTGGGTTTCAATATCCCGGCGCACCCGGCCAGAAACAGCCGCAGACTCTGCAAGACTGCCTGACGGTAACGGGGCGCTTCTTCGCCACAGACCCATTGCTGCATCACATCGATACAAACGGATTTGCCGGTGATGTCCAGTTGATTCGTGATCCACTCTGCCATGGTTAAGTTCCTCTTGATTGATAATGTTAAATAAAGGAGGAACTGTCCCGGCGGGGAGTCAGTTCCCCCGTTGGGTAAGTAAAAGAGGATTTAGTGACTATCCGGTTTTAAAATATCAGCCAGCTGACTGTCGAAAATGACCATCAGTTCGTCATGCACATCCAGATAAGGCGTACCAGGCGTGATGACCGGGGCATTCAGCCGGGTTAAATCGTACTTATCGACTAATTCGTTAATGGCCTCAGAGGGTCGGATGCCGTTTTGTATCAGTTCAGCGACCGTGTCTGTTTCACACAGCGCCGTATCCTTCAGACTCAGACCGAAATGCCGTTTCAGCAATTCTGTCGCAATCACCTGCCAGACGGTTAAACGTAACGATGTCATCGTCATGCTCCGCCATTAAACGTGGAGAGTCGTGCTGTGCCGGAGAATATCCCGCACTTCACGGCACTGTTGATAACAGGGCGAAACCCCATGCAGCGACAACAAATGCGCCTCATGCCACAATGCCCGGGCAGCCTGTGTATTCTGCCAGCTTTGCTCAAGCACGGCTGACTGACATAACTGCTGCTGTCGCTTTTCCAGTGACAGGCGTTCTGAGGCCAGTGTCACCGGCTGCGCCCAGACAATCTCGTCATAAAACCGGCCACCGAGCACTTTTCTGTCCCCGGCGTCATAAATCATCACGGTCAGCGGAAAAAAACGCCCTGCGTTTGATGAGATAACGTTTCCGACACCGGCCAGTCACCCAGCAGATGGATAACTTTCAGCCGCTGCACCGCTTCGGTTACCGAGGCTGCTTCACACACGGTCAGGGTTTCTTCCCGCAGTGATTGCCTCGCTTGCGGGTGTTGCATCAGGCCGGTGACCTGCACGGTAAAAATGTCTTCATGGAATGTCGTCCCGGCTTCATCCGGTACCGGTAAAAAAATCGGGTTCATCGGTATTTCCTTGATTGAATGTCAATGAAGAAAACACCCGCCCGATACCGGGAAGGTGTTTTCGGCTCCCTGGTCAGGCGCTTAAGAAAAGCGAAGGAGTATCAGCAATATCATGGGCTGATAACCTCATTGATGATGATTATGATTATTATTGATACGGCGGATTAATGACGGACTCAGCACCTTATCTGGCGTGCTTAAATCCAGTACAGTACGTATCAGTTCAGCTTCCGGGTGTTGCCGCGCATATTCATGCAGTTCGCCGAACCGGTACGCATCCTCATTGGATTCATCCAGTACCGAGATACGGGCAAACACCGCTGTCGTCACCGCCAGCCCGAAGGCATCAGCAGACAGCGTGACGGTTAACGCACTGTCCGGCAAGTAGACAGAATACGTGGTGACGGATGTCGGCACCATATAGGTCAGCTGTTCAGAAACATCACGCCGGTCCCAGTATTCATACTGATATTCACCACATAACTGTGCGGCGGTATTGGCAATCAGAAACCCCAGAAACAACCGCTCCAGCGGTTTTTTGCCGGGAAACACGGCAGACAGCGCAGGACTGTCCAGCATGATCAGGTCACTTTTTTGCATCATGTTCTCCTGTCAATAAAAAAGACGGAGAACACCCTGCCCGACGGGAAGCTGTTCCCCGTCCGGGTGACTGGCATCGTGCCAGAGTAGATTAAATTATCGTCATGCTCCCGCTAAACCTAAAGCCGCCCGGATACACGGGGCCTGGGGATGTTGCAGCGCGTATTCCCGCAAATCACAAAACCGTTCAGCAATTTCATCGTGCTTCATCAGTGCCGTCAGATAGCCCAGTACGCTCAGGGTGACCATCAGCCCGAACGTATCCGCGGATACTTCGCCGTTAAAGTCAGTGGTCTCGATTTTGACCCCATACGTGTCAGCGCGTGTCGGCACAGCATAGGCAATGTTGTCCGACACTTTCCGGCACTGCCATGTATCACTCCGGTAATCTTCACACAGCGTGACCGCCGCTTTAATGACCGTGTATTCCAGCAGTATCAGTTCAAGTGGACTGCTTCGCGGAAAGACGTCCGCAAAAGGGGACAATTCAGACACCGGTACAGCATGCACCGTTGTCCTGGTTTCGTTTTGTTGCATTGTGGACTCCTTAAAAACAACGGAGAACACCTTGCCCGGCGGGAAACGTATTCCCCGTTGGGTGGCTGGCGTCATACCAGGGTGGATTAAATAACCTTCATCATCAACAAAGATGATATCTGCTTCCAAAGGTGGGCAGATGTACCACACAGTGTGTACTCCCTTGCAGGCTACGGGAGTGTGGGTGTCGCTGCCCGAAGGTGATCCTCACAAGCGACCGGATCATCAATAAGTCTTATCACGCTAATAAACGGAAGTCATAAGGTCAATGTGTAATTCATTTTCCGGGACAGAAAATAATGTCAGAAGCGCGATGGCATTATTTGAAGTGATTCGAATACAATCTAGCCGTTCCAATTTTATGGTGTGACCAAATCAGGCAACTTGCTCTAACGCACTTCTGGACAATTTCGAGTTAGAGCTGATGTTCAAAATTGAATTCTTTGCATAAGCAAAATTTAGAAAAAGCAATGTTAGAATCCACCGCAATCGCTAATGATATTTCAGGTTTTGGCTTAGATCTGTTCCATTCTGACAACTGCAACGTTGGCTATTCCAAGTCCTGTTAGAGTGTCACAGTGTACTTTCTCATCATCAGGGTCATAAAAAGTCGCAACCCATTTAGCATCAGGTCTGACTGATTGCTCCAACTTCTGAAAGTAGGATAAATCTACGTCAGCTAATGAGTGACCGAGAATTAACTCATCAACATGTTCATCGGCTTTCCCGTGAATGAATAGCACGTTCTCATCGGGGATTGCGTAGTATTGAGAAAGCGTATCTGTGTAGTTGAATGTGAGGTAAACAGCGTCTCTATCAATGTTTACTGATCGGCTGTGATCAAACTGAGGAAACTGTACAGCCAAAATGAACTCTTTGAATGCTTTATACAGATCAGTGGTTAGAAGTCCAAGTATTCGCTCCATCTCAATTTCAAGCGTGTATCGGTCTCTGTCTCGAAAGTCATCTGAAGAATAGTTTGGCATTGCATCCATGTTTGCTTCCAAAACTGAATCTTTATCAAGCAGTGACATACTCGTTTCAAATTCAGACCATAAAGGGTCTGACATTGATGTCGAGTAGTTTGGATTTAGGTCACTTAAACCGTAATGTTCGATCAGTAGCTCGTATGTTTCACTGTAGTTGTTTTTGAGATAAAGCCCGAAAGATGTGTATCTAGTGTCAATGCCATGATGAACATCAAAACCATTACCAATTACATATAGCTTCATGTCACTCACCGTTGATATCTAGTTCTTTGAAGCTAATGACTTCGGAGTCATCATCAGTCAGCTCGAAATACGTATCTTGGAAGTAAAACTCCTCAATGTATGCGTTAGCTTTTAATCCATCGGTATAGGCAAGTGTTAAGTGGGCAGTGTATGTTTCTTTGTGTCTTACTGTTGACTCATTACTCAAGACGAATACATATTGCTTGTCTTCAGGATCCCAAGGTGAACGGTCATAATCTGAGAATCGGTATTCAGCCGTAACAACCACCTCAAACTCTACTTCGTACTCAGCCCACTCGGCATCGACATTCTGTAAGTTTTTCTTCTCAACGTTCACCGAGTTGATTTCTATAGAATTAATAATCTCATCGAAAGGATCTGCGTTTTCATAGTTGAACTCACCATCTTTGAGAGCTTGCAGGGCATCCGCTTTAATTTGTTCTAGGAGTTGTTCGAATATTTCATCAGCAAATTTGGCTGGTTCTTCGTACGCTTTGTCGCTTCGAACAATCAAGTCAATTAGGTCATCGACGTTTTCAAGATGAATGAAGTTATCTTCTTGTTCACAGAATGATTTCATATCGCCATCGTCGCTAACGATGTAGGCTGAATGTCCTCTAGCCAAGCTCACCTGTTTAATAGCTTCTAGCGCGAATGCATCAGGAAACTCGTGCTTTTTTGATTCTTTGCCAAAGGGAGGGAGGTTGTTGAAGTAAGCATCAAATACAACTTGAGGGTTAACAGTACTTACATCAATAGTTTCCACGTAGCCGTTTTCGACGAAATCATCAAACTTTTCACTGATAACAGCATAAATATCATCACCTTTAACTTTGGTGAAAATGCCATGACAATCAAGATCGGGGGTGTTTCTTAGGAACATCGCATCTTTTTGCATCTTCTTTATCATAGAAGCAGCTTCTTCAGATTTGCGTTTGAGATGGGCGTCGATCTCTTTCCTTGTCACATCAGTAATGAGCAAGTGGATTTTCTCATCTTCAATTAGTTCTTGAAGACGACCAAGAGCGTGTTGTCCAAATTGATAGTTTTTCTTTTCAAAAGCGTTTGTATCGATAAAAACTAGCCTTGTCTGTAATTCCATAATCAATACCTTGAACACATGGTGTAAATTGTCATCAAATAAATTGATAAAATAATCGAGTGGTTAACCAACTAATAGCATATTGATTCATTACAAAAATTCGGGCAAGTAACGAGTTAGCAAGGTGTGATGAGGAATAGCTTTAAATGATTTTGGGGCAAAAACAAGCCAGAGATAGATAATGAATGAAATGATCAAATGTAAAATTCAGTTTTATTGTACTTACCATAAAGCCAGATAATCTATAAGTCAGTACACGTTTATTTATTCACCCTCAATATTCCGGTAATACACCTGCCGGATATAGCGTCCTCGCGCATCGCCATGCCCCAAATCCATTGATACCAGTGCCTGTGCTTCCTGCTCGCTGAACCCCTGCGCTTTGTAATGTTCACCAGATTGCTGAGCAAAATGGTAACGCATACTGTGTGGGGCTTTCTTGCCGCTCAGACCGGCACTTCTGACAATATACCGGTAACGATCTATGGCCTGAATAACCGTCGGTTTATCAATCAGTTTGCCGCTGCGCCCTGCCTGCTCGCATTCAGCGTAGGCAATAGCATGTTGTAAGGCTTCCCGATTCAGTATCAGCGTCTGTCTGGGTCGCCCGCCTTTGGTGCCGAATACCACCCGCACTGAGGTATGCCCGTTTTCCAGCGCTTTTTTCCAGGTCGCTAAGGATTTATAAGCTTCCACCGCTTCTTTGGTACGCAGCCCCAGTACATATGCCAGTTGCATGACCGCCGCCACGCACCGATCTTTTTGCTCAACCTGCTGGAAAACCGCCTGAAACTCCGCAGGCATTAATGCCGTTTTAGTACCTGTGCGACTCGTCTCGACAATACCCAGTGCCCGGTTACTCAGACGGGCGTTATCCGGTGCAGCCAGTTTATGCCTGCCCGCCTGCCTTAAAATCGTTCGCAGGGCTGACATCTCATTTTGCAGGGTTCGGTGGCTGATCTTGTTGGCCTTACGCTCAGCAATATAGCGCTCAATATATTTGGCTTTGAGGCTGTCCATCTGCCGGAGCCTGATACCATTGTCTTTCAGAAAGTTAAGGAACTGTCGGGCAATCCGTTCTCGAGCCGCGACCGTTGCAAAACTTCCGCGCCCGTTTCGGGCATGGGTGATAAATTCTTTTCTGAACCGTTCGATTTTCGAACGTGCCGATTTCTGCGCCATTCCCGCCTCTCCCGCTAATTTGCTTCTTTTTTATTCGTTCTTAAACCAGTCCCTGCGTATCGGTTCAGGTTCACCGTTCCGTGGTGCGTCAGATAATGTGTAGCAGGGGAAAATTGCGTTGAGTTTTTGCAGGAGTTCGCTACGTGCTGAACACGGCGGTGGAGTACTCCCCGTTCAGTGCCTGATTTTCGTCAGGATGAACGCCTCATTAATCATGACGTGGTGTGATTTCTCCTTTTTTACTGCATCAGCCTGTTGTCAGGCATGGGGTTAAAAAACAAACGAATAAAAGGATTCAGGATTAGAAAATGCCTGAAATAACGGGTGACTTTGAGTAATGCGTAGTTCAAATCGGTCGTAAAGCCAGACCGAATGCGCTCTGAGCGTTGAAGCCCGGCGACGTCACTTGGTAATCGCTACGCTTCAACACAAGTGACGCCGCGCAATATTCGGGACGCTGATCGTGATGAATAGACAATATGAATGTATGTTGTACAGATAAAAACTGTATCGTTTGACGTAAGACAGAGCCTGTTTTGCTCTGTTGTGTGAGTAGCCGGTGATGAATCACACCGGGAAACTTTCATCCTCAGACGGAGGGTTAGGTGTCCGGGGATATCTGCTTCCAAAAGTGCGCAGATGTACCGCAATTTAGCTCTCCCTTGCAGGCTACAGGAGTTTTAGTTCGCCGCTTTACGCTGATCCTTACAGGCGGAAGATCATCAGTTAACAGAAAGAGAGTAGCGATTGTGTCAGCCACGGTCAAACGATGTTTAAGACCCCGTTTTCACGGTATATTTTCAGCCAGCCTGAATACCTGTCTTTCTAAAAGAAATAAAAATAACTTTTCATCTTTTTTATACCCATATTATTTCATGGTGATAGTTGTTATTATCTAAAACAAGCCTCTGATTTGTATTTTAATAAGAATGAAATATCTATTTTTGTCAGGGTATATTATTTTAGGATTCGGTTTAAAAATGTGTTCATTATTTTAAACAACCCCATTTGTGATCGTTATCATAAAATGAAAATGATCATGATTTCTAAGATACTTGTAGTTTTATATTTATAAATAAATCATTACGTTAATTAATTCACCCTGACTCTGACAGCAATAAATCACAACACAATGCATTCACTATTGATAAAAACAAAGCGCATTACCCTGATGGCGCAATGATTTTAACTTTTTCCGCTGTCATTGCCCGGCTGGTTTTTTATTTCGCTTGATTTCATTTGGTTTTCATTCAGGCCTTATTTATCATTTCCTCTCCTGATTATTTTTCATGTATTAAACGAAATAGTCCGGTCTGTGCGTCTTTTCAGATTATTTCCGGTGCCCGATATAAAAACAGCCGATGGATGTTTTCATCTTCCCGTTTGTCACAGACAACGCCGGACGAATTTCAATGTTGTGCCCGGACGTGATGGCCGACAGTTATCACGTTATCCGTCATCATCTCAGGGAGACACCTATGTCAGTGAAAAAGCACATCGCAAAACTTCAGCAGGGAAAGGCCCTGTTTGAGCAGGGGCAACAAGCCACCCGGCTGGCTCAGCAGACAACCGGGAGCTTCGTTGGGCACGAACCGGGGCTGGCAAAGAAAGCCGCCGGGGGTCACAGCGCCGCCACCAACGCCCTGCAAAAAGCCAGTCAGTTTCTCAGTGATGGTGCCCCCAGCGGCCTGCAATTTACCCTGACGGCGGGCGGTCTGGCACCAGAGACCTTTGTCGTCACGGATTTTACCCTGAATGAGCATTTTTCTCAGCCATTCCAGCTGGAGGTCGGATTGGCGAGTGCTGACCCCGCCATCGACTTTCCTGCGGTACTCGACCGCGCTGCCACGCTGACAATCACACAGAATGGGGTTGAAAGCCGGAGTATCACCGGTATCGTTGCCAGCTTTGAACAGGGCAATACCGGGTTGTACCAGACCACCTACCAGATGAGTATTCGCCCGGACCTGTGGCGCACCACCCTGCGTCAGAATTCGCGTATTTTCCAGCAACTGAACATTGAATCCATTATCACCAATATTCTCAAAGAGCACGGTATCCGCGATGTGGTCTTCAGCCTGCGCCATGCCCACCCGGAACGAGAATTCTGTGTGCAATATCAGGAAAGTGATTTTGCTTTCCTGCAACGCCTGACCGCAGAAGAAGGTATCTTCTACTTTTTTGAATGCGGCAACGGGCGCAATACGCTGGTGTTTGCCGATGATGCCGGCTCTGTCCCACCGGGCATTATACTGCCCTACCAGCCGGGTGATACCAGTACGCTGGGCGAGCCGGCGGTGAGCCACCTGACACACCGGGCACAGGTTCGACCGGCGATGGTGCAACTCAAAGACTACACCTTCAAAAATCCGGCGTGGCCGGCCGAATTCAGCCAGCAGATGAAGGAGGACACGCTCCAGCAGGGGTATTACGAACATTACGACTATCCGGGCCGTTTTAAGGATGAGGCGCATGGTAAGGATTTCACCCGTTATCGTCTGGAAGCACTGCGCAACAATGCCGTGACAGGACAAGGCCGTGGTCATGCGATTGCGATCCAGCCGGGACGGTTATTCACCCTGTACAACCACCGGTCATGCTCCCAATGATTAGATCTTGTGATAAACTCCCTACTTTTTATTCTGGGTGAGATATGGCTAAAGTGGATGTGATTTGTCGTTACTGTCATAA
>NZ_CAWNQH010000084.1:0-6983 GCF_963876495.1 Xenorhabdus sp. KJ12.1
TTGGGACGAATTTGGGACACCTCCGCCAAAAAGCAGGTCAATTTGTCGCGCATGTTCGGTCAGATGATTCGGTGCTAAGTGTGCATATCTTCTAACCATTTCGATTGACTCCCAGCCGCCCATTTCCTGCAAAATTGATAATGGAACACCTGATTGTACTAACCAGCTAGCCCAAGTGTGTCTCAAATCATGAAAACGAAAATCTTCGATTCCTGCTCGTCTTAACGCTGCATTCCATGCTGTATTATCATCAACACGCATCTTTCTCACATTAGGCAGTGCTATTCCGTTTGGACTGATTGATGATTTCGTATGAACGAAAACCCATTTGTTATGGCTTCCTATCTGATCCCGTAACACCCTGCAAGCTGTTTCATTTAGGGCTACCCCTATAGCCCTGGATGATTTGCTTTGATCTGGGTGTATCCATGCAACCTGTCTTTGCATATCAATTTGTGACCACTCCAGATTAATAATATTTGAGCGTCTCAACCCTGTAGCCAGCGCAAACTTAACGACTGACTGAAGTGGTTCGGGACATTCATCAACTAATCTTTGCGCTTCATGAGGCTCCAACCATCTGACTCGTTTTTCTCTGACGGTTGGGACTTTAATCACAGGGGCTTTCTCTAACCATTTCCAATCTCTTTCGGCGGCTCTTAATAGAGCCTTAATCAAAGCTAAGTGCTTTGCCTTGGTCGCTACCGATACTGAGACTTCTTTATAGGCTGGGATCTCGTGTCCTTTTTTCTTGGCTGCCTGAACCTGACTTTCCCAGCGCTCCTTGGCCTTGCGGTTTTTCATCTTGCTAACCGCCGTGTAAATGCTGGCTTCGGTAATATCTTTTAATCTCACTCCGCTGAAGTATTCCAGCCAGAACGCCATACGCCCTTTATCATCATCCAGTGATTTTTTATCGGCCTTTTCCTCAATCCAACGTAAACAGGCTTCATCAAACGTCACATCAGGAAAATCACCCAGCCGTTCTATGCGCCATAATTCGGCCTTTCTTCGATCGTGCAATTCCTGAGCTTGCCTCTTGTCCGTTGTTCCAAGCGATTCCTTAATTCTTTTGCCGCTTGGTGTCGTGTAGTTCCCGTACCATGTATTTCCTCTACGGAAGATTGACATTTTTTATCTCCTTTTTCTGCCACATCTACCGTGCTCACAGGCACAGTTTGGATCGAATTGTTAAGGGCTGCAATACATGCCGCGTATGTAAATAAATAAGGGGATCGGGGTCTGGCGGGATCTTTCTTGTTGTAGGCTATTTTACCTATAGCGCACCAATGGGATAATGTATCGACATTAATGCCGATAAAGTCAGCCGCCTGCTTTCTGGTAAGACTGGCTTTTTTCTTATTCTTATGATTAGCAACGAGCCTCATTTTATTTTTCTCCGAATAATTTACACATTTTGCATACAATAAACCTGCACAAATTAAGCGCTTAATTTCATGATTAAGTCGTTTATTTTTATTTCAGGCAATCCATTGCTGTTATTTTCCTTGCATTCATGAATGTGTTAATTATCAATGAGGGTAGTTTTTATTTCCGGGGCTGAAAATTGAGTAAAAGGCAATATATCCACTAAATTCATATACCGTCCTCGCCGCTGATAGAGTGCATAACCGTAATCGACAATCAGTTCTAAATGATAGTAAGGCACAGGCTCGGTATGTTTTGGGTTGACCCGATACGTCGCTAAAATATGATGTTTAAATTCATCGTTATTCTTTATATCCATGCCGTGATGCTGGGTTTTGCCCTGACGATATTGATCTGCCAAAAAGGTGATATGTGTTGTTTCTGCATGCAGGCTGTTTTTTTGTGCGATATTGGCAACAATGCCTTTAATGTTGATAGCCTTTTTTTGTTGTGTTGCCGGTTTTTTGATGATGGCAGAAATGAAGGTACGCATAAATCCTCTCGCTTATTAGGGTAGTGATTATTCCTATCACTTTGATGCCACTAACATTATCACTTAAATTTCATTGAATCCATACCTAAAGTGATATAAAGCAAATTTTTTAATTATCTTATTGATATCTAATAATTTTAATTTGATATTATTTGAATGATTTTAGATCTTGATGGGGATTATTATTTCAGTGAAAAGGAAGATACTGCATTAAAAACAGTATCTTATTGCAGATAGAGGCAGGGGTTGGTGGTGTTTAAAGTCGGGAGAGGAAGGTTATCGTTTTCGCTTCATGTGACGAAATAAATACACAATTACACCGACGATTTCCATGTCGGGAGAAAGAGTTATCAAGGGGATACGTGAGTCATCCACAGATAAAAAGCTGACCGCTCCCCCTTGTTTATAACGATAAACGGAATAGTGCTCTCCTATCCGTGCATAGACTAAATCATCATTGGCGATCTCTTCCTGTGTATCTACCACGATCACTGTTCCTTCCGGCGCTTCAGCACAGCCGGTATTTTGGGTGATGCGATAAGCCCGACAGGATTCAAAGGCGGTTTGCTGTTCAGAAAAGGCCGGCACCATGAAGCACTCCGGGGTTTCTTGTTCTGCTTCATAAATTTTTACCGGTGCATAACGGTTGTCATGCTTGACAGCAAAATCAGTATCACCGGACTGTGATTTATGACCACTGCCATCACTCAGCCACTCTGGGCGTACGTCAAGCGCCTTGGCTAAATCAACGAGCCGGCCTGTTTTGGTTGCGTTCCCGGAAAGTAATTTCCATATCATGGATTGCGCCATGCCGGCTTTTTTTGCCAGCGCAGATTGGGTTAGCCCCTTATCTGCCATAGCTTCTTTTAATCTATCAGCAAGAGTCATAAGTGCCTCATGAGTGGTTCCCGCATTTACGTCGAATACCGGGGATAAACCCAAGAACCGCTGTCTTGGAACATTTTTTTCTTATTCTATCTCTAGAGTGATATCTTTACAAACACTCCAATAGTGATTTATATTGACCATTAGTGATATTGTTATTGCCGTGGTGTTGGAGAAAGGGAAGAATGAAAAACAGTGTAATAAAAAAAGTGATAGATATCGCAGGCAGTCAGGCCAAATTGGCTCAGGTACTGGGGTGTGCGCAATCGCTCGTCAGTGCATGGTTGTACGGAAAAAAACGGGTTTCGGTATCACGGGTCCCCGATATTGTGGTGTTTTCAAACGGGGCGGTTCAGGCGCATGAATTGCGTCCTGATCTGCCTACCGTTTTCCCGCCGCCTGAAGCGAAAACCCCGCAATAAATTTCCAATTCCCGCTGGTGGCGGATCGATAACAGGGAGAAATGGCATGAGTATGAGTCTGATGGCGAAGGCAATGAGTATCCGGGTGGGCAATCCCCTGAG
The DNA here is from genome assembly GCF_963876495.1 of Xenorhabdus sp. KJ12.1. Lineage (NCBI taxonomy): Bacteria > Pseudomonadati > Pseudomonadota > Gammaproteobacteria > Enterobacterales > Morganellaceae > Xenorhabdus > Xenorhabdus sp. KJ12.1. The sequence continues at coordinate 3,331 of NZ_CAWNQH010000084.1, forward strand.
AAAACTGGTGCTGATTAAGCTGGCTGATAATGCAAACGACAAAGGGGAGTGCTGGCCCTCATATCAGCATATTGCAGATCACTGTGAATGCAGCAAAAGCGCCGTGCGAAGTCACATTGGTGCCCTGATTAAGATGGGTTTGCTGACCAAGGAAAACCGGCTGGGTAATCACAACGGGAAAGGGAATGCCTCGAATGTTTATTACCTGAATTTATCCGCTGGCCCTGTGTCACCCAAAAGCATACCCCCTGTGCCACCGGTTGGCAGCCCTATGCCATTTGCTGACACCCCTGTGCCGCCCAATGGCAGACCCCCTATGCCGTCAGATGGCACCAGAATCAGTCACTCTTTTGAACCCGTCAAGGAACCAGTCAAAGAACCTATAAAACCCCAAGGGGCTGGGCAGGAAAAACAGGCAAAAAAATCCGTATTCGATCCCCTGACGGCCAAACCCGAGAATGTCAGTGCCGAAATATGGGCGGATTGGGTGACGTTCCGACAGGAGATCAGGAAGCCCCTGACCGAAACCAGTTGCCGCCAGCAGGCCAAGCAACTGGCAGACTGTCCCAATCCTGACGCGGTAATTTGCACCTCCATTGCCAACAGCTGGCAAGGGTTATTTCCTGACAAGCAGAAATCCGGTCGGCAGCCCCAAATCAACACCCATAGCGGATTTGAGCACAAGCGTTATGAATCACACGCCGCGAGCTGGACAAAAAATCTTTAAGGAGCAGCAGACGTGATGGAAACAACGGAACCGGGAATATTGAACATCGTCCCCCGCTTTGCGCAGGCCAGTTTTGCCACCTATCAGCCACAGAATGGCAGGGCAGAAATCAATCTGAAAACCTGTCAGGGCTACGTCCAGACGTGGGCGGAACGCAAGCGGGCTGGGGAAGGCATGATCCTGTGCGGGCGTCAGGGCACGGGCAAAACCCACCTTGCTGTCGCTTTGTGTCGGGAAATTGCCGCAGGCGGGGATGAAGCCGTGTTTATCACCACCGCCTCGCGCATCATCCGGGCATTTCGTCGCTCATGGAATAGCGAGGGGGATATGAGTGAATTTGATACCCTGAAATTTTACAGCGAGCGGGATTTGCTGGTGATTGACGAAATCGGCGTGCAGTACGGCACGGAGTCTGAACGTCATATTCTGTTTGAGGTGCTGAATAATCGCTATGAAGATCTGCTGCCCACCATTCTGATCAGTAACTTGCCCGTGACTGAGCTGGCGCAGTTTTTGGGTGATCGGACGCTGGACCGAGTGCTTCAGGGCGGCACGGTACTGGCCTTTGACTGGGAAAGCTACCGGAGGGAAATCGCATGAATGTCTATGATTTGGAAATGGCCGTTATCAGTGGCTTGTTATCCGGTGGGGCGACCCCGGATGCCTACGACGTATTAGCGGTGTTACCGGATGAGGCGTTCAGCTCTGTTCATCTGCGCCGGGTGTACGGCGAAATCAAAAAGCAGGCCCTGAGCAGTGCGATTATCGATCCCTTTTTCATTGCGGATGCGATGGGCGAAGAACGCGGTATTCTGGCTAACTTGCTGGAATTAGCCAAAACGCCGGTCTGGCGGGCCAATTTAAAAGGCTATGCGGAAAAAGTCATGCGTTACTGGCGGGTACGTCAGGTCACTGATCTGATTAACCGCTACCAGCAAGAGATCCAGGCCTGTGGCAATCACACGCAAGCGGAAGCACTGGTTGAGGCGTTTGCCTCCCGGTTTAACGGGATATCCCAGAGCGAGAGTAGCTTACAGCCCGTGGTCATCGGTACCTTACTGGACAGGTACGTTGAAACACTGGAGGCGCGCAATCAGGGCAAGACCGGCATGATCCTGACAGGCATTGAGCCGCTGGACGAACTGACCGGCGGATTTAACCCGACTGACCTGATTTTACTGGGCGGACGCCCGGGCATGGGAAAAACGGAACTGGCCCTGTGCATGATTGAAGGCATGACCCGCGACGGGGGCGGGGCGTTGTTGTTTTCCATGGAAATGGCGGCGCAGCAAATTGCCGAGCGCATGGTGGCGAGTTCGGCGGCGATGCCGGTGTCTAAACTACGAAACTGTGAACTGTATGATGAAGACTGGGGGCGTATTGGCAATGCGCTGGGTTCGCTTATCGACCGGGATATTCATGTGCTGGATGCCAGCGATCTGAGTGTCGAACAAATTTGCGCTATCAGTGAAACCCATAAGCGTCGTCACCCGAACTTAAAGGGGATTTTCGTCGACTACCTTGGGTTGATTAGAAAACCCCGGGCTGACCGTCATGACTTGGCGGTGGCAGAAATATCGAAGGCACTGAAAGGCTTGGCAAAACGGCTACATACCCCGGTCACGGCCTTGAGCCAGCTCTCAAGGGACGTGGATAAACGCCCCTTGCATCAGCGTCGCCCGATAGCGGCAGACTTACGTGATTCCGGCTCACTGGAGCAGGATGCGGATCGCATCCTTTTTACGTATCGAGATGGAGTGTATAACCCATTCAGTCCCGCCGGCCAATACGCGGAAATTATTCTGGAGAAGAACCGTCACGGGCAAACCGGCACAGTTTATCAGGCATTCCGGCACGGTCATTACCTGCCGACTGATCAGATATCGGCCGCCGAAATGTGCCGCAGGTCGCGACAAGACAAACAAAAACAACGCCGTTATGCCGACAGGGCGCTTTGATCACAGGGGAGAGCATGAATGCGTGATATTCAGTTAGTGATGGAGCGCTGGGGCGCATGGGCGGCGGATAATCGTGACGGGGTTTACTGGTCCTCCATTGCGGCGGGCTTCAAAGGGTTAATCCCGAACCGGGTGAAATCCCGCGTACAGTGTTGTGATGATGATGCCCTGATTATCGCCAGTTGCATGGCAAAACTGAATCAGCAGAGTAACGAGGCGCACGATCTGCTGTTTGATTATTACGTCTTTGGTAAAACCTTTATGCAACTCGCCCATGATCATCATTGTTCGGATACGCACATCGGGAAGCGATTACAAAAGGCCGAAGGCGTGATTGACGGGATGTTAATGATGCTGGATATTGCACTGGACATGGATAAAGACATCCCGTTAGTGAAATATCCCTGATGTGACGGCCTATAAAAATAACGCTTTACGATCGTAAAAACGGTGCTATTGTGATAAACGTGATAGCAAAGTCACCCGGCTTATTCATACCCGGCAGCTTAAACCTTGTCCCGTGCAAGGTTTTTTTACGCCTGAAATAAACATAAAACTTGCTGTTGTCTTTGGTCAGAGTTACATGTGTGTTTAAGCATAAAAACTGCCCGGAGGGTTAAATTTATCATGTTAAAACATGAAGATATGACAATAACAGCCGCCTGTGTTTTAGATGCCGTGCCTTTGCATACGTGGTTTTCTGTTTCTGAAGTGTCTAAATTAATGGGGCTGCCTGAACCCCGTTGCCAACTATTGTTAACCCAATTTCGTCTGGCGGGTTTAATGGAAAGCCGGGACGATGACACGTTTTTCAAACGTTCTTCCTGATGGGGTTATTTCCCAGAACGTGAAAATACAGCCGGTGAATGCCGGCTTTTCGTGTTGTCGTTTTCCTGAGAACAGTCAGCGTCGAGAGGAAAAAAGCGGATGGATTTACGCCCTGTCACCTTAGTCAACGATGACTCCCT
>NZ_CAWNQH010000084.1:7083-12159 GCF_963876495.1 Xenorhabdus sp. KJ12.1
CCGGCTTTTCGTGTTGTCGTTTTCCTGAGAACAGTCAGCGTCGAGAGGAAAAAAGCGGATGGATTTACGCCCTGTCACCTTAGTCAACGATGACTCCCTTAAATTTATCAAAACCCTGCCGGATAACTGCATTGACTTAATTGCCACGGACCCGCCGTACTTTCGCGTGAAAGATTGTCACTGGGATAACCAGTGGGAAGACGTCACGGCCTACCTTGCGTGGCTGGATGAACTGTTGGCTGAGTTCTGGCGGGTCCTGAAACCGAACGGCAGCCTGTATATGTTCTGCGGTTCGCGTCTGGCTTCGGATACGGAATTGCTGGTGCGGGAACGGTTTAACGTGCTGAACCAGATTATCTGGGCGAAACCGTCTGGCCCGTGGCGCAGGCAGCATAAAGAAAGCCTGCGCATGTATTTTCCGGCCACGGAACGTATTATTTTTGCCGAACATTACCAAGGACCATACCATCCGAAAGGCGATGGCTATTTCAAGCAGTGCCGGGAACTGAAACAATCAGTATTTAAACCGCTGGTCGATTATTTTCGTGATGCCCGCAAAGCGTTAGGCATCACGGCAAAAGCCATACACAAAGCCACCGGAAAGCAGATGGCCAGTCACTGGTTCAGCGACAGCCAGTGGCAGTTACCCAGTGAAACGGACTATCAAAAGTTGCAGGGACTGTTTGACCGTATCGCCAAAGAAAAGTACCAGCGTGGCGAACTGAATACCCCGTATCCTGAGCTGGTGGCGTCTCATTTAACCCTGTCGCGTCAGTATGATGAATTGCGGCAGGAATACGGTTTAATGCGCCGCTCGTTTACGGTGACGGCAGATGTGCCTTATACCGATGTCTGGCAGTTTGCGCCGGTGCAGTATTATCCGGGCAAGCATCCTTGCGAAAAACCCGCTGATTTAATGGCGCATATTATCCAGTCCAGCAGCCGGGAAGGGGAGCTGGTGGCCGATTTCTTTATGGGTTCCGGGGCGACACTGAAAGCCGCGTTAAAACTCAATCGTCGTGTTTTGGGGGTGGAGCTGGAAGAGGATCGGTTTAAGAAGACGGAGCAGGAAATCAAATTATTTATAAATAAATGAATTGGATTTCAGTGGATTGTAGAAATGACCATACAAGGCGAATCGATATATTCAATCATAAGAATTTATTAATATATTCATCCTGTTTAACAGCAGGTGGAAATTGAAGATTAAATTTAACTTCCCATTATTTATAAATATAAGGAAATAGTATGTCTGAATTTATTAAGCCTGAACATGAATGCCCCTTTGATCCAAAACAATATCACTGTGATTGTTTTATTGCACCGGTGGGTTCTTTTTCTTGGGCTTTGATTCAATTAAAACTACGCAAGCGCGTTACCCGTTCTGTTTGGGTGAATTGCCAAGGAAATAATGAGATGTATCTGGCTATCACTCCACGTGTAAATAATTTAGCGGTGGAAAAAGATAGCGCTTATGCCGTTGATGGCGTTGCTGTTGGGACTAAATATGATTATTTGACGCATATTGATCTGCGCAATGAACACGGTAATTTTGTACCATGGCAGCCAACGCAGGAAGATATGATGGCGTGTGATTGGAATTTTGTAGAACAGAAAGAAGAGCGCATTAAACCTAAACCATTTGTTAAGCCTGCGCATCAATTGAAAGTACGGTTAACTGTTGGTGAATATATTTCCTCTAACAAAACTCACTATGTTGGTTATGGAGATCTACATGGTACCACTACTGACTACAGTACAGGAGCATGGGAAGTCATTAGTAATGATACATTGCTTCCAAATAAAATTCGTCAATTCAGAGTAATTCATTCGAATTCAGAAGCTAATCGTGACTTTGTTCTTGATGAGATGAGTAACTCTAGTAAAATCAAAGACCAACTTGGTTCAAAAAAATTAATTATTAAATATTTAGATAAAGAATATGATTTAGGAATCGCTAAGACATACTATTCTGCGACTCTATTATATCCTCGAACAGAAGGTTCAGCAGCATTAGAAGAATTATTTATCTCATCAATTGGAAAAATACTAGAACTTGAATTTAATTTTTTTGAGGAATAATTGATATAAAAAATATATTCATAGTACTGGATTAGATTATGTTAAGACTGTGTTTTATGAAGTGTCCAGCTTAATGAAGTCACTTCACTTGACGCAGTTTTTTTGTTTTTGCCACTGCAATTACGTTACTACTTTTTGTTGCTGGTGCCTTACTTACTACAACTCACAGGGGTGGATATATTTCACCCCACGGATGCTCATTGCTCGCATAGGGGGGTATAAAAATGAAAGAAAACTCTGATATCTGGGTATACCTCGGTGAGTGGATTATATCAGTAAAAGAACAAGGCATCGGAGCTGTACTCGCAGGAATAATGGCATTTCTCCGAGGCCGCTATAATGGTGTCGGTTGGTTAAAAGTCTCTATCGATGCCTTTATATGTGCCATGTTCGCTTGGTTTATTCGTGATGTATTAAATCTGTTTGGTCTGAATCCTGATTTGGCCTATATCGGCAGTGTGGTAATTGGTTATTTAGGTACGGACTTTATCGGCCAATGGCTGCGTAAGGTGGCAGAGAAAAGAGCAGGAGCATCTTCTGATGGAAATCAGCGATAAAGGCCTTGAGTGCATTAAACAGTATGAAGGCCTGAAATTAAAAGCCTACCCTGATCCCGCAACAGGTGGCACTCCGTGGACTATTGGTTTTGGTCATACAAAAGGAGTTAAAAAAGGGGAAGTGATTACAGAACAGCAGGCCGAAGCATTTCTACATGATGATCTCCAACCTATATACACCACCTTAAGAAGATTGGTTAAAGTTCCTTTGAGCCAAAGCCAATTCGATGCTCTATGCTCGTTTATCTTCAATTGTGGTAGTGGTAACTTTTCAGGTTCCACTCTATTGAAGAAGCTCAATCAAGATGATTATTCAGGTGCAGCGGCAGAGTTTTCCCGCTGGAATAGAGCAGCAGGCAAGGTTATGCGTGGGCTGGATAATCGCCGAGCATCTGAGCGCTTGATGTTTTTATCATGAAGCTCAATTTTACCTCCGGCGTTGTTATTGCCTTGATGATTTCCTCAGTCGCAGCCTTCTTATACCGCTCTGTCTATAAGAAACAGCTTGGGATTAATAATGACCAGATAGCTGAAATCCAGCAATTGACTGACACCATTAGCTACCAAAACACGCATATTGATATGCTGCATGAATTGGATACCAAACACACGCAGGAACTCGCTAATGCCAAAACTGAAATCGACAGGCTTCGGGCTGATGTTGCCGCTGGTCGCCGCAAGCTGCGCATCCAAGCCACTTGTCCCGTGCGTGAGGCCAATGCCTCCGGCAGCGTGGGCACTCCAACCTCCGTCGAACTCACTGGAGAAACTGGATCAACTGTTCTTGATATCCGAGAAGGCATTATCAACGACCGGGCAAAATTAAGCTATTTGCAGGAATATGTTAATATTGAATGCAGGAAAAATAAGTATGAATAAAAGACCGATTTAATTGCAGAATTTATATTTGTTTATTGAAACAATAATAAATATTATTTAGAGTGTTAGGTAATAGGGTGCAGAATAACACCCTAATGTTAAATTATATACAGCAGTGAAAATTACTCTACTGTAACTGATGGTGGAAGAGAGTGATTTGTACCACTTGTTGTTACAGTTGTTTTATTGTAGGCGAATGGACCATCTCCTTTGTGTTCAGTATTGACTGAAGGACGGCACGTTCTGATTAATGCAGCTTCTGCTCTTAATCTGTCTTTTTCTCCTGTTGTTACTTTAGCAACTGCGTAACATAGCGTCTCGCCTTGTTTAAGTTGGTGTTTCCAAGATTCAAGTTTATTGTGGTTAGCAATTCGGGATTCTACATTGCTAGATTCACCAATATATATCATTTTATTCAATTTGACTTTACCGTTAGCTTTATCATGTTCACATGTATAAACACAATAAATACCAGATGAACTGGGAACGTTGGATTTATTTTCTTCAACCCAATAGCCCTTAAATTCAAGGTCTATAGTTTTTTCTGCCATAGTATTATTTCCATTGAAACCGCACCAACATTAGTGCGGTATTGATATTGCACTAAAATCGATCGTTTCAATATTTGCATATTGGAAATAACAGCAATAATTTTTAATTAATATTTACTAAATAAATGATAGTGAAAATAGGCCAACGATTAAAAATACATTATCGTATTTAGTTTGAATGGAGGTAACCATGCCACCCCGCATTCCTCGCGCCTGTCGCAAGTCAGGTTGCCCGAAGACCACCACCGACCGTAGTGGCTACTGCACTGACCATCTCCACACGGGCTGGCAATATCACCAACAGGGCAGGAGTCGACACGAACGCGGCTATGGCAGTCAATGGGATAAGCTAAAGACACGGGTCAAACAACGGGATAACTTTCTGTGCCAGCACTGCTTACGGCAGGGGCTGGTGGTCACAGGCATCACTGTTGACCATATCCAACCCAAAGCCCACGGTGGTACCGAGGCGTTAAGCAACCTGCAATTGTTGTGTGAAGCCTGCCATCGGCAGAAGACCGCGACGGAGCGATTACGAAAATATTAATTTCTGAGTGTAACCATTATTCGTGTCATCGTTATAGGGAGAGGGCGGGTCAAATCGCAGCCTCTCTCGCTCCCAAGGACCGCCACCGTGGGTCTTTTTTTATCCCCGCGAAAAATGAAATTTAAAATCACGCGTTTTTCACTGTTTTTAAGCACGGGAGGTGTGGTGTATGGCCGGAATGGCGGGCAAGTCAGGTCGTCGCCCCAAGCCAATGGCACGCAAGGCACTGGCCGGTAATCCGGGCAAACGCAGGCTGAACCGGGATGAACCAACGTTTACCCCGTTGACGAGCGTTTCACCGCCGGATTGGTTTGCCGAAGGTGAAATGTCGCTGGCTGGGGTAATGTGGGCGCTGACCAGTAAGGAATTATGCGCACAGGGATTACTGTGTGTCACGGATCTTGTGGTACTGGAACGCTGGTGTGTGGCTTACCAGTTCTGGCGCAATGCTGTGATGAAT
>NZ_CAWNQH010000084.1:12259-16599 GCF_963876495.1 Xenorhabdus sp. KJ12.1
GACCACGGAGAAACAGGCGTGGGAAGTGTTCCGTCCCGCGAGATTGATGTGCAAGCGCACGCCATTGCTGATGGAGGCATTCGGCATTGAAGTGAATGCCGCCAATATGAATCGTCCGGCAGACGGAGCCCGGTTTGAGCCGCTGATCGGCAATCCCGGGGATGGGCAGTCACCCAATTGTGCGATTGTGGATGAGTACCACGAGCATGATACCGATGATCTCTACACCACTATGCTGACGGGTATGGGCGCACGGCGACAGCCGCTGATGTGGGCGATCACCACGGCAGGTTATAACATTGAAGGCCCGTGTTATGACAAGCGGCGCGAGGTGATCGAGATGCTGTCCGGCAATGTGCCCAATGAAGAGCTGTTCGGGGTGATCTATACCGTGGACGAGGGGGATGACTGGACCTCACCGGACGTATTACGCAAGGCCAACCCGAATATGGGGATCTCGGTCTATGCCGATTTCCTGTTGAGTCAGCAACAACGTGCTCTGAATAACCCGCGTTTAGCCAGCGTATTCAAGACCAAACACCTGAATATCTGGGTATCGGCCCGTGAGGCTTATTTTAATAGTGTGAGCTGGAAACAGTGCGAAGACACCTCACTGACACTGGAGCAATTCGAGGGTCAGCCTTGCTTTCTGGCCTTTGACCTCGCCCGCAAGCTGGACATGAACAGCATGGCGCGGCTTTTTTCGCGTGAAATCGACGGCAAACAGCATTTTTACAGTATTGCGCCACGGTTCTGGGTGCCGTATGACACGGTTTACCGTGTGGAGCAGAACGAAAATCGGCGCAGTGCTGAGCGTTTTCAGAAATGGGTGGAAATGGATCTGCTGACCGTGACGGAAGGTGCCGAAGTGGATTACCGCTACATTCTTGAAGAAGCCAAGCTCGCTTGTCACCTGAATCCGGTGAATGAGGCACCGATTGACCCCTTCGGGGCCACCGGCTTATCTCATGCACTGGCGGATGAAGGTATTAATCCCATCATCATTACCCAGAATTTCACGCATATGAGCGATCCGATGAAAGCGCTGGAAGCGGCTATCCAGTCCGGGCGTTTCCATCATGACGGTCACCCGATTATGTCGTGGTGTATCGGCAATGTGGTCGGGAAAACGATGGGCGGCAACGATGACATTGTGCGCCCGATTAAAGAGCAGAAAGACAGCAAAATTGATGGCGCGGTCGCGCTGATGATGGCGATGGGGCGGGCCATTTTGCACGCAGCCCCCAGTCTCTCCGATCATCTGATCTCCCACGGTGTTCGCTCACTCTGAGATTTTTTTATGAAATTATTAATGATGGCTGCCCCGCTGGTCGGGTTGGCCGGTGGCGCTCTGCTGTCTTACGGCGCATGGCGGCTGTTGCCAGCAACGGGTTTTATAGTCGCAGGCAGCCTGTGCCTCGGCTGGTCGTATGGGGTCTCACGTATGTTGAGCCAGAAACCCGATAAGGAGACCTAATGTTTTTCCCCGGCTTATTTCGCAAATCCGCCGATGCTATGACCGCCCGTGATTTAAGTGAATTGATTGGCCTGTCCTATGATACCTACAGCGGACGGCGGGTCAGTCCACAGTTAGCGATGCAACTCACCGCTGTGTTCAGTTGTGTGCGGGTGCTGGCGGAATCGGTCGGCATGTTGCCCTGTTCGCTGTATGAGCAATTAGAACGGGGTAACCGACGTGCTGTTAAAGAGCGGCTGCATCAACTGTTGTCGGTCAAACCCAATCACTATATGACACCGCAGGAGTTCTGGGAGTTGCTCATTGCCTGCCTGTGCCTGCGCGGTAACTTCTATGCTTACAAAGTGAAGGTGCTCGGGGAAGTGGTGGAGTTACTGCCCCTCGATCCGGGCAGCGTCACGGCAAAACTCAATAAGGACTGGCAGCCGGACTATCAGGTGACTTTCCCGAGCGGTGAAAACCGGACGCTGACACAGGATGAACTCTGGCATGTGCGCATTTTTACACTGGATGGTCTGACCGGGTTAAGCCCGATTACTTACGCCCGGCAAGCGATAGGGCTGGGACTGGCCACCGAAGAACACGGTTCTCGATTGTTTGGCAACGGGGCCGTGACCAGTGGTGTCCTGCAAACGGATCAAGCCTTGAAAGAGGAAGCCTATCAGCGGCTGAAAATGGATTTTGAAGCCCGTCATCAGGGGCTGGTCAACGCCCATAAGCCGATGATCCTGGAGATGGGGCTGAAATGGCATCAAATCAGTTTATCGGCAGAAGATGCACAGTTTCTGGAAACCCGTAAGTTTCAGTTGGAGGAAATCTGCCGCATTTTCCGGGTGCCGTTGCATATGGTGCAGAACACTGATCGCGCTACCTTTAACAACATTGAAAATCTGGGGATCGGGTTTATTAATTACTCGCTGGTGCCGTACCTCACCCGCATTGAACAACGTATTAATGCTGGGCTGGTCAAAACTGCTAAACAGGGGCGGTTCTATGCCAAGTTTAACACGGGAGCTTTACTGCGTGGCGATATGAAATCCCGCTTTGAAGCCTACGCCACCGGTATTAACTGGGGTATTTACGCGCCGAATGAATGCCGGGAGCTGGAAGAACTCAATCCCCGTGAGGGCGGCGATATTTATCTCACACCGATGAACATGACCACGCAACCTGAACCAGCGCCGAAAAAAGAGGAAGAAGATCATGCCGATGATCACCCAACAACGACTTGATATGCCGCTGAAAATCAAATCGGTCAACGATGCCGGCGAATTTGAGGGATACGGCTCTGTGTTCGGCCTCAAAGACAGCGCTGATGATATTGTCTTACCCGGTGCGTTTGCCAATACGCTGAAACAATGGGGTGAAAAAGGCAGTCTGCCTGCGTTGCTCTGGCAGCACCGGATGGATGAACCCATCGGGATTTATACCGACATGAAAGAAGACGAGACCGGGCTGTATCTCAAAGGGCGACTGTTGATCGAAGCTGATCCGCTGGCAAAACGAGCTCATGCCCATATGAAAGCCGGATCACTTTCTGGTTTGTCGATCGGTTACACCCTGAAAGACGGAGAGTATGACCGAACAAAGCAGGCTTTTTTATTGAAAGATCTCGATTTATGGGAAGTCAGTCTGGTGACTTTTCCCGCTAACGAGGATGCGCGGGTGAGCAATGTGAAATCCGCCTTGGCTCGGGGTGATATCCCCAATCCCAGTTGTATTGAACGGGTTCTGCGCGATGTTGGACTCTCCCGCGCTCAGGCTAAGGCCTTTATGGCGGAGGGATACGGCGCGTTGTCTTTGCCTGATGCTGAGACTACCTCGGCATTAACGGCCCTGAAATCATTACATTTTAACTAACCGGAGTGTTTGATGACGATTGAAGTCAAAGATGTACAACAGGTTGCGCAGGAAATTCAGCAGCGTTTCGATGAGTTTAAACTGAAGAACGATCAGCGGATCGAGGCCATTGAGGCTCAGAAAGGGAAGTTGTCCGAGCAGGTGGATACCCTGAACGGCAAACTGTCTGAGCTGGATACCCTGAAAACCGCGCTGGAAGAGGAGTTGGCGGGGCTGAAACGTCCGGCAGGCGGCAGCAACAACAGCAAGGCAGTGAGCGAGCACAAAACCGCGTTTGCTCAGTTTCTCCGCAAGGGCAAGGAAGAGGGGCTGGCCGCGCTGGAACAAAAAGCCATGCAAACCACCGTCGATCCTGAAGGCGGCTATGCCGTGCCGGAGGCGTTGGATCGCACTATCATCAATGCCCTGAAAGACGAAGTGGTGATGCGTGCCGAGTGTCACGTGGTGTCCGTAGGCAGCCCGAACTTCAAGCGGCTGGTGAATCAGGGCGGTACGAACAGTGGCTGGGTGGGCGAAACCGATGAGCGCCCAGAAACTAAAACGCCGAAGCTGATGCCCATCGAACCGACATGGGGCGAAATTTACGGCAATCCTGCCGCGACCCAGACCATGCTGGATGATGCTTTTTTCGATGTGGACGCCTTTATTTCATCTGAACTCACACAAGAGTTTGCTGAGCAGGAGGAGCGTGCGTTTACCCACGGTGACGGCAAAAACAAACCGAAAGGTTTGCTGGCCTACGGCAGTGATGCGCAGGAAGACAAAGATCGCAAATGGGGCACGTTGCAGCATCGGTTGCTGAAAAAGCCGACCGAGGTCACCGCCGACGACATACTGCAGCTGATCTACACGCTGCGTAAACCGTATCGCACCGGCGCAAAGTTCATGATGAACAACAACCTGCTGTTTCAGGTGCGCACCCTGAAAGACAGTCAGGGCAACTACCTGTGGCAGCCGGGCCTGCAACTGGGGCAACCTTCCGCCTTGCTCGGCTACGGTATTG
>NZ_CAWNQH010000084.1:16699-21039 GCF_963876495.1 Xenorhabdus sp. KJ12.1
CAATACCGTAGCCGAGCAAGGCGGAAGGTTGCCCCAGTTGCAGGCCCGGCTGCCACAGGTAGTTGCCCTGACTGTCTTTCAGGGTGCGCACCTGAAACAGCAGGTTGTTGTTCATCATGAACTTTGCGCCGGTGCGATACGGTTTACGCAGCGTGTAGATCAGCTGCAGTATGTCGTCGGCGGTGACCTCGGTCGGCTTTTTCAGCAACCGATGCTGCAACGTGCCCCATTTGCGATCTTTGTCTTCCTGCGCATCACTGCCGTAGGCCAGCAAACCTTTCGGTTTGTTTTTGCCGTCACCGTGGGTAAACGCACGCTCCTCCTGCTCAGCAAACTCTTGTGTGAGTTCAGATGAAATAAAGGCGTCCACATCGAAAAAAGCATCATCCAGCATGGTCTGGGTCGCGGCAGGATTGCCGTAAATTTCGCCCCATGTCGGTTCGATGGGCATCAGCTTCGGCGTTTTAGTTTCTGGGCGCTCATCGGTTTCGCCCACCCAGCCACTGTTCGTACCGCCCTGATTCACCAGCCGCTTGAAGTTCGGGCTGCCTACGGACACCACGTGACACTCGGCACGCATCACCACTTCGTCTTTCAGGGCATTGATGATAGTGCGATCCAACGCCTCCGGCACGGCATAGCCGCCTTCAGGATCGACGGTGGTTTGCATGGCTTTTTGTTCCAGCGCGGCCAGCCCCTCTTCCTTGCCCTTGCGGAGAAACTGAGCAAACGCGGTTTTGTGCTCGCTCACTGCCTTGCTGTTGTTGCTGCCGCCTGCCGGACGTTTCAGCCCCGCCAACTCCTCTTCCAGCGCGGTTTTCAGGGTATCCAGCTCAGACAGTTTGCCGTTCAGGGTATCCACCTGCTCGGACAACTTCCCTTTCTGAGCCTCAATGGCCTCGATCCGCTGATCGTTCTTCAGTTTAAACTCATCGAAACGCTGCTGAATTTCCTGCGCAACCTGTTGTACATCTTTGACTTCAATCGTCATCAAACACTCCGGTTAGTTAAAATGTAATGATTTCAGGGCCGTTAATGCCGAGGTAGTCTCAGCATCAGGCAAAGACAACGCGCCGTATCCCTCCGCCATAAAGGCCTTAGCCTGAGCGCGGGAGAGTCCAACATCGCGCAGAACCCGTTCAATACAACTGGGATTGGGGATATCACCCCGAGCCAAGGCGGATTTCACATTGCTCACCCGCGCATCCTCGTTAGCGGGAAAAGTCACCAGACTGACTTCCCATAAATCGAGATCTTTCAATAAAAAAGCCTGCTTTGTTCGGTCATACTCTCCGTCTTTCAGGGTGTAACCGATCGACAAACCAGAAAGTGATCCGGCTTTCATATGGGCATGAGCTCGTTTTGCCAGCGGATCAGCTTCGATCAACAGTCGCCCTTTGAGATACAGCCCGGTCTCGTCTTCTTTCATGTCGGTATAAATCCCGATGGGTTCATCCATCCGGTGCTGCCAGAGCAACGCAGGCAGACTGCCTTTTTCACCCCATTGTTTCAGCGTATTGGCAAACGCACCGGGTAAGACAATATCATCAGCGCTGTCTTTGAGGCCGAACACAGAGCCGTATCCCTCAAATTCGCCGGCATCGTTGACCGATTTGATTTTCAGCGGCATATCAAGTCGTTGTTGGGTGATCATCGGCATGATCTTCTTCCTCTTTTTTCGGCGCTGGTTCAGGTTGCGTGGTCATGTTCATCGGTGTGAGATAAATATCGCCGCCCTCACGGGGATTGAGTTCTTCCAGCTCCCGGCATTCATTCGGCGCGTAAATACCCCAGTTAATACCGGTGGCGTAGGCTTCAAAGCGGGATTTCATATCGCCACGCAGTAAAGCTCCCGTGTTAAACTTGGCATAGAACCGCCCCTGTTTAGCAGTTTTGACCAGCCCAGCATTAATACGTTGTTCAATGCGGGTGAGGTACGGCACCAGCGAGTAATTAATAAACCCGATCCCCAGATTTTCAATGTTGTTAAAGGTAGCGCGATCAGTGTTCTGCACCATATGCAACGGCACCCGGAAAATGCGGCAGATTTCCTCCAACTGAAACTTACGGGTTTCCAGAAACTGTGCATCTTCTGCCGATAAACTGATTTGATGCCATTTCAGCCCCATCTCCAGGATCATCGGCTTATGGGCGTTGACCAGCCCCTGATGACGGGCTTCAAAATCCATTTTCAGCCGCTGATAGGCTTCCTCTTTCAAGGCTTGATCCGTTTGCAGGACACCACTGGTCACGGCCCCGTTGCCAAACAATCGAGAACCGTGTTCTTCGGTGGCCAGTCCCAGCCCTATCGCTTGCCGGGCGTAAGTAATCGGGCTTAACCCGGTCAGACCATCCAGTGTAAAAATGCGCACATGCCAGAGTTCATCCTGTGTCAGCGTCCGGTTTTCACCGCTCGGGAAAGTCACCTGATAGTCCGGCTGCCAGTCCTTATTGAGTTTTGCCGTGACGCTGCCCGGATCGAGGGGCAGTAACTCCACCACTTCCCCGAGCACCTTCACTTTGTAAGCATAGAAGTTACCGCGCAGGCACAGGCAGGCAATGAGCAACTCCCAGAACTCCTGCGGTGTCATATAGTGATTGGGTTTGACCGACAACAGTTGATGCAGCCGCTCTTTAACAGCACGTCGGTTACCCCGTTCTAATTGCTCATACAGCGAACAGGGCAACATGCCGACCGATTCCGCCAGCACCCGCACACAACTGAACACAGCGGTGAGTTGCATCGCTAACTGTGGACTGACCCGCCGTCCGCTGTAGGTATCATAGGACAGGCCAATCAATTCACTTAAATCACGGGCGGTCATAGCATCGGCGGATTTGCGAAATAAGCCGGGGAAAAACATTAGGTCTCCTTATCGGGTTTCTGGCTCAACATACGTGAGACCCCATACGACCAGCCGAGGCACAGGCTGCCTGCGACTATAAAACCCGTTGCTGGCAACAGCCGCCATGCGCCGTAAGACAGCAGAGCGCCACCGGCCAACCCGACCAGCGGGGCAGCCATCATTAATAATTTCATAAAAAAATCTCAGAGTGAGCGAACACCGTGGGAGATCAGATGATCGGAGAGACTGGGGGCTGCGTGCAAAATGGCCCGCCCCATCGCCATCATCAGCGCGACCGCGCCATCAATTTTGCTGTCTTTCTGCTCTTTAATCGGGCGCACAATGTCATCGTTGCCGCCCATCGTTTTCCCGACCACATTGCCGATACACCACGACATAATCGGGTGACCGTCATGATGGAAACGCCCGGACTGGATAGCCGCTTCCAGCGCTTTCATCGGATCGCTCATATGCGTGAAATTCTGGGTAATGATGATGGGATTAATACCTTCATCCGCCAGTGCATGAGATAAGCCGGTGGCCCCGAAGGGGTCAATCGGTGCCTCATTCACCGGATTCAGGTGACAAGCGAGCTTGGCTTCTTCAAGAATGTAGCGGTAATCCACTTCGGCACCTTCCGTCACGGTCAGCAGATCCATTTCCACCCATTTCTGAAAACGCTCAGCACTGCGCCGATTTTCGTTCTGCTCCACACGGTAAACCGTGTCATACGGCACCCAGAACCGTGGCGCAATACTGTAAAAATGCTGTTTGCCGTCGATTTCACGCGAAAAAAGCCGCGCCATGCTGTTCATGTCCAGCTTGCGGGCGAGGTCAAAGGCCAGAAAGCAAGGCTGACCCTCGAATTGCTCCAGTGTCAGTGAGGTGTCTTCGCACTGTTTCCAGCTCACACTATTAAAATAAGCCTCACGGGCCGATACCCAGATATTCAGGTGTTTGGTCTTGAATACGCTGGCTAAACGCGGGTTATTCAGAGCACGTTGTTGCTGACTCAACAGGAAATCGGCATAGACCGAGATCCCCATATTCGGGTTGGCCTTGCGTAATACGTCCGGTGAGGTCCAGTCATCCCCCTCGTCCACGGTATAGATCACCCCGAACAGCTCTTCATTGGGCACATTGCCGGACAGCATCTCGATCACCTCGCGCCGCTTGTCATAACACGGGCCTTCAATGTTATAACCTGCCGTGGTGATCGCCCACATCAGCGGCTGTCGCCGTGCGCCCATACCCGTCAGCATAGTGGTGTAGAGATCATCGGTATCATGCTCGTGGTACTCATCCACAATCGCACAATTGGGTGACTGCCCATCCCCGGGATTGCCGATCAGCGGCTCAAACCGGGCTCCGTCTGCCGGACGATTCATATTGGCGGCATTCACTTCAATGCCGAATGCCTCCATCAGCAATGGCGTGCGCTTGCACATCAATCTCGCGGGACGGAACACTTCCCACGCCTGTTTCTCCGTGGTC
>NZ_CAWNQH010000084.1:21139-24522 GCF_963876495.1 Xenorhabdus sp. KJ12.1
CAATACCGTAGCCGAGCAAGGCGGAAGGTTGCCCCAGTTGCAGGCCCGGCTGCCACAGGTAGTTGCCCTGACTGTCTTTCAGGGTGCGCACCTGAAACAACAGGTTGTTGTTCATCATGAACTTTGCGCCGGTGCGATACGGTTTACGCAGCGTGTAGATCAGCTGCATCGTGTCGTCGGCGGTGACCTCGGTCGGTTTTTTCAGCAACCGATGCTGCAACGTGCCCCATTTGCGGTCTTTGTCTTCCTGCGCATCACTGCCGTAAGCCAGCAAACCTTTCGGTTTGTTTTTACCGTCACCGTGGGTAAACGCACGCTCCTCCTGCTCAGCAAACTCTTGTGTGAGTTCAGACGAAATAAAGGCATCCACATCGAAAAAAGCATCATCCAGCATGGTCTGGGTCGCGGCAGGGTTGCCGTAAATTTCGCCCCATGTCGGTTCGATGGGCATCAGCTTCGGTGTTTGCGTTTCCGGGCGCTGATCGGTTTCCCCCACCCAGCCACTGTTCGTGCCGCCCTGATTCACCAGCCGCTTGAAATTCGGG
This sequence comes from Xenorhabdus sp. KJ12.1, assembly GCF_963876495.1. NCBI lineage: Bacteria > Pseudomonadati > Pseudomonadota > Gammaproteobacteria > Enterobacterales > Morganellaceae > Xenorhabdus > Xenorhabdus sp. KJ12.1. The sequence continues at coordinate 21,685 of NZ_CAWNQH010000084.1, forward strand.
CTGCCTACGGACACCACGTGACACTCGGCACGCATCACCACTTCGTCTTTCAGGGCATTGATGATATTGCGATCCAGCTCTTCCGGCACGGCATAGCCACCTTCAGGATCGATGGTGGTTTGCATCGCTTTTTGTTCCAGCGCGGCCAGCCCCTCTTCCTTGCCCTTGCGGAGAAACTGAGCAAACGCCGCTTTGTGTTCACTCACTGCGGGCGTATTGCTGCCGCCTGCCGGACGTTTCAGCCCCGCCAGCTCCTCTTCCAGCGCGGTTTTCAGGGTATCCAGCTCAGACAGTTTGCCATTCAGCGTATCTACCTGCTCGGACAACTTCCCTTTCTGGGCTTCGATGGCCTCAATGCGCTGATCGTTCTTCTGCCTGAATTCATCGAAACGCTGCTGAATTTCCTGCGCAACCTGTTGTATTTCTTTAACTTCAATCGCCATCAAACACTCCGGTTAGTTAAAATGTAATGATTTCAGGGCCGTTAATGCCAAGGCAGTCTCAGCATCAGGCAAAGACAAGGCCTCGTAACCCTTCGCCATAAAGGCCTTAGCCTGAGCGCGGGAAAGTCCAACATCGCGCAGAACCCGTTCAATACGACCGGGATTGGGGATATCACCCCGGGCCAAGGCGGATTTCACATTGTTCACCCGCGCATCCTCGTTAGCGGGAAAAGTCACCAGACTGACTTCCCATAAATCGAGATCTTTCAATAAAAAAGCCTGCTTTATTCGGTCATACTCTCCGTCTTTCAGGGTGTAGCCGATCGACAAACCAGAAAGTGATCCGGCTTTCATATGGGCATGCGCCCGTTTTGCCAGTGGATCCGCCTCGATCAACAACCGCCCTTTGAGATACAGCCCGGTTTCGTCTTCTTTCATGTCGGTATAAATCCCGATGGGTTCATCCATCCGGTGTTGCCAGAGCAAGGCAGGCAGACTGCCTTTTTCACCCCATTGCTTCAGCGTATTGGCAAACGCACCGGGTAAGACAATATCGTCAGCACTGTCTTTGAGACCGAACACGGAACCGTACCCCTCAAACTCGCCGGCATCGCTGACCGATTTGATTTTCAACGGCATATCAAGCCGTTGTTGGGTGATCATCGGCATGGGTTTCTTCCTCTTTTTTCGGCGCGGGTTCAGGTTGCGTGGTCATGTTCATCGGCGTGAGATAAATATCGCCGCCCTCACGGGGATTCAGTTCTTCCAGCGCCCGGCATTCGTTCGGGGTATAAATGCCCCAGTTAATACCGGTGGCGTAGGCTTCAAAGCGGGATTTCATATCCCCACGCAGTAAGGCTCCGGTATTAAACTTGGCGTAAAACCGTCCCTGCTTGTTGCTTCTGACCAGTCCGGCATTAATACGTTGTTCAATGCGGGTGAGGTAGGGCACCAGCGAGTAATTAATAAACCCGATCCCCAGATTTTCAATGTTGTTAAAGGTAGCGCGGTCAGTGTTCTGCACCATATGCAACGGCACCCGGAAGATGCGGCAGATCTCCTCCAACTGAAACTTACGGGTTTCCAGAAACTGCGCATCTTCTGCCGATAAACTGATTTGATGCCATTTCAGCCCCATCTCCAGGATCATCGGCTTATGGGCGTTGACCAGCCCCTGATGACGGGCTTCAAAATCCGTTTTCAGACGCTGATAGGCTTCCTCTTTCAAGGCTTGATCCGTTTGCAGGACACCGCTGGTCACGGCCCCGTTACCAAACAATCGAGAACCATGCTCTTCGGTGGCCAGTCCCAGCCCTATCGCTTGCCGGGCGTAAGTAATCGGGCTTAACCCGGTCAGACCATCCAATGTAAAAATGCGCACATGCCAGAGTTCATCCTGCGTTAGTGTTCGGTTTTCACCGCTCGGGAAGGTCACCTGATAGTCCGGCTGCCAGTCCTTATTGAGTTTTGCCGTGACACTGCCCGGATCGAGGGGCAGTAACTCCACCACTTCCCCGAGCGCCTTCACTTTGTAAGCATAGAAGTTACCGCGCAGGCACAGGCAGGCAATGAGCAACTCCCAGAACTCCTGCGGTGTCATATAATGATTGGGCTTGACCGATAGCAGTTGATGCAGCCGCTCTTTCACGGCACGTCGGTTGCCGCGTTCTAATTGCTCATACAGCGAACAGGGCAACATACCGACCGATTCCGCCAGCACCCGCACACAACTGAACACAGCAGTGAGTTGCATCGCTAACTGTGGACTGACCCGCCGCCCGCTGTAGGTATCATAGGACAGGCCAATCAATTCACTTAAATCACGGGCGGTCATAGCATCGGCGGATTTGCGAAATAAGCCGGGGAAAAACATCAGGTCTCCTTATCGGGTTTCTGGCTCAACATGCGTGAGACCCCATACGACCAGCCAAGGCATAACACACCTGCCACCATCAATCCCGCAGCCGGCAACAGCCGCCATGCGCCGTAAGACAGCAGAGCGCCGCCGGCCAGACCGACCAGCGGGGCAACAATGATTAATAATTTCATGGAAAAATCTCAGAGTGAGCGAACACCGTGGGAGATCAAATGATCGGAGAGACTGGGGGCTGCGTGCAAAATCGCCCGCCCCATCGCCATCATCAGCGCCACTGCGCCATCAATTTTGCTGTCTTTCTGCTCTTTAATCGGGCGCACAATATCATCATTACCGCCCATCGTTTTCCCGACCACATTGCCGATACACCACGACATAATCGGGTGACCGTCATGATGGAAACGCCCGGACTGAATGGCGGCTTCCAGCGCTTTCATCGGATCGCTCATATGCGTGAAATTCTGGGTAACGATGATGGGATTAATACCCTCGTCTGCCAGTGCATGAGATAAGCCGGTG
>NZ_CAWNQH010000084.1:24622-28005 GCF_963876495.1 Xenorhabdus sp. KJ12.1
CACCGGCTTATCTCATGCACTGGCAGACGAGGGTATTAATCCCATCATCGTTACCCAGAATTTCACGCATATGAGCGATCCGATGAAAGCGCTGGAAGCCGCCATTCAGTCCGGGCGTTTCCATCATGACGGTCACCCGATTATGTCGTGGTGTATCGGCAATGTGGTCGGGAAAACGATGGGCGGTAATGATGATATTGTGCGCCCGATTAAAGAGCAGAAAGACAGCAAAATTGATGGCGCAGTGGCGCTGATGATGGCGATGGGGCGGGCGATTTTGCACGCAGCCCCCAGTCTCTCCGATCATTTGATCTCCCACGGTGTTCGCTCACTCTGAGATTTTTCCATGAAATTATTAATCATTGTTGCCCCGCTGGTCGGTCTGGCCGGCGGCGCTCTGCTGTCTTACGGCGCATGGCGGCTGTTGCCGGCTGCGGGATTGATGGTGGCAGGTGTGTTATGCCTTGGCTGGTCGTATGGGGTCTCACGCATGTTGAGCCAGAAACCCGATAAGGAGACCTGATGTTTTTCCCCGGCTTATTTCGCAAATCCGCCGATGCTATGACCGCCCGTGATTTAAGTGAATTGATTGGCCTGTCCTATGATACCTACAGCGGGCGGCGGGTCAGTCCACAGTTAGCGATGCAACTCACTGCTGTGTTCAGTTGTGTGCGGGTGCTGGCGGAATCGGTCGGTATGTTGCCCTGTTCGCTGTATGAGCAATTAGAACGCGGCAACCGACGTGCCGTGAAAGAGCGGCTGCATCAACTGCTATCGGTCAAGCCCAATCATTATATGACACCGCAGGAGTTCTGGGAGTTGCTCATTGCCTGCCTGTGCCTGCGCGGTAACTTCTATGCTTACAAAGTGAAGGCGCTCGGGGAAGTGGTGGAGTTACTGCCCCTCGATCCGGGCAGTGTCACGGCAAAACTCAATAAGGACTGGCAGCCGGACTATCAGGTGACCTTCCCGAGCGGTGAAAACCGAACACTAACGCAGGATGAACTCTGGCATGTGCGCATTTTTACATTGGATGGTCTGACCGGGTTAAGCCCGATTACTTACGCCCGGCAAGCGATAGGGCTGGGACTGGCCACCGAAGAGCATGGTTCTCGATTGTTTGGTAACGGGGCCGTGACCAGCGGTGTCCTGCAAACGGATCAAGCCTTGAAAGAGGAAGCCTATCAGCGTCTGAAAACGGATTTTGAAGCCCGTCATCAGGGGCTGGTCAACGCCCATAAGCCGATGATCCTGGAGATGGGGCTGAAATGGCATCAAATCAGTTTATCGGCAGAAGATGCGCAGTTTCTGGAAACCCGTAAGTTTCAGTTGGAGGAGATCTGCCGCATCTTCCGGGTGCCGTTGCATATGGTGCAGAACACTGACCGCGCTACCTTTAACAACATTGAAAATCTGGGGATCGGGTTTATTAATTACTCGCTGGTGCCCTACCTCACCCGCATTGAACAACGTATTAATGCCGGACTGGTCAGAAGCAACAAGCAGGGACGGTTTTACGCCAAGTTTAATACCGGAGCCTTACTGCGTGGGGATATGAAATCCCGCTTTGAAGCCTACGCCACCGGTATTAACTGGGGCATTTATACCCCGAACGAATGCCGGGCGCTGGAAGAACTGAATCCCCGTGAGGGCGGCGATATTTATCTCACGCCGATGAACATGACCACGCAACCTGAACCCGCGCCGAAAAAAGAGGAAGAAACCCATGCCGATGATCACCCAACAACGGCTTGATATGCCGTTGAAAATCAAATCGGTCAGCGATGCCGGCGAGTTTGAGGGGTACGGTTCCGTGTTCGGTCTCAAAGACAGTGCTGACGATATTGTCTTACCCGGTGCGTTTGCCAATACGCTGAAGCAATGGGGTGAAAAAGGCAGTCTGCCTGCCTTGCTCTGGCAACACCGGATGGATGAACCCATCGGGATTTATACCGACATGAAAGAAGACGAAACCGGGCTGTATCTCAAAGGGCGGTTGTTGATCGAGGCGGATCCACTGGCAAAACGGGCGCATGCCCATATGAAAGCCGGATCACTTTCTGGTTTGTCGATCGGCTACACCCTGAAAGACGGAGAGTATGACCGAATAAAGCAGGCTTTTTTATTGAAAGATCTCGATTTATGGGAAGTCAGTCTGGTGACTTTTCCCGCTAACGAGGATGCGCGGGTGAACAATGTGAAATCCGCCTTGGCCCGGGGTGATATCCCCAATCCCGGTCGTATTGAACGGGTTCTGCGCGATGTTGGACTTTCCCGCGCTCAGGCTAAGGCCTTTATGGCGAAGGGTTACGAGGCCTTGTCTTTGCCTGATGCTGAGACTGCCTTGGCATTAACGGCCCTGAAATCATTACATTTTAACTAACCGGAGTGTTTGATGGCGATTGAAGTTAAAGAAATACAACAGGTTGCGCAGGAAATTCAGCAGCGTTTCGATGAATTCAGGCAGAAGAACGATCAGCGCATTGAGGCCATCGAAGCCCAGAAAGGGAAGTTGTCCGAGCAGGTAGATACGCTGAATGGCAAACTGTCTGAGCTGGATACCCTGAAAACCGCGCTGGAAGAGGAGCTGGCGGGGCTGAAACGTCCGGCAGGCGGCAGCAATACGCCCGCAGTGAGTGAACACAAAGCGGCGTTTGCTCAGTTTCTCCGCAAGGGCAAGGAAGAGGGGCTGGCCGCGCTGGAACAAAAAGCGATGCAAACCACCATCGATCCTGAAGGTGGCTATGCCGTGCCGGAAGAGCTGGATCGCAATATCATCAATGCCCTGAAAGACGAAGTGGTGATGCGTGCCGAGTGTCACGTGGTGTCCGTAGGCAGCCCGAATTTCAAGCGGCTGGTGAATCAGGGCGGCACGAACAGTGGCTGGGTGGGGGAAACCGATCAGCGCCCGGAAACGCAAACACCGAAGCTGATGCCCATCGAACCGACATGGGGCGAAATTTACGGCAACCCTGCCGCGACCCAGACCATGCTGGATGATGCTTTTTTCGATGTGGATGCCTTTATTTCGTCTGAACTCACACAAGAGTTTGCTGAGCAGGAGGAGCGTGCGTTTACCCACGGTGACGGTAAAAACAAACCGAAAGGTTTGCTGGCTTACGGCAGTGATGCGCAGGAAGACAAAGACCGCAAATGGGGCACGTTGCAGCATCGGTTGCTGAAAAAACCGACCGAGGTCACCGCCGACGACACGATGCAGCTGATCTACACGCTGCGTAAACCGTATCGCACCGGCGCAAAGTTCATGATGAACAACAACCTGTTGTTTCAGGTGCGCACCCTGAAAGACAGTCAGGGCAACTACCTGTGGCAGCCGGGCCTGCAACTGGGGCAACCTTCCGCCTTGCTCGGCTACGGTATTG
>NZ_CAWNQH010000085.1:0-27711 GCF_963876495.1 Xenorhabdus sp. KJ12.1
AACTGCTCAGTAATGTGAAAAAATTCTTGAAAAAATCTGCAAATAGACTCTTTCAGAGAAAGTAAATCGAGTGTCTCACTATTATGAAAAGTTATTTAGATCCTGAACATATAGCTGAATCAAAATAATTAGACATATTTCACATACGCCATAAACAGTTCATCAATTGAACACCTTTCTCATCTTCTATACGTATGAGAATAAACGCAGGCAGTAAGGCCATCCAATCCCTACTTACAAGAATGTTGCTATACTTCAGTTATTGTCATTTTTTTAAAAAAGGAAAAATATAATGTTTGGATGGAAGAAAGCCAATTATAAAAATTATAGAGATACATATGAGTTATTTGGAGGCGGGATTGTCACTTCACCAGAAGTGCTTTCTTTTCTACATGAAAGGTTTAATCTTCATGAAAAATACTTCGTTAAAACTGATAAATATAATAATATAACTGCAGCCGTTTGTACTTGGGAAAACAATTTTTTGGCTGGAGATCAAAGTGTAGCATTAAAACACAAAATAAATAAATACCCATTGAATTTTGATGAGTTATTATTCCCAGTCGATAAGGGGAAAAGTTTAATTATGCCATTCAAGACTAAATTTTTATCCTCAATGAATAGCAATGAATTTATTAATTGCTCACATATAATAAATTCTCGTAGAGAAATTTGCTTAGTAAAACATCCTTCAAAAAAAACCTTTTCTACACGTAATAGAGAATTAAATAAATTTATAAAAGCTGGTGGAAAAATAATAGGAACTCTGAATTTTTCAGTTGAAAATTTAGTGGATATTTATGATGATTTGTATTTCTCAATAAGAAAAGAGCATGTTTTAAAAAAAGAGATGGTGGAGTTTCTGAATGAATTACCAACATTAAGATATGGAAATTTGCTTTTTTTTGATGAAAACCCAGTTGCAATGCAATATGTTTTAAAAAAAGAGTGCTCAAACTGGGTTAATTATGATTATCATAACATGGGAAGGAAAAATATTGACATTCAAGAAATATCTATAGGAACTATTGCAATGTGGGTGAATGTAAAAGAAGCTATTGAGTATACTTCAAGGAATAACCTTGAAATGAGATTTAGTTTTGGTAGGCCGACTTTTGATTATAAAGACCGTTGGTGCAAAAGAGATAAATTATATAGAATAATAACGTTTTGAAATAAATTCCCCCATCGTAAGCAGCGGTGAATTCATATATGTGCGGCGTTCAATTATTATTTGTTCGTCGCAAGCGACAGGAAATCAACCCCTGAAATATTCAATTATCATATCAAGCATAAACATCATCTAATGATATAGTACATTACTCCCCTCCATTCTACTTTAGTAGAAAATTGTTGTTTTTTTATGGGTTTTGTTAAATTCCCCTGCTATGTAGGGGAATTTTGGTTTTCCGTATTATGCGGCTTTTACAATATATAAAAATGCTACGTTACGTGGGCGAGTTTCTGAGCCTGTTCTTATATTATTCCAATATTTATTAATAGGACCACTAGTATTGTTCCCCCCATATTCCTCAAATCTTCCCGGAACGTTACGATGAGAACCACCTGGTGGCACACTAAAATTATAGGTACTTTCAATTCCTGAAAGATGAGCATGATCCTGAATACAATCAGACTGTGATGATAATACTCTACGTTCGTAATCAACATTACGTCCTGCATCTACTCCACGAATAAATTCCCCCCGTAAGTCAGGCAACCATCCAGATGGGTAGGCAAGAGCGAGTTTCGGATATTTTGTTTTATCAAACCAGCTGCCATTACATATGAGCCAGCCTGTTGGCGGAGTTGTTGTTGGCCAAGGAATAGGAACACCAACAGGTAGAGATGATTCTTCTGAGCTTTGCACCGCTAATCCTAAATTTTTTACAAACTCAACCTTATTGGGTATATCAGCTCCGTTTTGATCTTTAGACAAACGTGCATTAGCATTATTATTGGCATTGTTGGCGGCAGTCTGTGCCGCATTCGCCAGTGCCTTGGCATCATTGACATGTTTGTCTGTCTCACCTCTGCTGTATGCCCCGACATCAGCGGCGTTTAACGTGATATCCCCCGACAACGGTTTACCGTTCACTGTACGACTGGATGGCACTCGACCGTTGGCGTTATTATTGGCATTGTTGGCAGCAGTCTGGGCCGCATTCGCCAGTGCCTTGGCATCATTGACATGCTTGTTTGTCTCACCAGTGCTGTATGCCCCAACATCAGATGCATTCAATGAAATATCAGAAGAAAGCTCTTTCCCATTTATTTTTCGACTAGAAGGTACGTAATTATTATCACTGATATTGGCTTTGTTTGCTAAATCATACACTCTTTTAACTGCTCTGGATGTAGCTACCGTTATTTCACTATCACTCTCAACTTCATTACTAAGAGTAACAAAGCCTTTGTCTTCTAATGTTGCATAAGGATGTTCACGAGTTTTAATATGTTCTTCGATCGCTTCCCTGATTGCTTTTTTGACATCATCCATTGTTGGAACTATTACTTCTTCATTTTTTGAGGATATTGATTCAGGTTTTTTATCTTGCATAATTATTCCCTCATTTAATCAACAATACACATTGCTAAATAATATGAAGGCGGTGGGATACTTCTCCGCCTATGAACATCAATAAAATTGGTTCATCAACACTGGAGAGTACAGTTTAAATCCAAACTACTAGTTACCTATATTAACGGAAGGATGACATAAAATGACAGGCTGGATATTAATAAAATTTATTAAATTTTTGATAAAACTTGATGTTCAAATTACTGCGACGAAATAGACTGGTATTAGTAAAGACAGGATCTTCACGGATAAAATGACCGGAAGAACAGGCAGCAGAGAGGGTTACTGACCAGAACAGAACGGAGCAATGCTATTCTAAAATGGAGTATTTAGGCCGTAATACCACTGACATGCTAAAAATAGTCGACAATTGCTACAAGAAAAGGGTCACCATTCGTTTTAGTGGAATGTTCTATAACATCGCTGCCGCTTTTGTGGCATTTTGTTTGTTGAGAGCGTTGAACCGAGCTTCTTCACGATGACTAAGTTCATTGAACGATAGAGTGCGAAGTTTTGCACTCTATCGTCGTTAGCAGGCGAGTGGCGTATCAGCCTGTCCGCCAAGATCCGTCTTTTGATAGAAATCGAACTTAATAGCTACCTATTAAATTTAATAACTATCTATCTTAGAACGATCTTTTTTATTCACTTTACTCGAAGAGATATTTGATTTGTGTTTTCCCTCTTTTGTGAAAACAACAAAGTATTCCTCAAGCAATCTCTTCAATGCCTTGCCGATAGTGGCATATTCATACTCATTGAGGTTGGCAAGCGATATTCTGCCTGCGGGGTTCAGGGTGCCGAAACCCGAACCTGGCAACATCACAATGCCGGTGTCTTCGGCGATTTTAAACAGAAACTGAGTTGAATCAACCGTACTCTTCACCCATGTTGCGAACGCATTGCCATAAATGCGGCGGGATATCTCCTCCAGATCAAGCAGCGTATAGTAATCAACGGATTCTTCATCATCGGACTGAACAATACCAAGTTCGCGATATAGCACCGCCTGACGCCGACGAATGATCTTGGTTACAGAGGATTTATAACCATTATCACTATCCATCAGGGAAAACAGAGCAAACAGTACCATCTGAATCTGCTGTGGGGTGGATAATCCGGCGGTATGATTCAGCGCCACGCTGCGGCTATCTGCAACAACCCGGTCAAGGAAGCGCAGGGCACTGACATCAGGAGTGAGGGACTCATAACGCTTATTCAGGCGTTTTTTCTCACTGGCAGGTAAAGCAGCCAGTTTCTGCTCGAGAATATTGTTACGGTGTAACGCAATTACACCGAGACGCCATCCGGTTGCGCCAAAATATTTGGAGAATGAGTAAACCAGAATTGTGTTCCGTGGGCAGGTCGCGAAAAGGGATTTAAAATCATTAGCGAAGGTGCCATAAACATCATCGGTAAGAATAATCAAATCAGGGCGTTGACGGATAATGTCTGCCAGTTTTTCCAAACCATGCTCATCGATTTTAACGGAAGCCGGGTTACTCGGGTTTACGCAGAAAAATATTTTTACCGAAGGATCTAACAACTTCTCCAGCTCGCTGTCGGGATACTGCCAGCGGTTTTTGGGTGACGCCTGTACCATCACCGTCTTAAGCTGAAAATCTTCAAGCTGAGGGATCTCAATATAAGGCGTAAAGATGGGGGAACCTATTGCCACTTTATCACCGACTTTCACCAGACCATTATTGCGTAGGCTATTGAACAAATAAGTCATTGCTGCTGTGCCGCCTTCAACAGCAAAAAGTTCCACATCTTGTGCTGAAACCAGACCGCCTACCATTTCTTTTACAATGTACTCCCGGGTAATCTGCTCACTAATCCGCTGCATACGCGGAGGTTCTGGGTAGTTGGCTCCGAGAATTCCCTCAACCATTTCATGCAGAAATTGAGATGCTGACAGGCCAAGTTGATCACGAACGTAGCTGACGGCTCTGGCGAGAAAAGAGATACCGGGTTGGTTATGATTTGCTGACAGAAACTCATCAAAGCGCGCCTCAATACCCTCAATCCGGGGTAATCCACCGATATCATGCGGCAAATAAGAATAGGAGAGCTCAGCTTCTGCAGTGGCAAATAGACCTAAACGCCAAAACGCCCGGCGCGGTAAGGTTGCCAGAAAGTTCGGATTTCCCCGACCTGCATTGAGCATCGTGCGCCCGGATTTGCTTGACGCTAATTGGATCAACGCATCTTTAAGTTCAAAAGGACTGAGAGCAGCATACTTATCCTGTTGTTTAGACATGTAGTTTACTCCACTTGTAAAGGTTACATTGGCTTACGCAATAGCAACGATGAGTGGGCCTAATAAAGTCAGGAACACGTTGGCTAAACCATACGTCACAGCAAAAGGGGCTGTTGGTATAGCATTGCCGGCTTTATTGAGAACTTCACCAAAAGCGGGATTGGCGCTTCGGGTTCCCGACAAGGCTCCGGCAAAAATGGCGGCATTGTCATAGCGTAGGAGATAACGTCCGATAAACAGCGTAATCATCAACGGCACAACGGTGACCACCACACCAATAAGAAAAATCGAAATACCGCTTGAGCGAATAGTTTCAACCGCTTGCAGGCCTGATTGCAGTCCTACTACGGCCACAAAACCGGCCAGCCCCAAATCACGAAGGATTGAAGAGGCACCGCTGGGTATATTACCGCTCAGTGGCTTACGCGACTGATACCAGCCAAAAAGCAGACCGGATAAAAGTGCGCCACCGCCACTTCCCAGCGTAAGAGGTACTGAGCCAATACGTACTATTAGCAGGCCGATTAACAGGCCAACGGCAATACCGAGACAGTGAAAAAGCAAATCTGTCTTGATGCTTTTCACCAGAGAAGCGCCGACCAGTGATATCGCTCGCTGAATATCCTGTTCGCTGCCGTACAGCGTTACCACGTCGTTATGCTTGATGACCGTATCATCAGAAAGGGCCAGCATATTTTCTCCACGTTTTATGCTGATGACATAAATACCATGGCGTACATCGGAGGCCACCTGAGTGCGGAGTTCTGCAAGCCGCTTATTAATAAAGGCCGGGTTTACCACCAACGCTTCGCTGGTTGTCATGACCATCGATGGCCCGTGCTCGGTCAGCACTTCCTTACCCAGATGTTTAGCCAGAGCGACAATACCTTGTCGGCGCCCGACCAGAAGTAAAACATCATTCTCCATAAGGAGAAGATCCGGCGTAACATGAACTTCTTCTCCTCCACGCTTGAGCCTTTCCAGCGTAACGGGGAATTGTGGGGAAGCTAACGCTTCCAGTTCTGAGACGTGTATATTTTTTGCCGGTCCGGCCTCATAGAGACGGCCCACAATACCCGGTAGAGCAGGCGTCTGGTCTGCGGCTAATAAAGGTGCTCCTTTGAGTAAATCCAGCTCGGCTTTCATCGCATCATCCCGAATGGATCGCCTCATTATTTTGGGCAGGACATTAACGCAGATAATGATGGTACCAAGGGAACCGAAGATGTAAGTCACTGCGTAGCCGACTGCAACGTTGCCTTGCAACTGCTGTATCTGTGCCGGAGCCAGATCAAGCTTAGCAATGGCTGCACCAGCGGTGCCGATGATCGCGGATTGTGTTAATGCACCTGCGGCGATACCCGCAGCGGTACCTTGATCAAGGGAGAAAAGTTTTGCCATGACGACGAGTGTCAACAGCCCACTCACTGCCAGTACCAAAGAAAGTGCGACTTCACGTAGCGTTTGCCGCCCCAGCGAGGAAAAGAATTTAGGCCCGCTATCAAAGCCGACAGCATAAATAAACAGGGCAAATAGGACATTTTTAATTCCGTCGCCGATACTGACACCAACCTGGCTAATTAACACGGCGACAACCAGTGCGCCGGCTACACCACCAAGTTGGAATGCTCCTAGCTTGAACCTCCCCAACCATGTGCCACCAGCCAAAGCGAGAAAAAGTGCAATTTCAGGAGAAAGGCTAAAAAGTTCATGTAACCAGGCCATTAAATTAGCTCCTTTGTTTTCTTAGATAGAAATTAGCAATGGATTACAGAATGACTGGCTTTTAATGTGATAAGCGAAATAATCTAAGCCGCTCCACTAAATTTAGCACATTTGATGCAGTATGAATTTTGATCGCCCGATACGACAAATACAGGGATAAAATAAGAGACAGGGAGCCGGTATTTTATGCCTAAGAATGCAGAGATATAAAACCGGTACTTGGGATGAATAATTGCAGCCAGTAAGGCTGCAACCTGAAAGACGGAAAATATATTTTTAAAACTTATAATACAACTTCCTTACATACCGTACGGATACTGTTGCATTTCATCACCAACAGCATCGCGTACATGTTTCAAAGCTTCGGCATAAGATTTAAGTAGCTTCAATGTATAGTGAACCCGATTTTCAAAAGCTGTATCACTGCAAACCAATTCAGGAGAAATTAAATTACCAGCCTGACGGAAAATTAAATGATCAGGCAGGAAACAGACATGGTTATTTTTAAAACCAGTCATACGTAGCTCGGAGATAGGATAAACTCCATTTGGACCACTAGAAACACTGGTTAATAATGCGGGCTTATGTCCTAATTCGGTCACAGAGCAATATAACAATAAATTTTTCAGTGCTGGTGGTACCATTCCATGCCATTCAGGAGAGACAAAAATAAAAGCGTCACTGTCTCTTAAATGATGAGCGACTGCCTGCCACGGATGTGATTCTGCTGATATATCGGTTGTATAACCATCATGAAGAGGAAGATCTACATTACATAACTCAAGAAATTTGATATCAGTAAATCCATATTCACTACTCAATTTCTGTAAATAACGGGCTATGCGCTGACTATTAGAATTCTGACGCTGACTACCAGAGATTAAGGTTAACTTCATACGGTACTGCTCCTTTTATTTTTAATTTGCCTTTTTAAGGTTGTAGGGTTGTGGAGCTGTCTGGATCTTATTTCTGGGTATAGAAAACCAAACCGCAGTAATAATGATGCAGGCTCCTATAAATTGGAAGAAAGAAAATGTTTGTTTTAAAAAAACAAAGCCAAGTATGCACGCCGATAATGCACTCATAAAACCTAAAAAAGATATTGTGACAACCGGTAGTTTTTCAATTCCCCTAAACCAAATAATGTAAGAAAAGACTGCACCGATAAGACATAAGTAACCATAGCCGAAGATATTAGTTAATGTAATCTGGTGAGGTATTCCCTCAGTTAAAATAGCCACGGGTAGTAACATCATTCCACCTAACATTAATTGCCAGCCAGTGAAGCTTAGTAACGATAAGTTAGTAGGACGGTTCCAATATTTGGTTAAAACAACACCCAATGCCATACAGCCACAACCGGCAAAACCAGCAATAATTCCCTGCCAGTTTAAACGAGTGTTTGCATTGGTTACGAGAAGTGCAATACCTATAATTCCGAGAATTGCTGAAGCGATATGCATTTTCGTCAGCGGGGTTTTGAGTAGAAAAGTACTTAGCAGAATAACAAAAATAGGCTGGCATGACATAATCAAAGCGGCTGTTCCACCGGGAAGATACCATGCAGCTATAAAAAGGAAATAAAAAAAGGCACCGATGTTTAATAACCCGAGAATAGCCAGACGGAGCCACCATATTCCCTTCGGAAATGTACGGCAAATTAACAGTAATAAAATTCCGGCAGGTAGTGCTCTGAGAGTTGCGGCAAGTAAAGGGGTATTAGGTGGCAACATTTCAGTAGTAATAACATAAGTACTTCCCCATACAATTGGTGCTAATGCAGTAAGCATAAGATTACGGAGCATTGTAGTTTCCTGTGTTATTTTTCCTTTGTTTACAGTTTCATCTATCGTTTTTCAAGTTGTCGTTTTGTTAGCTTCGCCTTGAAATTCATAGGGTATAGATGCTAAAAATTAACCGCAAATTTCATTTTAAAAAGTATCTTTATGTAAAGATACATTAAAGTGATAGCCTATACAAATTTTATCAAGTATCTTTTCACAAAAATAAATGAATAGGGAAAAAACATGAAGTACGATCACGTTGACCGTTTACTCATACAGTGGGAACAACAACGTCCAGATCTTGACCCGTCACCGATGGGTGTTATCGGGCGTTTATGCCGGGCGAATAAAATTATTGAACAGCGACTACAGGCTACATTCAAAACCTTTGACCTGAGTGCTATTGAGTTTGATATTCTTGCGACACTACGTCGTCATAATACACCAATCACACCAACCGAAATGTATCAGTCAGTGATGTTAACTTCAGGCGCAATGAGTACCCGTATTGAACATATGGTACAGCGTGGGTTAGTTGAACGTGCGGCTAATGATAAAGATCGACGCAGTTGCAAAGTCTCTTTAACTTCAGAGGGAAGAGCGCTGATTGATAAAGCGGTTGAAAGTCATTTAGAAAACTTAAGAGAGACGCTGAGTGCATTATCGAATGAACAACAAGAGCAATTGGCTATGCTTTTGCGTCATTGGTTGCTAATGAATGAGTCAGATATTTAGGATTAGTCTGATAATTTTCTTTTTTTAAAAGAATCTTTTTAAAAAAATATTTCTTAATGTGATGTAAAGATAACTTTAGTAAAAAAGTTCATTAAGAAATGAAAAAGAAACTTTGCCCCGAATTAATTCAGGGCAAAGTCCGGGAGGTCAGTCAGAGATTAGAATTTCACGTTAAATCTGGCCCAATAAGTGCGGCCCGCTTCGTTAACAGGCGTATTGGCTGAATAACCAAAGCCATCATTTCCTGCACGATTGAGGTGTTCGCTATAGGTTTTATTAAAAATATTGTCAACACCGGCACTGACCTGCATATTTTTAGTCACCTTATAAGCGGCATTAGCAGAAAAAACGGCAAAACCGGCACTACGCTCAAAATCTCTTCCAGCCACACTACCTTCATTCATCGCAATCTGGTTTTGTTTGCTGACCAGACGCAATAAACCGTTGCTACTCCAGTCGCCATACTCCCAGCTCAGACCAAAGCGGGCTTCCAATGGTGGAGTTTGTGGCAATGGACGATGGTTGGAATTATTTCTCGCCCAGGAATAAGCCAGACTTGCATTGGTTTTCCAATTTTCATTCAGATGATAGCCAACCCCCATTTCACCACCCAGTATGGTGGCATCAATGTTACGAACGTTATCGGCTTTTTGATCGGCATAATGGAACAGAATAAAATCATCGATTTTACCTGCATAGGCGGAAATCCAGCCTTGCAAATGCTGATCGTTATAATGAGCCCCGATATCTAACTGTGTTGTTTTCTCTGTTTTCAGTTGATTGAAAACACGGCCTTTTGACCAGAACAACTCCCAAAAATCAGGGAAGCGCTCAGTATAACCAACACCGGCATAGAACATCACCGGAGCTTCTTTCAGGTTATGTTCATATCGGACAAAACCGGCGGGTAAAGTATCGGTTCGTTCTTCCTGTTTTTCCTCGATTTTTTGAGGATATCTATCCACCAGAACGCGATCTAAACGAGCACCACCAATTACCTTACTTTGTTCGTCAGCATCCCAGCTCAGTTCGCCAAAAACACCATAATCACGGAAACGGGCATTTTTTTGTGATGGGTTACGATGCGTATTTGTCTGCATATCCACACCGCTTTGTAATGTAAAATCTTCCCAAATCCATGTACCCATCATGCGTCCGCCCAGAGTTTTGCGATCTACCTGATGAGACATTTTCATGCCATTACCATGCCCACTGTGACCGCCGTGTCCTCCATGACTACCATGATTCATGTGGCTACTTTTCATATGGTCATTTCCGTGTCCCATATGGCTGTCACCATGTCCCATTTTCATTGCTGTAAGGGAAGGACGGGATAAGTTATCCATTACATGAGTGGTGGCGTTGTAATAAAAATTAGTCTCAAACTTGTCAAACACATCGCCGATATTGGATTTTTCAAAGCGCATTCCCAAACTTTCGCGTTTGAATTTCGAACCATCCATTGCTCGACCAGCATAGCGAGCCTTTCCATCTCCTTGTCCGGCATTTAACTCCAGCAGGGTATTATCATCCGGTGTCCAACCCAATGCTACATCCGTATTCCACTTGTTCCAATGGGAAGGAATGCGATACCCATCACCGTCTTTGTAGTCATTAGAGCGGGATTTATTACCGATAAAGCGCATATAACCATATTGATTGCCGAAACTCAGGTCTGCATTACCATCCCAGCGTCCGTTAGAACCAGCGACTGTGCTGATATTACCTTTAGCATCCGGTTCTGAAAATTGTGGGCGGGAGCGTTCAAAACGAATAGTTCCTGCGGAGTTCCCCGGTCCCCAAAGCACAGTCTGTGGCCCTTTAACTAAACTCAAAACATCATAACTTTCTGGTGAAATATATGAACTTGGGGCGTCCATCCGTGACGGGCAAGAGCCCATAACTTCGCCGTCATCAATCAACATCCGTAAGCGAGAACCAAACATTCCACGGAATACCGGATCTCCGTTAGTTCCACCACTACGCACCTGAGAGAATCCCGGAATGGTTTTCAGGTAATCTGAGCCATCACTGGCGGGAACAGGTTGACGGGGAGTTTTAAGTGAGGAAAAAATATTCAAAGGCGAAACAGCCGGAGCAGTTACTGTAATGACTGATTCACTTTCATAGGCTACATTTCCACGAACTGAGTTTAAATTTTTTGTCTCTTCAGCACTTTCTTTTGTGGCAGCCATACCATTTGGAATAAAGAGTGCGATAGCTAAAGCCGTAGCCAAAGGCGATGCGCGAAACAATTGTGTAGCAGACATGAAAAATATTCCTTAATTAATCACAAATCCTGTTTTTGAATTTGTTTAAAACAATACCGACTTGCCCTGTAAAAATAATTTCAGGCAAGGAAAATAGATGATTTATTTATTCATACACAATGGATTTCAAGATGCATCGCGGCGGCAAGGGAGATCATCCCCGGGAGCATAGATAACTATGTGACTGGGGTGAGCTAGTGCAGCCAACAAAGAGGCAACTTGAAAGACGAAGTGTACAGATAAGCGAATTAATTAAGGGGTGGTGCGCGTGGTTGTGACTCACCATAGAACAGCCGGATAGCCGGGTCAGAAAAGCGGGGTGCTGGTGGTGCCCGGGAAATCGTTAGCGTCAACAAGATAAAAGGAATAAACGAACCTGACAATAACGGCAGGTTAATCAATAGCTGGCAATAACCACAGGCAATATCATCCATCAGCCCCATATGAACATGATCAACACCATGATGATTCATGCTGTCTGATTGATGGTGACTATTTTGCATATCAGGCATTGGCATACCATGACATGCTTCATTTTTCATACCACCGCGATGATGTTCCAGTGTTTTTGATACCACTGGAGCAATGAACAGCATCAGAATTGCCAATAAGGCAATCCAGGCAGGTGTTCGGCGCTGTGATAGATGAAAAAGTGATAACAAACTATTGATCCGGATCAATACTAACGATTGGGCGCCAATCTTACTGTATTTTTACTGATTTTGTTAAAGAATTTTTCTCTGATTATTTGGCGTTAGCACTTTCCAATAGTTTAATGATGTCTTTATATCCACGTTGACGAGCATGAGTAAGCGCAGTAACCCCGTTTTTATCCGGTATGTTAACATCAGCACCGCCCTTAATTAGCCGATCAATAATGTCGACATAAACTGAAGAACCATTGCCTAATACGACTGCTTCCATTAACGCCGTCCATCCTAATTTGTTAATGTGATTAGGATTAACACCAGCATCCAGCAGGATCTGTACAGTTTCAGGATGCCCTTTTTCGGCGGCGGGGATCAGGGCAGTTCCTCCATAACGGTTGGTATCTTTCAGGTTCGCGCCATGATGTAAAGTTGCAATGAGTATTTTATTGTAGCCCTGTGCTCCGGCCAGCAAATAAGGAGTATCGAGCTGTCTATCTTTAGCATTGACATCTGCACCGCTTTGGATAAGGAAAATAGCAATCGCAGCATAATTATGCTGTGTAGCCAGCATGAGAGGAGTGCGCTGTTGCCCGTCACGCTCATCAAGTAAAGTTTGATCATCATTCAATAGGGATTTGACGGTTTCTATATCGTTCCGATTGACAGCATCATGCAAAGGATTTGCATACACGTTGATATTTAACAAACAAAAAAGAAAAGTGAAATAAATTGGAATATATTTAAATTTCATCTTGATATACCTAATTAATGTGAATATGTAGGATTCAGAATTCGAAATCATCATTTGATCGAGAAATGAATATTTTCGTTTTTTAATTGTGCTATATCAGTTCTATATTTAATTTATTCAGAAGTATAAGGATAAGATATTTTACATCAATATAACCCTATCATATTTACATGATATTTTTGATATGTATTTTTAAACCGGCAATATCAATTTTATTAAATGCCTAATATCCTAACTCCTCCAAAAACAACCCAAGAATAGCATTAGTTCGTTTGCCTTTGCGTGTCACGATTGAGATTTTAGAATCATAATAAATTTGCTCAGGCAATAGTGCCTTCATAAAACCTTTCTCTACCCAGATGCGAGCGTAGTGATCCGGAAGAAATCCCACGAACTTACCGGTAAGAATTAAAAATGCGATACCTTCGCGATCAGATGCTGTTGCCGCGTTGTTCAGCAACTTATAGTGATTCATGGCTTCAGTACTTATACGATAGCCGGGAATAACGGCATCCAGTTGATTTAACTGTTCAGTATCAAAGTTATCCGCAAGCAGAAATGCTTCATGTGTATTACTACAATAAAGATATGACCGTTCATTGTAGAGTGGTAAGTAATTTAATCCTGACAATGGTGTGATAAAAGGTAGGGCGCCCACCTGTAATCTTCCATCCAATATACCTCGTTCGATTTCTGTTGGAGTACTCATACTAATATTAATTAGAATATTGTCACTTGCTGAACGCAGGCGTTCCAGCGCGTTAGTAATCCGCATCATTGGTTGTGTGACAAGGTTATTAATAATGCCGATATTAAATTCTCCCCGTAACTGCTTATGTATTTGATTGACATACTGACGAAATTCTTCAATTGACGCCATCATGGTTTCACTGGCTTGCAGAATTTCCCGCCCTTCATCCGTCAGAGAAAAACCAGCGCGACCACGTTGGCATAAGCGCATGCCCAAACGTTTTTCCAAATCCCCCATATGAAGGCTGATTGCTGAACGAGTAATGCCGAGCAGGCTTTCAGCCGCTGAAAAACTGCCACATTCTGCAACGATCTTAAATATACGTAATAATTTCAAATCAAAATCAGTTACTTGCCTAAAGTTTGCAGGTTTCATTTACGTGAGTAAACTCATAACTAATGATTCAATAAATAAGATTTAACTTGAATATCGTTTTATTGCAAACTCACTGTGATGACTTTTTGTTACATTTTCGTGCGAGGAGTTAAAAAATGTCAGATAGCAATACCGTTCAAACCCGTTCCTTCCATGTTAATCCATCCCAAGATCTGAATTTAAAAGCACACTGGATGCCGTTTAGTGCCAATCGTCATTTTCAGCAAGACCCACGCATGATCGTCTCTGCCGATGGTCACTGGCTGACGGATGATAAAGGTCGCCGCATCTACGACAGTTTGTCTGGTTTATGGACTTGCGGAGCCGGGCACTCACGCTCAGAGATTCGCCAGGCCGTTTCTGAACAATTAGGTACATTAGATTACTCACCCGGTTTCCAGCATGCTCATCCACTGTCATTTCGGTTAGCAGATAAAATCGCCAGTCTGATGCCCGGTGATTTAAACCATGTATTTTTTACCAATTCAGGTTCTGAATCTGTTGATACAGCAGTAAAAATAGCACGCGCATACTGGCGGATAAAAGGGCAGCCGACTAAAACCAGAATGATTGGCAGAATGCGCGCTTATCACGGTGTTAACATCGGGGGAACAAGTCTTGGCGGTATTGGCGGAAATCGCAAGATGTTCGGTCAGTTGATGGAAGTTGACCATCTGTCACACACCTTACAAAGCAATATGGCATTTACTAAAGGCGTTCCGGAAACTGGCGGCATTGAACTGGCTGATGAACTACTGAAACTGATAGAACTTCATGACGCCAGTAATATCGCCGCAGTTATTGTCGAGCCTGTTGCCGGATCTGCCGGTGCGATTGTTCCGCCACAGGGTTATCTGCAACGTTTAAGGGAAATATGTACTCAACATAATATCCTGCTTATTTTTGACGAAGTTATTACCGGATTAGGCCGTTTAGGGCGCTGGACAGGGGCTGAATATTTTGGTGTCACTCCGGATATTCTTACTTTTGCCAAGCAGGTCACAAATGGTGCAATCCCTCTTGGTGGTGCTGTTGTCTCCAGTGAGATCTACGACACATTCATGTCACAACCTATTCCTGAGCATATGATTGAATTCAGTCATGGCTATACTTATTCTGCTCATCCTGTTGCCTGTGCCGCAGGTCTGGCAACATTAACATTGCTGGAAAAAGACAATCTGATCCAACAATCTGCTGAATTAGCGCCTCATTTTGAAAAAATCCTGCACGAACTCAGGCATTGCCCTAACGTTGTTGATATTCGTAACTGTGGGTTGATTGGCACCATCCAAATTGCACCACGGAATGGCGATGGCGTGATACGTCCTTTTGAAGCTGGAATTGCATTATGGAAAGCCGGTTTTTATATCCGCTTTGGTGGCGATGGGCTCCAATTCGGCCCAATGTTTAATGCTAAACCTGAAGACCTTGACCGGATGTTCAATGCAGTAGGTGATGTTTTGCATCAGGTTAAATAAAGGGAAAGAGTCCTATCCGACTTTATCTATAGAATTTGTAGATTTATTTCAATATACAACTATCAAAAAATTAGCAGGCGAAGGACAACGGAGAGATAAAATACATGAGTGATAACGCAAAGCGTAGTAAATGGGTATACGAATTTTTTGAATTCATTGATAACAGAGAGTTTAATAAAATTTTAAACCTTGTCACCAAAGATGTTGTATATGAACGACCCGGCTATTCTACAATTCAAGGCAAGGAGTCTTTATTTAATTTTTATTCTAAAGAAAGAGTAGTGCTAGAGGGTAAACATACAATAACAAATATAGTCACCGAAGGAAGTTCCTCTGTATTTATCGGTGTTTTCTCTGGCACATTAAAAAATAAGGAGCATATTGAACTTTCGTTTTGTGATTTTTGTCAGTTTGACAATCATTTGTTAAATAAAAGGAAAACCTTTTTCTACTCTCCTCTGATTTAGTTTTTCGGAAATGCCCCACCAATACCCACTTTATAGAACAAGGTTTTATAACTTGGTGAGGTGGCTTCCATCTCGTTTCTGACTAATATAAATTTGATGCTAAGCAAAGACCCTGTAACCCATCTGGGCTTTGTTTGGCTTTGTCTCCGGATTCGAGTGAACTAAATCACGCTCTTCTATTGCCTTACCAAGGTATCCGAATTTATTAAAGTGCAATACTTTTTGTTTTTGAATGTTTTTATATATCAATGTAGATTTCCCTTAACCAGTTAGAACTATCTAATTTATCCACTTATCTAAACGACAAGTATTCCTGTAGGTGAGGGCATACTGTGCTCCTATGCCGATAGTGTTGGCTGAGGTTCTTTCTACTCTGCAATATGGTTTTTTTTGGGTGAGGCAAAGGAGTTAGTGTTGAGAGATTTTATTTTATCAAAAGATGTAAGAAACTCATTCTGGTCACAATTAGATGAAGTGGATAGTTATTTGTTCCCAGTAGAAGGATGTGTCCCAAAAGATCTTGTTGGTACTTTTTACCGGATAGGTCCAGGACGTTTAAATCGTGGTGAGCAATGGTATAACCATCCGTTTGATGGTGATGGAATGATTTGCAAAGTTACATTCAGCAAGAATGGCGTGCATTATCTAAATAGACATATTTTGACAGAGCAATATTTAGCAGAAGAGAAAAAAGGGAAATTTTTGTACCGTTCTATTGGTACGGTTCCTGATGGGATAGCTTTTAAAAATAGGTTTTTCAGCATCAAGAATCCGGCGAATACTAATGTCGTATATCATGGCGGTCATCTTCTGGCTCTATGGGAAGGAGGTTTTCCTCATAAAATCAATCCTAAAACACTTGAGACAATATCTAAATTTGATTTTTCTTATTCGATAAAATGGTGGGAACGCGCACACCTTAGGTTAAATATAAAAGAGCTTCCTTTTTCCGCACACCCTAAAAAACTATGTGGCGATGATAATTTATATAGTTTTGGCGTTAACTATGGAATTCAGACGGCACTGTTAATATATATGGTTGATAGCGAGTTAAATTTAACCATAAAAAATAAAATAAAACTCAAGCGTAGGTATTTAGTTCATGATTTTTTTGTCACAAAAAATTACTATGCTTTCTTTTTAAGCTCTGTACATGTTAAATTGAATTTAAGGAATATATTTGGAAAAACAAGTTTGATAAGTGATATATCCTCAAGTAAAGGAGTTGAGAGTGAAGTACTTCTGGTTGCCCGAGATGGATCGTCAGCATCATTCTATGATGCACCACCAGGATTAATATTCCATTTTTCAAATGGATTTGAAGACTCTGATGGGATGATTATTTTTGATGCACCGATTTGGGATAAGTTTCCAACATTTAACGAGGATATGTTTTCGGATAATAGAGCATATCTGTTTAGATTTATATTAAAC
The DNA here is from genome assembly GCF_963876495.1 of Xenorhabdus sp. KJ12.1. Lineage (NCBI taxonomy): Bacteria > Pseudomonadati > Pseudomonadota > Gammaproteobacteria > Enterobacterales > Morganellaceae > Xenorhabdus > Xenorhabdus sp. KJ12.1. Next base: position 17,265 of record NZ_CAWNQH010000085.1, read on the forward strand.
CCTTCTTCAAAGTGTGTAATGAAAGAGCCATTATTTAATGGTTCAGTAGACTATCCAATAGTTAATCCTGATTATTATGGCAAAAAAAACAGGTATATTTGGTTTGTATGTTTTGGCGAAGGAAAAAATGCATTCTCAAAAAAATCCATTGTGAAATTAGATTTATATGAGATGAAAACGATATATTATGATTTTAAAGACTCTGTGCCTGAAGAGCCTGTTTTTGTTTCTAAAAAAAATTCAGTTAACGAAGATGATGGTTGGCTAATATTGAAGGTATACAGGTCTGATATTCATAAAACAGAAATAGTGATATTAGATGCTGAGACGCTCATGCTTGTTTGTAAGTTAAGGCTGCCACACCATATACCAATGGGGCTTCATCACTATTGGATTGACGAAGTAATGCTGTGATGTATTTTGAAATATAAAAAATGTATTTAGTTAGAGGGTTAATATGGAACTAGACTTCGACAATACTCACTCTGAGTTAACGAAAAAATTACAGGCGCATTTGGAGTCAGTCATCCCATATGATGAAAGTTCTGGTGAAATTAGTAAGGCGATGCGTGATGCATTAATATATTCCGGGAAACGGTTTCGCCCTATATTATTTCTCTTTCTCGTGAAAGATAGTGGCAGAGATTATCTAAATATAAATTATTTACAGTTAGCCTCCGCCATTGAAACTATACATGCGGCGTCACTCATTTTAGATGATCTTCCATGTATGGATAATGCAAAAGTCAGACGTAATCGACCAACTACTCATCGACAATATGGAGAAAGTGTAGCCATATTATCGGCAGTTGGCCTATTAAGTCTTGCTTTTAAATTAATTACTGAAACAGCATTTCCTGATGATATAAAATCTAATGCAGTCTCGATATTAGCTAAGGCTACAGGTTTGGGAGGGTTAGTTCAAGGGCAGTATTATGATCTAAACCAAAATAAGTTAGCATTATATGAATATGAGAAAATATCAGAAATAAATCAGTTGAAGACAGGTACATTGTTTGAGGTTGTTTTTTCTTTGTCATCACTAACAGATTATAATAAGAATAATAACTATGATCAGCTTATGCTTACCTCTAAGGAATTGGGGCAATCATTTCAAATTATAGATGATTTAAGGGATGGGTTTAAAGACTCAGGAAAGGATATAAATCAAGATTCAAATAAATATACATTAACTTCTCTGTTAGGCAGTGAGGGAGTAATGAATAAATTACATAGCCATATAGATATGGTTGATAATCAATTAAGTCAGCTTTATGGTGAAAAATGTTTATCGAGACAGTTTATTATAAAATGGTTTAATAGTTCTTTGAAATCGGATTAGATTTTCATTGTTTATTTTTATAGGTGGTCGCAGGAATGGATATTTCGTGGGATCTGATACTTGTTGGAGGAGGGTTAGCTAATGGTCTCATTGCTATGCGCCTTAAACAATATCAGCCAAATTTGCGTGTTCTATTAATTGAAGAATCCAGTGATATTGGCGGAAATCATACTTGGTCATTTCATCAAGACGATTTAACAAAAGCTGAGCTTGAATGGATATCATCATTAATAGCACATCGCTGGTCAGGATATGATGTGGTATTTCCTTCATATAAACGCACATTATTACATCCATATTTTAGTATTACGTCAGAAAAGTTCTCATATACATTGAACTCATTACTTAAAGGTTGTATCAGAACTAACGAACATGTAAAAAATATAACTCCAAATAACGTCACGCTAAATAATGGTATGATATTGACCGCAAATGCAGTGATTGACGGGCGTGGATGGAGTGACAATTTAAATATTGTCTATGGAAAGCAAGCTTTTCTTGGGCAAGAATGGGAGTTGGATTCTCCTCATGGGTTAATTCAGCCAATTCTAATGGATGCGACAGTTAAACAAAATGGAGGATATCATTTTGTTTATGTTTTGCCATTTTCTCCTACCCGTTTATTAATAGAAAATACGTATTACGTTGATGATAAGTTACGTGATAAATCGATGTTAACGTCGGAAATTGCTGAATATGCAAATCAGCAGGGTTGGAGATTACTTTCTTTAGTTCGAGAAGAATGTGGATGTTTACCTATTACATTGATGGGGGATAATCTGAAATTCTGGCAAAGTTTGGAAGGTCAGCCTGTAAGTGGTATGAGAGCTATATTATCACATCCGACTACAGGCTATACATTACAGCATGCTGTCAGATTAGCGGATATAATTGCTGATTTACCGGAATTTGATCATATAAATTTGTTTTTAGCTTTAAAAGAATATTCAAATACTCAATGGAATAAACAACGTTTTTTTCGTATGCTAAATCGGATGTTTTTCTTAGCTGGCGAACAAAATAATCGATGGGTAATAATGCAGCGATTTTATAAATTATCGCCAGAATTAATTAGCCGATTTTACTCAGGGAAAACAACGCTTATTGACAAAATACGTATCTTGTTAGGAAAACCACCTATTCCGTTGGTGAATGCTATTAGCGCCATTATTAAACGACATCCAAAACTTAAAAATTATCATCATGAATAGAATTCCGGTTATTGGTTCAGGATTTGGCGGTATCGCCTTAGCGATAAGATTACAAGCAGCTAATATACCAACATTGCTTCTAGATAAAAGGGATAAACCTGGCGGGAGGGCATACGTTTATCAGGATAAAGGGTTTACATTTGATGCGGGACCAACAGTAATTACTGATCCTTCTGCTATTGAAGAATTATTTTTACTCGCTGGCAAGAAAATGTCTGACTATATAGAATTATTACCAATTAGTCCTTTTTATCGCTTGCAGTGGCAGTCGGGAGAGATATTTGATTATGGTGGCGATCAAGATAAATTAGAGAAACAAATAGCTAGGTTTAATCCAGGTGATGTGCAGGGATATCGTGAATTTATTCGTTATTCTAAGGCTGTTTTTAAAACGGGTTATTTAAAATATGGCACGTCTCCTTTCTTGTCTTTCAGGAGTATGGTTTGTGCAATGCCTTCGTTGGTACGGTTATCTGCATGGAAGAGTGTTTATGGTATTGTTTCTAAACATATAAAAAACGAGCATCTGCGGCAGGCTTTTTCATTTCATTCTCTTCTTATTGGTGGGAATCCTTTTACAACATCATCTATCTACACGCTGATTCATACTTTGGAAAGAGAGGGCGGTGTTTGGTTTCCTCGTGGTGGAACAGGAGCATTAGTTAACGCATTAATTAAATTATTCATTGATATAGGCGGGGGATGTAAATTGAATACCCAAGTCGATAGTTTTATCACGAATGAAAATCGGATAACTGCTATAAAATTAAATGATCAGCGTGAAATATATTGTAAAGCAGCGGCTTCAAATGCGGATGTTATCCATACTTATGAAAAGTTATTAGGCAAACATCGTGTGGGTAAGAGACGTTCCGACTTATTTAAAGAAAAAAAGATGAGTAATTCTTTATTCGTTATTTATTTTGGTTTGAATAAGTTACACAGCCAGTTAGCTCATCACACCATTTGCTTTGGTAATAGATATAAAGAATTACTGGATGATATTTTTAAAGGGAATAGCATTCCTGGTGATTTTTCTCTTTATCTCCATTCACCTTCTGTCACAGACCCGACTTTAGCACCACCTGGGTGTGCAAGTTATTATGTTCTGGCTCCTGTCCCTCATCTGGGACATGCTCAAATTAATTGGCTTGAAGAAGCTCCTCGTTTACGTGATCGTATATTCTCTTATCTGGAAAAATATTATATTCCGGGGTTCCGCGACCAATTAGTTACTCATAAGATTTTTACTCCATTTGATTTTCAGGACGAGCTTAATGCTTATCACGGTTCTGCTTTCTCCATAGCGCCATTATTACTACAAAGTGCTTGGTTTCGCCCTCATAATCGCGATAGTGATATTGAAAATTTATATATTGTTGGTGCAGGAACTCACCCCGGAGCAGGTATTCCGGGAGTTCTTGCCTCTGCTAAAATCACTGCGAATTTAATGATAGAGGATTTATCTTAATGAATTTTGGGCTATTTTCTCATGCTGAACATTGTATGTCATCTGGCTCAAAGAGTTTTGATGCTGCTTCTCGTCTATTTAATAAGGATACGCGTAGAAGTACGTTAATGTTATATACCTGGTGCAGGTATTGTGATGATGTTATTGATAGTCAGGATTTGGGAGGGAAATGTTTAATTAATCCACTGGAAAATAAAATTAATAAACTTAATTTTTTAAAGAAAATGACTAATGACGTTTATCTGGGTATTCCGATAGAAGTACCTGCATTTTCTGCACTCCAAGAAGTTGTCATTAAACACCAAATTCCGTTATCTCAGGCTCTTGAACATCTAGAGGGGTTTGCTATGGATGTTCGGGGAGTAAAGTATAAAAGTCTTAATGATACTTTAGATTATTGCTACCATGTGGCAGGTGTTGTTGGATTGATGATGGCCAGAATTATGGGAGTTAAAGAGCCTTTAGTATTAGATAGAGCCTGTGATCTCGGAATTGCGTTCCAATTAACAAATATAGCTCGTGATGTAATCGACGATGCGAAAATAGGTCGTTGTTATCTTCCCCTTGATTGGCTTGAACAAGAAGGTTTAGAACCGACAATGGCATCACTGACAGCAAGGGAAAACCGTATAGCGTTATCCCATGTTGCAAATCGAATTCTTACTGTGGCGGAATCATATTATGCTTCCGCATTAATGGGGCTACGTTATTTACCAATTCGCTCTGCGTGGGCAATAGCCAGCGCATATAAGTGTTACCATAAAATTGGAGTAAAAGTGCAGCGGGCAGGAAAAGAGGCGTGGGATCATCGCCAACATACTTCTCATTTAGAAAAGCTGTCTTTACTTTTTTCTGGGGGCATTTTGGCTTTAAGTTTACGTAACACAAATATAATTCCTAGATCTTCTTCCTTATGGCAAAGACCTAAGTGAAAATATTGCCGCTAATAGTAGTTGTCACATAATAGTTGTAACGATGGAATCTCATAACATGATGAATATGGTTAAAAACAAATATCCGGCAGCAGAACACTGGAAGTTTGGTGATTCTCCTGAACTACAGGACGTTCTTGCTGGATTAGTCTCCAAAGAAATTAAAACTGCAACCAGCTGTTCATTTTCCTCCTATAAACAGTCTGGCAGCAGTATTTTAATTGGCAATGAATACATTGTATTGAACAGCAAAGATACGCCAGCCTGTGTTGTCAGAGTGATGGCGCTATACCTCATAAAATTCTCAGAAATGACAACTGAACTCGCCTGGAAAGAAGGCGAGGGAGATCGTTCGGTGAAGCACTGGCAACAGGAACATCAATGTTTCTTTGAACGTGAAGGTTCATTTTCACCGGACATGGAAGTTGTTGTCATCGAATTCAAAGTGATTGATGCTCTGTAACGCCATTGTGTATATCAGATGTCTGCCCGGTCAGCTGACCATTTTCCAGCTTGATGCAATGATCGGCTAAATGGAAAAAACGGTCGTCATGAGTAATCGCCAGTACAGCTTTACCGCGTGCCGCCAATTCGGGCAATAGTTCCTGATAAAATACAATTTTAAATAGTGGGTCCTGATCAGCGGCCCACTCATCGAACAGATAGAATGGCCGATCTTCCAAATAAGCAACCACTAAAGCGAGGCGTTTCCGTTGCCCTTGTGAAAGCTCACGAGTTGAAAAACAACCATCCTTAATTTTAACCTTGTGCTCCAAATGTAATTTAGCGAGCAGGGCGTTCGCTCGTGCATCCAGTACTGAATCTGTATCAGTCAAACCTATCAGTGTTTCGAAGAGATGAAAATCCGAGAAAATGGCGGAGAACAGCTGACGATAGTTAGCTCTGTTGCTATCAGTAATCAAATTTCCGTCAACAGTCATTGTGCCGCTTTCCGGTGTATACAGCCCGCTTAACAGTTTGGCCAGTGTCGTTTTCCCACTGCCGTTACCGCCAATCAGAAAAGTGATTTCTCCGCGTTTAAGCGTCATATCGATTGGGCCAAGCTGAAACATATCGTCTTCTTTCTCACGATAATAGCTGTGTGTAATGCCTGACAGTTGCAGTAAATTAGCGTTACCAAATTCGCTGGCAGAAACCTGCTCGTCCAAGTGATCCTGCTCAGTCAGTTCAGACAGAACATAACCGATGCGGTTCAGCGATACGCGAGCCGCATTCAGTGATGGAATACTGTTCAGCAGACTGTCCAGCGGCATCAATATAAACAGAAAGACAATCACGTAACCTGCGATTGTAGTGACTTTCAGTCCCGGTATTACCGCCGGAGCGAAAATAACCAGCCCGAGAAATATATAAAATAGAAGATACATCCAGCCGGCACCAAAGGCATAAACACTGAAAGCACGGATACGATGCTGTCTAACCGCACCAATTTCACGGCCAAGCGAATGGGTGAAGAAAGCCTGAGCGCGTGAAAAATGTAACTTTAGCTCTTTTGCTCCGGTAAATAAGGCATTGAAATGATTAAACAGGCGATCTTGTGACTTACCTGCTGCTTTTAGTGATGCGAGCGCGCTGGTTCCACCAATAGCATAACCAAGTGAGCCAATCACTATCACCGTTAACACCAGAAAAAACACTGACCATGACAGCCACGCCAGATAGCCCAGACAACCCAGCACAATGGAGCTCTGCGTCACAATATTGGGTAGGGTGAAAAACAACAGTGAAACATTGGTTGTATCATCGGTGATGATGGACTGGGCACGGGAAGCGCCCAGTATTTCTATCTGGCGAAAAGGAGCACGGGTAATACGCTCAGAGATAAACTCACGCATCCTTGCGATGGTATTCTGGCTGAGTCTGGCGAAAATCACCCCGCTCATTACATGACTGACAATAGCCAGCACCGCAATAATACAGAAATATACGGCGAGTAAGTGATAACTATTACCAGACGTGGTGACTATTCTGTTAACCAATGTGATAAGGAAAACGTTGGAAATGCCATTAACGATACTGGCTAAAGTGGCAATGAGCAGGATCCAACGTGAACGATTTAAAAGTGTGAACAAAATCCGGTAAGCCGATTGTTTAATGGTTGGCGTCATCATTTCTGCTCCGGTATCTCGGTCATTAATTTTTCCCGCAGAATTTTCCACAGCAAAGTCGCCAGCTGTTTCACCTGAGGATTGGATAGCATAGTCATGTGATTACCGGGCACGATCTCAGTATTTAACTGAGTCACATACTGACGCCAGATATTTTCTCGAGTGGCTATTTCATCAATATTCTCCCCCTGGGCATTAATCAAATAAACGGGGCCGTTATAGCAGTTTCGGGGGGTATAGTTTGAGTTCAGGTTGGCCTGCATAACCTGAACGATACCCTGTAACAAAGATTTCTCTGTATTTTCAGGGAATAGCTCTACATCGATCAAAGCCTGAAGCAAGAGAATGAGCTGTTCGTCTTCTGTCAGATTCTCGAAATCCTGCCTTGTTAGCGTTAATGGCTGAGTCAGCATCATGTTGTAGATATCAATCAGACTCATTAACGTTTCAATCCGGTCGATAACCTTAGGAGGGCCGTTTTTTGAAGTGCTCTCCTGTGGTTCAGGCCCATCGGAATCAATAAGAGTAAGAACCGCAATCTCTTCCCCTTGCTTTTGTAATTGTAATGCGATTTCAAAAGCCAGCCAGCCGCCGTAAGAGTGCCCGAGCAGATAATAGGGGCCATGAGGCTGTGCCTGACGAATTGCCTTAATGTAAGCGCGGGCTGTACCTTCCACACTGATATAAGGCGGAAGGTCTGTATTTATCAGGCCACGAGCCTGCAAAGCGTGGACAGGCAACTGTGGAGGAAGGGCTAATGCCAGCTCAATAAAACTGGAAATACTGGCACCTGCGCCGGGAATACAGAAAAGTGGTGAAACAGAGTCATTGCCATGTTGAATAATGATGTGCGGTGAGTAAGAAGCCTGTAATAAATGCTCAGTCATTGAATCGGCCAGATGGTTTATCCAGGGTGGTTGCATGATGGTGTAATGCCCTCCGCCAATAGGGTGGCGTTCAGAATGTTCACCAACAATATCGTGCCAGCCATGCCAACAGTCGAATCCGTCCGCTAAATCATCACAGGTATAGAGATGAATGGGTAATGAGGAAGCAGAAATAATATATTTTTTACTAAGTTGCAGGATCAGTTCCTGTGTATTCAAACGGAAGAGAATATCCTCTTTTTTAACGTCCGCAGGCAACCATTGCAAAGCTTCACAATCGCGGAAATTATAAAGATTATCCAAATCATCTCCATCAGGTTGCTCTCTGTAATTATGCAGAGACTGGATAAACAGATTGATATCTTTCTGTCTGTCTGTTTCATGGTCACTGAAATTGTAAGAATCGAAGTTATAAGAATCTAAATTGTAAGAATCGATCATGCCAAGGTAATCGATTTTTTCACCATCGCTAACCAATTGCAGGGCTATCTCGTAAGCGATGGTTCCTCCGATGGACCAGCCAGCCAGACGATAAGGGCCATGCGGCTGAACCCGGCGAATAGCATCAATATGGTAAGTGGCAAGTTCCTCAATAGAAGCTGGTGGATTTTCTACTGTGTGTAGGCCCATCGCCTGCAATGTATAAACAGGCAGTTCGGCTGGCAGCAAAGTTGCCAGTCGCGAATACACCAGCGGATCACCCGTAGTTTCGTGTATCAGGAATAATGGCGGTAAATGACCCTGAGGCCTTAAAGGCACCGGATTGGCATCAAGAGGGGAGCTTGGTTTAGCTGACTGACTATTAATCGCCTGAGCCAGATCACATAATATCGGGTAAGAGAATAATGTTGTCAGTGATACCGCCATACCTTGCTTGCTCATATAGTTCAGTAACCGCACTGCGATAAGCGAATGACCACCCAGCTCAAAGAAATGGTCATGACGGCCGACCTGTTCCAGCCCCAGTAACTCCTGCCAGATTTGTGCCAGCGCAATTTCTACATCACCTATCGGCGCTTCATAGTCTCGGGTGATCACTGCTGACGCATCCGGCGCAGGCAGTGCCTTGCGGTCGAGCTTACCGTTCGGCGTCAATGGGAAAGCCTCTAAGATAACAAAGGCACTAGGAAGCATAAATTCCGCCAGATGCTGCATTAATTGCTGACGTAATTCAGCCGGGATCAGTTCAACACCGGGCTGAGGTAAGATATAGGCAATCAGCCGCTTCTGCGCGCCAGCACTTTCTCCTTCACGTGCCAATACTACTGCTTCGTGTACACCGGGACATTGCAATAACTGACTCTCGATTTCTCCCAGTTCAATGCGGAATCCCCTTAGTTTGACCTGAAAATCATTACGGCCTAAGTATTTAATATTACCATTCGGTAACCAGCTACCCAGATCGCCGGTTTTGTACAGACGGGTATCAGGCTCGGTGGAGAATGGATCGGGCAGAAAACGTTCGGCAGTCAGTTCAGGACGGTTGAGATATCCTCGGGCTACACCGATACCCCCGATATAAATTTCACCGACCACACCCAAAGGAGCAGGTTGACCAAAGGGATCGAGAATATAAATTCGGGTATTAGCTATCGGGCTACCGATAGGCGGGGCTATATCGTCCTGACTATTACACTGATAAGTCGTTGCACAAATCGTAATTTCAGTCGGTCCATATCCATTTATCATGTTCCGTCCTTCAGACCAGCGCCTGACTTGCGAAAGCGGGCAAGCTTCACCAGCTGTGATCAGCGTTTTTAATGTGGTCGGGAAGGTATCCATCGCCGCTAATGCAGTGGGTGACAGCGTCAAATGCGTGATGGCATAGGTTTCTAAAGTTCTTAACAGGGCGGCACCGGGCAGGATATCTGCGCGCTCAGCAAGATAGAGACTGGCCCCATTCAGCAAAGCCATAACACATTCTAAAATACAGGCATCAAAGCTGTGCGAAGCAAATTGCAGGACACGGTCGGCCGGTTCTGCTGCCAAAATATCCAGATGAGACAAGGCTAAATTGCAAAGACTGCGATGTTCAATCATGACGCCCTTCGGTTGACCGGTTGAACCGGAGGTGTAAATCACATAGGCCAGATGGCGTGAATTAAGCCCACATGCCCGACGATCAGGGTTTGTATCCGGCATATCATCAAGGGCATATAAAGTAGGCTCATCAAGCAGGATAGTTGGTAATTGATTATCCAGTTTTTCCGTCAGGGCGGATTGAGTGAGAAGAACGGCAGGAGCAGCATCATTGAGCATATAACTCAGGCGATCCTGCGGATAGGCCGGGTCAAGGGGCACATACGCGCCGCCGGCTTTGAGGATAGCCAATAATCCTACAACCATGTCCGGACTACGCTCAACACAAACAGCGACACGATCATCCGGTTTTACACCCAGTTTAATTAAATAATGGGCGAGTTGGTTGGTCCGGCGATTGAGCTCGTCATAGCTCAGCTTCTGTTCTTTAAACAC
>NZ_CAWNQH010000086.1:0-26221 GCF_963876495.1 Xenorhabdus sp. KJ12.1
TTCTAAATTATACATGCCTGAGGATCTCCACGATTTTGTTTTCTTTAGCAAAAACTTTGATCGTGCCTCAGGCACTTTAGTTCCCTTCTTAAGCGAAGCTCAGGTTACTTAGAAGAAGAAGATATTCCAGTGACGGCTTAAACAGAATTGGGGTTAACTACTATACCCCTATATAGCAGATCTGTACTAAAACAAACCTAGGTGTCTAAGGAGTAGTACTCACCTGTTGATTCTCCTTAGTTGACGATAATAATAAGGCAACCACAATAAATGCTAAAGCTGAGTACATTGGTGCGACGATGTTGAACCCGGCCACAAACCCAAAGACTATTCCTGAAAAACCAGCACTGAAAGCAGCAATTGCAGCTGCCATCCCCATCGTAGCTCCAAAATTTGCGGCGTCGACACACTGTAAAAGTTGTGCGATTAGGCCGCTATAAGCTAATCCAAAACCAATAGCGCCAACAAAGGCAAGTAAATATAGAAAAGCATTTACGCTTGGAGCTAATGACCCAGCTATGCAAATAGTCATTAAGACCAGAGCTAAGGTGATCATACTTTTAGGTCGAATATACTTCATTACAAATCCGATAAGGAAAAGAAAGGCAAAAGCTAGCCCAATACCAATCCATGAAACATAGTTACTAACTTCGTATTGAGAGAATTCAAGTCTTCTGGTTAAACTGAGTCCTATAAACTGAAAAAATGTATTCCAGCCCATTAGCATTAATAGAAGAACAAGAGAAGTATAACGAATCCCAGGAGCTTTTATGGACAACATAATGCTGTTTATAGGATTAGATATTTGAGTTTTGCTCTTATCTATATTAGATGATTTTTTATCTTTAAATACCAATACGAGAATTAGAACATTAATTGCGGATAAAACTGCAACAAAAATGAATGGCGTCATCAAGTTAAAGATAGAGTTGAGTTCTGAGCTGCTTAAGTATCCACCTATTAATGGTCCAGCAACATAACCTAAAGATACAAAGAACATAATGTAACCAATGTATTTTGCTCGATCCTTTTCATTGGTAATGTCAATAATCGCCGCCTGTGCTACAGGAACACTCCCTGAAAAAAAACCACCAATTATTCGTCCAATAATAAATAATATTATACTTTTTAAGGTAAGCGCTAGCGCCAGTAGAATATAACTTAAGAAAAGACCCATTAGACAATAGATGAGGATCTTCTTTCTACCCTGACTATCTGATAGAGCACCTAGTAATGGTGCTCCAAATAACATAGTCATAGAAAAGAGCCCAAGAGAAACTCCATAAATTGCATTACGAAAATGTTCAGAACCGCTGACTATAAGGCCTGATATTGGATCGTGGGTGATTGGTGTAAGCATTGGAATAATAAGGCTTGCTCCCATATTATCAATAAAGATCACCAGATAAATTCCAAATATACTTAACATTCTGATACTGGACATATTACCTCTCAGATTAATAAATTACACATCCATACGTCTAAGATGCATCAATCAAATATAATTTTTTGAAGCACGTGTTAGCGCTTGTACTAAACGTGATTTTGTACGCTATCTAAAAATTCGATAAGCTTTTCATTAAATGATCTACTTGCTGTCAAGGGTATATAATGTCCATGCTCCTCGTAGTATATGGACTTGGAGTGTGGGATTTTTGTGAGCCGTGTAAAAGAAGCATCATCTACTACACAATCATTTTTACCGCGCACCAACAGAGTTTGTGTAGTGATATTTTTTAGATCATCCTCAATATTAAAGCTAGTTAAAGCTTCATAGTAGTGACGCAGTATGTTCATTGGTGCATCTGCGCTGAGGCTGTTGATAATATTATCCGAACCAAATATTACTTCCAAAATATCTTGTTTGTCTCGTAGCTCATCATGTAATCCTATTGTGTTACCAAAAACATTTTCACAGAAAGAGGGTGCCATACTTATAAGAACTAGTGATCGTATGAGCTCAGGATATCGAATTGAAACTAGTGAGGAAATACATCCACCGAATGACCAACCAACTAAATCTACCGACCCCGATTGAAGTTCACTTCGAATAAATTCAGCAATTTCACCAGCCAGATTTTCCCAAGAAAATTTTTCTTCCAAAAATGGGCTGTTTCTATGTCCCGGATATTGAGGTACAAATACCCTTCGGCCTGATTTTATCAAAGCTGGGATCTGTTGTGTCCATGCTTCCATGCTAGTGTTTAGAGGCGGCGCAAGTATGACTGTTTGTCTACCATGACCGTAACTAAGCCATTTAAGAGAAGGTAGATTTGAACCGACCGATGATTGAGAAATTGGGGAAGGGGCAATTAATGGTGAAGAAGATGAGGATGACGTACCTGACGCATGGATATCAATGAGAGCTTCTGCAAGCTCATTAAGGGTATAATAGGAAAACAAATCATGTGCTTTGATAGTAGATTTTCCTTTTTGATACGGAGCAAGGATAGTTAGTGCTGAGAGAGAGTCTAGGCCAAGATTTTCGATGAGGCTCTCACCCTTAATTGAATCTATAGGAAATTCCAATAGATTGGATATCGACTGTTTAAGTTGTGCAAGGATGAGGTCTTTAGATTTAACTGAATCATTTTTCTGTCTGAGTTTCTCAGTAGGATCTAATGTTTCTTCCAACCAATAACGAAGGCCATCAAAGCCATATCCTGTCAGATGTAAAGCAGGATTAATGAGTCCTACTGGTTTCAGCATAGAATTGAGATTGGCGATATCGCCAGTCAACCACAGCGAAGCTAGCATATGCATTTCTTCGCTTAATGTTGTGGTTTGCTGAGAGCTAATTTCTTTTCCATCATTGATTTTAATAGTTAACTCATTCAGTTTTTCCATTAAAACAGTCTTATTTTCAGCCGTTACCACACAATGTATGTCATAGCGTGGACGCCTGAGCAGTAGCTGGCTGAGGCTATAAAGTTCATCCGGAGCGATACTTTCCAAAGTATGCATTAATTGCTGAATATTAACACTTAAGCTGTTTGTATTTTGAGCTGAAAGACAAAAGGCCATCTCCTTATCTGAGTGCTGATGTTGCAAATCTGTGCAATGGTATGAGGGGTATTTTTTCAATACCACGTGACCATTAGCCCCTGTAAAACCAAATGCACTCACTGCGTAATAAGGCTTTTCAGCAGGCCAAGGTAGAGGTTGGGCATTCATACGGAATTTGCCGAAATCTATCATTCGATTCGGTTCAGATATTGCTGGGAAAGGGGCAATGGTCTCATGAAGAAAACTGAGTAATACTTTAATTATCCCAGCTAGTCCCGAGCACACTAGAGTATGACCTATTACTGGTTTTATTGCTCCTAGGAAGCAATCATAATCTTGTTTAAATTCTTTAAATGCTTGCGTGAGGCCACGCATTTCAATTGGATCTCCAAGATGAGTTCCTGTGCCATGAGTTTCCACACATGCGATTTTCTCGATATTAATCGCTGATCGCTGATATATATTGCGGATAAGCATAGCCTGAGATGTGGCATTAGGTGCCATAAGGCCGTTGCTTTTACCGTCATGATTAATTCCTATGGCTGCAATCCCACCATAGATACGTAACCCGCGTGATTTTGCTTCAGCATAACGCATCAAAACTAGTGAGGCACTCCCCTCACCGGGAGTAAATCCGTCAGCTTCTTCACCAAAAGCTGCACATTTACCTTGGCGTGATGACATATTTGCTCTTTGAGCAAATTGAAACAGCTCAGGAGTGCTGAAAACTGCCACAGCACCAACAATTGCAGCATTGCAGTTGCCTGCTTGTATATTAAGGCAGGCTTCATTAATGGCGATTAAAGATGATGAACAGGCAGTGTCTAGGGTTAAGGATGGTCCTTTAAAGTCATAGAAATAAGAGATTCTTCCTGACAATGTAGAAGATGCATTGCCCAAGAAACTGTGCGGACTAAAAGCCATTTCTGGATTGCCAGTTAACAGAAATTTGTAGTCCCCAGGAAGGCTAGTTGTAAACACCCCGCACTTCAATTGCCGCAGATCTTCCAAAGCCAGATAACTATCATCAATAGCGTGCTGGACCGTATGTAGTAATAAACGTTGCTGAGGATCCATACACCGTGCTTCGTACGGTGAAATTTTGAAAAAATTGGCATCAAAATTAGCATAGTCCTCAATGAAGCCACCTATCCAGTTTTCTTCACTCCGCTCCGGCCAACGTTTCGTGGTACGTAAGACGCTTTTTCCCTGCATAATAGTTTGCCAAAAATCATCTAGGTTATCACAACCTGCAAACTTCCCTGCCATACCCACGATTACTACGTCATTATCATTTAACTCTTCTGAGCCACCCTGTTCAGTCAGTATCGCATCAGTTGCAATGTCTTGGTTTGGATTTTCATCTAAAACTTCGACATTATTATTTATCTGTTGATATTTAGTTTCCATGCATGTTCTCCTTGAACTCTTTGTCTGCTTCCTGCTCAAACCAGTATGCGTTAGTATCAAAAACATAGCCTGGCATGTTTAACCTGAGGAATCGTTCTTTTCCAAATAAGATTTTCCAATCAATGACCTTACCTTGATGAAATTCTCTTTGCGTTTGACTCATAAGTTCACACCACTCATAATCCGTATTCTGAGATCCAGCCGAGGGTGTCCAAATATCCTCGGTTTGTTTGCACTTAATAATTGGTATTCTGTCAGTACTTATAATTTGTGCATGCAAGTCTGCTACTGACTCAGCAATCCAACTAGCGCGCCAAGCGTAATTTTCTCGCCCGAGGGCAAGAGTAAACGCAATATCTGCTAATTCGTCTTCACTAGTCTCCAGCCAAACCTTCAACTGGTGACACATCGCTGCCAATGAGACTGCAGACTTCGCACTCATTGTTATCAGCCAGCAAGGCCGACCATTACGCTTAACAAACTTTGGAGTAGTATCCTCAGAGAGCACAACATGGGTATTTGAACCACCAAAGCCAAAGCAACTAATTCCAGCGATACGCTTACCAACAGGGTTCCAAATCTGATTCTCAGTTAACAGATAAAACGGACTGTTACTTAAATCGATAAGTGGATTTTGCTTCTGAAAATTGATATTCGCTGGCAGATAGCGATGTTTGAAACACAAAAGCACTTTAAGGAGTGAGGCGATGCCTGCTGCTGGCTCTAAGTGGCCAATATTGGTTTTAACCGCACCAAGTGCGATATCATTGCCATGTCTTGATGGTGCAATGTCGTTAAATGCTTGTTTCAATGCGTCAATTTCTATCGGATCACCCAGTCGAGTTCCTGTACCATGAGTCTCTATATAACTTACGCACTCTGCTAGCTCTTTGGAGTAAGCTTTGCGAATTAATGATGCCTGTGCCTGTGGGTTTGGGGCAGTTAAAGAATTGGATCGCCCACCATGATTTTCTGAAATAGATTCAATTACACCATAGATACTGTCACCATCTCGCCTAGCTTCTTTCAATCTCTTAATTACCACGCATCCCACGCCTTCTCCTCTGACATAGCCATTAGCACTTTCATCAAAAGTTGCACATCGAAAATTTGGCGAAAGAACTCCCATACTGTTTGCAGCATCACTTATTGCAGAATCAATCAACAAACTAACAGCACCAACGAGGGCTAAACTACATTCGTTATTACGTAATGACATTATCCCGCGATTTATAGCTACTATTGAACTAGAACACGCGGTATCGATCGTCTGGCTGGGACCATTGAAATTGAGAAGATAAGATACTCTGTTGGCTAGCATTGCATGGGCATTACCAGTGGCAGCGTAAGGATGCGAATTTTTCCCTTGGGCCTGTAGGAGTGTCTGATAATCTGTAAATTGGACACCCGCGAATACTCCAACATCCGTAAGACTATTTGGCGCATACCCCGCATCCAGTAGAGCGTTGTAGCTAGTTTGAAGAAACAATCGGTGTTGAGGATCCATCAGCATCGCTTCGCGCGCAGACAGCCCAAAGAAGCGGGCATCAAATTGTTCTATATTATCAATGACTGCTGCGTGATATGAGTGATCATTTGGCTTCCAGCGATTCACCCTATCTACGGCACTTCGATTTTGTCGCAGTAATTCCCAATAAGCTTCTACGTTCGTCGCTCCAGGCATAATGCCGCTTATGCCGATAATCGCAAACCCCTCTTCTGCTGGATTATTAATTTGATGGAGACTAAGAGGTTTTTCTTCATAAGTTGATATTGGTAGAGTTGTCTCTGCTGTAATTAACCCTGCTCCTTGTTGAGCAAGAAATTCAGCCATAGTGGCGATACTACCGTAATTGAACATTGCATTAGGTGGTACTGGGATGCCGAACTGTTTGCTAATCCTTTGCGCCATGATTTGGAGCATCACAGAGTTCATACCAAGATCTCCCCAGCTTTTTTGCAGACTAATATCTTCTTGCTCAAGCTGTGTTAGCTCTTGTGTAAGAGCAATTAATTCAATACGGAGTTCTTCGATTGATATGGTTTTTCCATCGGTTCTTTTATGGCTGCTATTTGATGTCCTTGGAACATTTTTTGATTCGGGACGGGTAAAGCGCGAAATAATAACGTCATCTTTTCCAAGCAAGCCGATCATCTGTGAGCAATTTTCAGGTATTCCATTTATCCAATTGTCAAACATTTCTGCGCCCTGATTAGATGACAAAGGACGCAGCCCGAACTCATGGTAGAGATAGTCTGCTAATGCCCGATACTGTTCACGCGGATTAGCATCTTCCTCAAGGTCTAACCACAGCGGCCAGTTGATTGATAACGTGTGCCCACTACGAATCCCCTCACTGACTTTTTTATTTCTCTGTACAGAAAATTCATCAAGAAAACGGTTAGCCGCAACATAATCGCATTGTCCGGCATTACCCATTACGCTTGATATAGAAGAGAACAGACAGAAGAAATCTAAATCCAAATCTGCAGTACAGCGATCCAGTTCACGAGTGCCCTGCACTTTTACGGCCATTACAGACTCAAAATCAGCTAGAGATTTATTTTGAACAAGTGAATCTTTGATAATCCCTGCAGACTGGATAACTCCGTTCAGTTTATTAAAACGAAAAATTATTTTATCAAGCACGTGCTCCATTTCCGTACGGCTGGTAATGTCTGATCGCATATAAACTATTTCGCCAGCATTTAATTTGTTATTGCCGCTAAATTGTTTTAACCAGGCCTGATCATGTTCCGAAGGTGTTGAGCGTCCAATAAGCACTACTTTTGCTTGATAATGTTCATAAAGTCGTTGCGCAATAGCTTTGCCAATCATACCAAGACCGCCGGCAATAAGATAAACCCCTTCTTTTTTCAGACGTACTTTCGATTCGAGCTTCAATGGAGAAAGATCACGTTGCCAAAGTTGTTTATTTTGCCATTTTAATTCAATGCCGTGCTTACTAGCTAAGCTAATTGCTTGTGTAACTAAGGAGGAATTAGATGTTTTTGTTAAGTCCAGCGGGCTAACACTCCAAGTTTGCGCGAAAGTGATAAAGTCATTTTCAAGTGCAAGTGTTCGAAAAACTCCAGCCATTGCAATATCTTCAGCTGCTTGCAGGCAATCGTTGAGGCAAAGTAGATTACATTTCAAAGATTGAGACTGGATCGCTTTTGCTAAAGCTAATGCTCCAAGATAAGTCCAATGAACATTAAAATTGACCCAATGAATTTGAGCAAGGTTCAGCTTTTGGGATAGATAACTTAGGGCTTGGTCAAAGTCCTCCTTTACATCGGTACGTAGGATAATTTTTTCTCCGGTGATCGTTAACTTATCTCCATGTGTTACGTGCAACACTTTCATGCCATCAATATATATCGGTAGTTTTTGCTGAGGAGAAGTCATCACTACGATCCACTCAGTTGAATTTTTCCATGAAGTGATGCCTGCGAGTCGCCAAACAGGCTCAAGCAGTACTGGAGATGTTACTTTAGTAAGCAAGTCTTCATTGCGTATGAGGCCACTACCTGCTGAATCAGAGGGAATAAAAGCATTAGTTTGAAATCCCTCAGCCTGATAGATTTTTTTTGCAAAAGGATATGGCGGTAATCGTAGGCGTTTTTTGAATGGAAACAGATCATTAAAATTGACGGTTTTCCCCTGCATGTAGGATAAGGCATTGTGATGGTAGCCAGATATGCTGCGTAAATCTGGTGTTCCATTATCATACAATGAAGCAATCAGTTGCTCTTTGTTGCGAATTACCCAACAAATGCGTTCTGAGTGATGCTGTTTTGTGCAACACAACGAATAACTAAGAGCATAAAGGTCGATATCTTCTTTTTCAGAAAGATAGTCTCTCATTTGCTTAATCACTCGTTTCAATCCGCTCTTGTTAGGAGCTGATAAGGGGATAAGGTACTCATCCTGTTCAGGAGAGCATATAGGCTCATTGTGCGCAATATATTGCTGTAAAATCACATGTCCATTGGTTCCTCCGGCTCCAAAAGAGCTTATACCGGCAAAGCGAGTTTCAGAAGAAGCTAATGGCCATGACTGACTTTTCTTCACAAGCTTAAATCGGGTTTGATCAATATTTAAATGGGGGTTCTCAATAGCACAATGTAATGTGGGTACAAGCTGTTGGTGGTGTAATTGAAGGACTACCTTAAATAAGCTTGCCATGCCTGCGGCGGACTCCAAGTGACCTATATTGCTTTTCACTGAGCCAAGATAGCAGACATCTTCGTTTATTGAGTTATACGCCTTTTGAAGCGCTTCAAGCTCAATAGGATCACCAAGGCTAGTTCCTGTTCCATGAGCCTCAATATAATTGATATCGCTAGGGTCTACTTCAGCTTTATCAAGAGCTGCACGAATGACCTGATACTGAGAGTGTGCAGAGGGAACCGTGAATCCGCTGGTTTTTCCTCCAGAATTTACGGCCGTTGCACGTACTACGGCGTAAATTACGTCGTTATCGGCTATGGCAGCTGCTAGCGGTTTCAATACTACAGCTGCGACACCTTCACCGGGCACATAACCATCAGCTTCAATCCCAAAAGCATGACAGTGGCCAGTGGGACTAAGGAATTTTCCTTCAGCTAATAATCTGTATTTTCCTGGATGTGTCATGATATTGCTTCCGCCTGCCAAGGCTACTTTGCATTCACCGAGTTGCAGGCTGTTGCATGCCATATGTAATGCACTCAGAGAACCAGAGCACATTGTATCAAGCGTAAGGCTGGGGCCATGCAAATCGAAAGAATAGGATACGCGATTAGCAATGGATGCAAATGAGCTGCTTATTACCCGTTCTTTAGACGACAAGTCTTGATAATGACCAAACATAGCTGCCGAAAATACCCCTACTTCTCGAATTGGGTTGATAAAGTAACCTGCATCCTCCAGTGCATGATAGCTAGCCTGTAAAAATCGTCGTTCTTGGGGGTCCATTAGCTGTGCATCTGAAGGGGTAATATTGAAAAATACTGGGTCAAATTCCCACGCATCTGAAATGAATCCGCCATGGCGACCATATGTTTTACCTGCTGTAAGTTTGGGATTGTAGTCAGTTCGCCAGTTCCAGCGGTGGTCTGGGATAACTGTTACCGAGTCTTCTCCATTTAAGAGCGATTGCCAAAATGTTTCCAGGCTGTTACCACCAGGAAACTCTCCCGCTAGGCCAATAATGGCTATATCGTTTTCCCTCCAGTTTCCTGGAAGAGGACCCAAGGGTTCAGTTTTGCTAGGTTTAACTTTGAGGATATTAACTTCTGAAGTATCCTTGGATAGGATTTGTTCCTGAAGTGTAGAAGTGTTTTTTTTCTGAGCATCTGCTCTTAACAAAGCTTGAAGTAAAGGCTCTGCACATTCAAGCATATGTTTTGTCAACTGCGTTATGGTCGGGCATTCAAATAAAATTGCACGACTAATTTTAATATCTCCGATGGTTTCCAACTGCGTAATGATATCAGTGCTGATTTGAATGCTACTGACGCTGTCCAAGCCTTTATTGAGTAAGTTGTCATCAGGATTGATAATTTTCAAGCCGCTATGTCGAAGGATAATTTCGCTCAGCCAGCGGCAAGTAAGTGTCTCCAAAGTTTCTTTATCGAAAATCTCGGTCGACATGGTTGAACTATTTTCCTGTTCAACCGTTAAGGCCATCGAAGTACTTCTACTAATTAGTGCGTCAATCTCTGCTAAATGCCCTTCGAAAATAATTTGATGGCGTTGATTGTTCTCAAGTGCTTTAAACATTTGCTGGCAAGCTATATTAGGTTCTAAGGGTTCTAAGCCAGAGGTTTGATGTTCCATCTGCATACCCTGTGATTGCCACAATCCCCAAGAAAAGCTGAATCCACCAGGAATCTGCTGAGTTACCCTTTCAACAAACTCGTTAGCAGCTGCATAAGCTGATTGGCCTATATTGCCAATTGTCGCGGTCAGAGAACTAAAGTTAACAGTGAATTCAGGCCTAATATTGAGGGGAAGTGATGCAAGATTTAATACAACGTCTGCTTTAGCGCATAATACTTTTTCCAGTCTATCCTCAGTAAGATTGAAAAACAGGCAGTCATCTAGCACTCCTGCAAGATTGAATATTGCTTTAATTGAACCAGCATTTTCGCTTATATGATTACAAACGGCCCCTAGAGCTTGGGGATCAGTGGCATCGACCTTAAAGTAGTTTTTTACCCCGCATTCTTTTAGCTTGTCTAAGCATTCTCTATCAGGGGTTTTGCGTCCAAGGACAAAGACGTTTAGTAATTGATCTTGTACTTGATCACGTAAAAATGTACACAATTCAATCCCAATACCTCCAGCACCGCCTATGACAATAACATTATCTCCCGCTTGTAATACAGGCCTAGATGTAGATTGAAATGCTTCGGGGGCTAGTTTCCATTGCGAAAGCTGAGAGCCGTTATAATACAATCGCGCTCCGGGACGAGATAATGAATTCTTAATCCATGAATTTAACTCAATAGCTGAAGGTTCTGCGATCTCAGTACAGGTAAAAGAAATAAGTGGCGCCTCTAGACTTACTGAGCGTGCTAATCCGCTGAAAATAGATGCAAGTACATCTTCAGAACTATGGAAACACAGTAGATGGATGGGGCGTTTCTGAGAAATGCACCATTGCAAGAGAGCGAGACTTAACCAGCTGAAGCTTCGCCATGTATATTGACTGAGTTTAGAAACAGGCTGTGGCTTCATAGTAACAATTATAATATCGCAGTCTGTTCCACTCTTATTGAGCGAAGAAATGAAATCGTTTTTCTCGGAGTTGTCAGTCCTTAATACAACTATACCCTTTTGCAATGCTTCTGCTTCTATAATATCCCAATCAGTAATTATTAGCACACGTTGTTCTTTTATATCTTCTGCCGATAATGGCAGAGTCTTTGCTAATTCCCAATGTAATATTTCCATTACAAAATCACCGTGATATTCCTTACAAGTTTTAGGCTTAGCCTATTTCTATATTTCATCGTCGGCAGATAACATGTGGAATAATTCCTGATGAAGACTGCACATTGAATGAAATCAAATTTTAAATGCCTGAATAAATGTTTATTAACGAATATAACGTCCATCCAGATATTTCATCGCCAGATCCAGATAACCAGGGTATTCGGAGTGGCGAATTAATTCAAAGAAAAACATCTCGCGAGTTATTAGATGGATACCATGTAGCTGAAGGCGATCCAATGCAACTTTGTGATCAATTTTTGAACGTGATGAACATGTATCTGCTAGCACAAATACTTGTTTACCTATGGCATTTAAATGTAGTGCAGATTGCAGCAAACAGACATGAGTTTCAGCACCGGCTAAAACGTATTGTTCTCGGTTATTTTTTTCTATTTCACTGATTAATATAGGCTCCTTAAGGAAATCGAAATGAGTTTTTTCTATGATTTTAGCTTTTTGTGCGAGGTTTTTTAATGATTCACTTAACTTACCCAATTTTTTATGTTCAACAAGGGTGGTGGGTAGTTGTAGGTCGCTGCACATGTCTGCTAGCCATCGGCAATCGTTTAATAACTGCGAGCCATTTTTCAGCATTGGGATTAATTCCATCTGCATATTGAAAATAACTACTGATGTTTTTTCTTTATTTAACAGCATTTATTTAGTTCCTTAGACAATGAGATCTTTTATAAAGCGATGTGATTGTTCTTTATGTAAAGAAAGCGCTTTTGCAATCTGGAAACCAGCATTTCCTATCCAAGATGCAAATCTTTCCCGAGGGTGATATACTCCCATAATCTCTTTAATCACCTTAAATTGGATCAATGCAAGGGTATTGTCCTTCCATGGATAAGCTTCTCCAATTCTATCTGCAATTACCATCGCTGATACAATCGCGCCCTCATGACCAGTCAGGCCAATATCCATTCCGCAAAACCAAATGTTATTTTTGCCCTGAATTTCCCGTATGCGGGTTTTACGGTAGAAATCAATTGGCCTAAGCTTAGGAAGTTTCCAAGTTTTGATATCAGAAATAAGATCAGCAGAAATATCACTTTTGGGATCAAAACTGACAAGCAATGGTTGCTCGACGTCATGATAATGGGGAAGGATATTATTAACACGAGTTAAACTGCCAAATTTGGGGTTAGGAACATTTGATGGATCTGAGGCAGGCATAATGAACTGGCAGTAACAGTTGTTGCTACGCTTACTCATCCAGCGGCTATCGTGATGGCAATAGCTTTTGACTGGTACATATTCGAAATCACCCAGAATTTTTCTGTATATTTTTTCATCGGTTTCAAGCAGTGAAAGAGTAATATCTGCATGGGTAGCAAAAACAACTTGCTCAAATTTTTGCTTCTGCTCACCAAATTCGATAATCACCCCATCTTCGACAGGCGTAACTCGGGTAACCGGCGTGTTAAGTTTAACGCGCTCACCTAGTTGTTCTCGAATTTTTGCTATATAGCCATTAATGCCTCCTTTTGCTTTCCGCCAATAGCCTGGCGAAAAAAAAGACAACAAATTCATATTGAAGGAGATAGCTACGTACATTAGAGTGTAATCCAAAGAAGGGGCATTACAGCCTGAGTACACCGTCATCATTGGTAATAATGCCTGCTCACGAAATGACTCTGAGTAACCTCTTTCATTTAGAAACTCTCCAATACTCATTTTTTTATAACGTGTTTTACCTGAGCTGAGTACGTTAGCCATATCAGAATGAAACCGGTCAAATTCAGTGCGCAATTCAATATTGATGCCACCGCCATCGAGCAAGTTATTCCAAAAATGCCCTCCATCTTTAAAATCAACCTGCATGCTGAGTGGGGCAACATAACTACTAATGTCTAATTCAGCCAACAGTGCACACAAATTGGGAGACAGGCGTTCGTTAAAATATTCCACTCCCATATCTATATGCCTAATGCCTTGATTTGTTGTTACAGGATGGCTGTATGCATGTCCCCCCAGATAATCATTGGCTTCAAATAGAGTGATGTCATGACAGCGGTTTAATAGCCACGCTGCTACCGTTCCTGCTCCACCACCACCAATTACTGCAATTTTACCATGTTTCATTTTCTCTCCTTTTTCAGTAATCTTTCTGAGCTGAGTTAGCTGCATTGAAGATCTTTGAATGAATACCTGTTAGTACCTTCCCTGGACCAATCTCACGAAATTCAGCCTGAGGAAAGTCATTAATGAGTCGTTGGATGGTATGGAACCAGCGCACTGGCTTTACCAATTGAAATCCCATTTCCTCGAGCAGAAAATCAGTAGTAAGTGTTTCACCACTAGTACTGGAAATAACAATTTTTTGGGGAGGAGATAGCGGTTGTGTCATGAGAAAATCCATAAAAGACAACCGACTAGATTCCATATATCGTGAGTGAAAGGCTCCGCTGACTGGAAGCAAGATACAGCGAAATCCTTCCTTTTCCAGAAGTGGTAGCAGAAACGTCATACGCTCTTCTTTACCACTTAGCACTACCTGATCAGGAGAGTTGTGGTTGGCGACATCTATATCAAAAAAATTATGATGGATCAGTTTTCCCGGAAGTGTTTCGAGGTTATTTCCTAGCACAACCATCATTCCACCACCAACGACTGACTGCATTAACTCTCCCCGTTTAGCTACAATGTGCAAACCAGTGATTAAGTCAAATACCCCTGCTGCGAACAAAGCTGGGTACAATCCTAAGCTATGTCCGACAAATACATTATGCCGATCGCCTTCGCGCTCTAGCAGCTCTAAGTACATAAGGCAGCAGACAAAATACAGTGCGGGTTGAGTAAAAGCAGTCTGGTTTAGCTGCCCTTTCGGATCCTCAAGGCATAAACGGCTTATTGAATATCCCAGTGTATCATCTGCTCTGCTGCAAAGATTTTTATGCTTAGCAAAGAGTGTTTTTCCCATTCCCAATTGTTGAGAGCCCTGACCGGGAAACATGATTATTTCCATAATTCGTATCATCCTATCAATTAATGATTTTGGTTTTAGCTAATATTGAAAACCTCAAAATTATCCTCAGCTTCTGACGATTGTAGGAACTTTGAAGATGTCTTCTCAACTTCAGGTTGTATGACTACCGATACCAGTTCCTCAAGTTTTATAAGCAGTTGATGGTTTTGATCTGTAAACCAAAAATCAAAAATCCGTGCTTGAGGCGAAGCGCTGCCTTCTCTTTCAAAGCAGTAGCAATAAATGGCTTCGTTATTAGGAATGCGATGTACAAACATGTTGCTCATTTGCCAAGGAACGAAGGTTTGAGCGTTATCCTCTGTTTTGGGTTTTGGCATCAGAATGGCAAGTTGTAGACCGGCGTCTAGGAGCGCAGGAGAGACCAAATGTCCCCAGTCGCGATCGACATGTAAGGAAGCACGTATCATACTTTGTTTCACCTGAGCCCATTGAATGCCTTGAAGTGATTGGTCATAGCAGTATCCACGTTGGTTGAAGTCGTCATAAATTTGTTGGCGGGATAAACGGAGACTATCGCCAAAGGCTGTAATGTCAGGAAGTTTTGAGTCTATTATTTTTGCCGTATCACCTAGTATCTGTTCTGCACTTGAAAAAATTTGTTTATCTTCCTGACTAACTAGTCTAAATATCCCTTTGTCTTCCTCTAATCGTATTAACTTTGGTGAGTGGATTTTTTTCTTCCAAACAATGTTATTGAAAATATTACCAGCGCCTTTTTCACAAAGTTCTGAAAGGAACCAAGCTGCAGGGGCCATGTTTTTTCCATGAATCATATGAGCCGCGGTTAGACTATCTAATCCATTGAATTTTGACTCAAGTGAGTTAATCCAGTGACGATGACGAATGAAGACATATTCAGGAAGTTGGATAAATTTACGATGTTGGTAATAGTCTGACCATGGTAATTTGGCGCCTGACAGATAAAGTGAGGCAATTTCAGCTACATTATCCACAGTAAGTCTTTTTGGAAGCTTCTCTTGACTAAAAAATTTGAGCTTATTGAACTTGGAAGGCTGCTGCAAATCACATGAAAGCTGTTCAATTAATTCCTGCTGACTCTGGCAAACAAAAATCTGGCGATGTTTTTCATGATCGCGGGTACACGCGAGGGTATAAGCCAGCTCAGCTAGTGAAGTTTGGTTTTTCCGTAACCAATTGAGAAGGCCATCAATGGTAAGCTGTAATCCAGCACTGCTGTGATGTGAAATCGGAATGACGTAAATTCTGTCGTCTTTCACATCCAATGTTGGGATTGCCGCATTAAGAGGATTTGCTACCCCCTGTAGAATAATATGCGCATTGCTCCCTCCTGCACCAAATGAGCTAACTGCAGAGTAGAGAGGTAAAGAGGAATCCCAAGATTGAAGCTTACGATTTAATGAGAATGGTGAATTCTCGAAGTCTAAATGTGGGTTGAGCTGTTCTGCATTAAGTGAAGGAACAAATTCTCTGTTCCACATTTGTAGAACCGCCTTTACTACTCCACTGAGACCAGCTGCAGATTCAAGATGTCCTATATTAGACTTTATTGAACCCAATCGAATACTTTGGCGCGCTGCCTTTTCATACCCATTGCTCAACGCCCGTAGTTCAATTGGATCGCCCAATTCAGTTCCGGTTCCGTGGGCTTCTACATAGCTGATGTCTGTGGGAGAAACCTTCGCAGCCTTAAGGGCTTTATGAATCAAGGCTGTTTGTGCTTCAGGATTTGGAGCTGTATAGCCATTAGAGCGTCCACCCGCATTTATAGCTGATCCTTTGACGATTGCATAAATCCTGTCATTATCTGCAAACGCATCTTCTGCTCGTTTTAACATCAAACAAATCACGCCTTCCCCATCTACAAAACCATCAGCCTTTGCGCCAAAAGGCTTGCACTGTTCACTAGGTGATAACATATGCAAACCACAAAGTTGTTCGAAATGTCTAGGGTGAGTGATTAAGTTAACACCGCCAACTACAGCCTGCTGACAATCGCCATTTCTTAAGGCCTGACAAGCTAAATGAATAGCCGTCAAAGAAGCTGAACAAGCAGTATCAATGGCCATACTTGGTCCTCGCCAATCAAAATGGTAAGATGCGCGATTTGCTATTGACCAAAACAGAGATGTCGGATGATTCACGCTTTCATCTACTGGTGTATGCCAAGCGTAATCACCGTTCATTACCCCAACATAAATTCCTGTTTCAGAACCAGCCAGTTGATTTCGTGTATAACCAGAATCCAATATCACGCGATAGACTTGTTCCAGCATAATTCTTTCTTGCGGATCTATTCTTGCGGACTCTTTAGGTGTGAGATGAAAGAATTCATGGTCAAAGGCATCAGGGTTAGCAATAAAAGCACCTTGAGTAGTGTAGCTTCCTCGGCCATTGAGTGGTGTATTAGTAAGGTACTTTTCTACATCCCAGCGCTCAGTAGGAATGGTTGAAGTACAGTCTCGTCCCTGACGCAGATTCATCCATAGTTCTGAGATATTTTCAGATTGAGGTAATCTACCTGACATACCTATGATGGCAATATCATCAGGCAGGAAGGTTTTTCCACCATCTGTAACGCCTAAGTGCATTCCCCTGTTTGATGTGGGAGTTGATTGTCTATACTCTTTATCAAGCGATTTTGTACTAGTTCCAATTTTTGTGCTGGCACTAAGATGTTCCGAAAGCTGCCGCAGAGTTGGATATTCAAACAATATAGTGGCGGGTAGATGACCAAAAACATTTTTCAATGGGCGTATTAGTTCTAGAGAAATAATCGAATCTACACCGTATTCTTGGAATGGAGTATCAAGCTCTATATCAGCCATCTCCATCATCATTGTGTCAGCGATAATTTTCGCTACTTGAGCAGTTACATCCTTATTCAGGGAACCTTCCACAGCTAGTTCAATGCCTTCCTTATGAAATGCATCCAAGGGGAACTTAGCTTCTTGGAAGGTAGCATTCTGAACGATTGATTTCTTTAACGTAGCGCCTTGAATTTGCAAGTGCTCAGCTAGTTGACGAACTGTCGGATATTCGAATAACACAGTGGCGGAGACATAGCTTACTATTTCTCTAATGGGCTTAAGTAACTCCATCGAAATTAGTGAGTCAATACCCATTTCATTAAATGGGATATTCTCTTCAATTTCGTTTTCCTCAAAATGAAGTACATCGGCAATGACTTGGCGTAAAAAAGCTTTTAACTCTACTTGAGAAGAATGTCCAAGGTCATTAACTTGTTTGTTTTTTACTACCTGATGTGAAAAACCTACAATAACCTGTTGCTCTTCACTACCATGAGATCCCACCTCACTAAATCCAGACTGTAACATCAACTGGCGCCAACTATCGGAAGATAGAAGTGGACTGTTAGGAATTCGGTAAGTATCTTTACTCAACCACCAACCATCAGTCAATCCAAATGTTAAAGTAGCGTAATCTTGACATGATGTAATCTCGTTAAGTATGAATATACCCTCTTTACCAAGCAATTGCCGCACATTACTTAAAGTTTGAGGTAGGTTAGCAGTGGCGTGGATCACATTGGTCGCAATCACGATATCGAACGGCTTCTCGAATTTCGGTGACTTTTCGATATTGTAAATTTGATAATCAATATACGGATAATCAACGAATCGTTGACGAGCTTTATTCAGAAAAGAAAATGACAGATCGGTAAATGTATACGAGACATTATCTTTAGTTAGTTTTGGTAAGACAAACTGTGTAGTGCTACCTGTACCTGCACCAATTTCAATAATTCTAATGGGGCGGTTTTTGTGCATCTGCTGAAAATTACTAACGATTTGCGCGACTATTCCGTTGTAATAATCTGCAATAGGGTTATCTCGATAGACAGGTTCGACAAGTTCAAAACTGCCTTCAGGGAATAGAATGCTGAGAGGATCTATTTTACCCTGAAGAATGGAAGGTAAATGATCTAAGCAATGGTCTAACAGTTTAATATGGCCTGCTAATTCTGGATATTTGTTTAATAATGCTTCTTTACCTAGGCTATGACCAGAAGGTATAGCGCGAATAGCTTGGACTAGCTTTTCGAATTTAGCTAAAGTCACATTCGGTTGGGTAATATGTCCTAACCGCCAGCGGGCGTACTCTTGAAGACTCTCTGATATTTCCCTATTATGCTCCACCTCTTTATGAGTAGAGTTAAATGGGGGAATTATTTCTTCCATAGAATCATTCTGTGCTCTCGATATAGATAAATCTTGGGGCTTGTTATTGCAATGTGGTTTGATATTCATTCTTTTCAATGCTGAATTTTCCGCTTTTATAACGGTTATTTGCCTTAAAGGTGAAGCCAGAAAACGTTCAATAATAGCCAGTCCTTCGTCAGCTTCAATTGAGCCAATTTTTAGCTTTCTCATTCGCTCACGGTAATGGTCATTGGCCACTACTCCAATCGAGCCCCAATAACCCCAATTAATGACTTTACTATTTATCGCTAATGCATTGTGCATGAGATCAGCGAAAGCATCTTTAGCAACACAGGCTGCTGTATAGTTAGCTTGCCCTGGATTAGCAATCCAAGACTGAATTGATGAGAAGAACAGGCAAAAATCCAGAGCCCTCCCTTTTAAAGCGCTAACTAAGTTATAGCAACCATGCAATTTAGGCCTTAGAACCCGGAATAATGTCTCCTCGCTCATTGTAGTTAAAGATGCATCCTCTAGAACAAGTGCTGAATGAACTACGCCTTGGATTAGAGGGTAATTGTCGACTAAAGTTTGTAGGCCCTCACGATCTGTCAGGTCTACCTGATGGTAATCAACACTTTCTGCACCGGCTTGACGTAGGCGCACCATCAGTTCCCAATTCTCTTCTCGACGTCCAATTATAACTAAATGGGCTTGGTAGTATTTAGCAAGATGCTCCGATAACATTGCGCCAAGGCCTCCTGTTCCTCCAACTATCAAATATGTTCCTTGAGTCTTGAACAGAGACTTAGATGGCCAAACCTCGAGCTTAGCTGGTAACATGTCTGCTAATGCATAATTGCTCTCAGCGATACATATAGGTTTGTCATATACCTCTGGTAGAGAAATACCAAGTAATTTTTGTAGACTATCAGCTGAAAGTTTTTTAATAGAAAAACAGCGCACCTTCCATTCAGGACGTTCCTTAATTAACGTTTGGGCAAGACCAATATAAACACCATCAACTGGGTGAGTCACACTATCAAAAAGATGGCTCGAAACTGCCTTATCAGTAAAGATATCTAATGAGATGGTAACAACATCATGCAATGACTTTATTAAATTAAAAAACGCACATATGTCCTCGTCTGGAACCTCACTTTGCCAAGGAGTACGTGAAATAAAAACTAACCTTGTGTTTGCATTTTTTTCTAGTTTCCTTATCACTCTTTCAATCCCTTTCGGGCTAAGAATAAGCACTTCTTCGGGTGCAAATACAGTGACAATTTCCTGCACAAGTTTCTTTTGAGAAGGAGGAATTAGTAGTAGTCTCTCCCCTTTATCCTCTGGCTGTTTCCCAAGAGGATAAATAGTCCAATTAGGTGAAAAGACTATTGAGTCAATATCTGTTTGAGAAAGTCCAGTAAAGTCCATAGCGTTTGGGTTCCTTTATTTTAGGTTTGAGGGTTTTACTCCCAGTTCAAAAACTGATAACACTGGGTTAAATTTTTCAGTGAAAATAGTGATGTTGGTACGAAATGGTGATAACTTTTCGGTCAGAACGAATGCATGCTGCTGCGCATTGAGAGGTAATGTTTTATGAAGGATAAGATATCCTAGCGAATACGGCATTAGGCTGTCATTATGCTCACCTAATGAAATTGCCATTCCGGATTGAAAGGCACAGTCCATCAAACTGCTCCAGCCCATGAGTATACCGTCATCGCTGCTTAACCAAGACATTGAAGTTTTTGTGTTACGCTGGACATAGTTAATGCGCCTAAAGTATTTTCCATAAACAATCCCCATGCGCGTAAATGCCTGATAGATCTCATGATGTGAAAATTGATTGTTTTTGTGGGGAATTAGCCGATCACGTACCGTTAATTGTACAGTAGGGTGTTCGATGCCTTCAGCATTATCAAAACATATGCAGCCAAAACCACATGTGACTTCACCATGATTAATTCGAAATACTAAACGCAATTTTGTTTCCAGCGAAAAAAGTACTTGAATTTTAGCTTCCTTTCCCTCACAAATTATTGGACGTAGCCAAGCTACTTCTTCTATTTTACAGGGTGTATGATTTGGAAATAATTTAGCTGCGCCTATCAGTGCTAACTCAAGAAACACTACTCCTGGTAAAACTTGCCGCCCTCGAACTTGGTGATCGGTGAAATACACATGTTTACAGCTGATTGTAACGAGATAACCGTTATTATCTGGTAAGGCTTGCCATAAAGTGTCTTCACGGAAAAATTTTGTCATTTTAACTTACCCTTGCTTAGTTCTATACCTATCTATACTCAAATTTTCGGATGAAGATTTCGAGAACCAGTATGGTCGCTCATCGAAACAATAAGTGGTAAGAGGTATTTTCCTCGGCGCACAATCGGCATATAAATTTTGCCAGTTGATTCTGGCACCCTCTAAATAGGATCTTTTAATATTGCTTAATATTTCAGAACTTTCGAGGGAGTAAGACGATGAGTATTCTTCTAACATGCTGTTGTTTCTAGATATTTTCACGCACTGATAGGGACTGCGAAGATTTTCCAGTAGATCATCAATGTTTGTTACCAGCCATATTTGCCGGTATTCAAAATGATCACGCCCACAGGAGAGAGTAAAAGCAAGGTCAAGCATTTTTTCTGAGCAGTAATAATCTTGGTGATGCTGCTCAAGTAATGATGCTAAGGAAGATATGTTATTACTCAATGCCTTCTCTGAGCGGGCAGAAATTGGGATCAGAAACGCTTTTATCTGCGAATTTTCACGTTCAGGCCTAGGAGAGGGAGCAGATAAAACTACGTGCGCATTTGATCCACCGAAGCCAAATGAGCTGATGCCTGCGGTAAGCGGTGTGCTTGCACGCCATTCAATTGTTTTTGTAAGCACGCGAAATGACGATGAGTCAAGGTCAATATCAGGATTTAAATGTTCAAAATGGAGATTTGCCGGAAGGGATTTTTGTTCAAAAGCTTTTACAATTTTTGCGATTGAAGCGACTCCGGCCGCCGGTTCTAAATGACCAATATTTGACTTCACTGCGCCCAACCATACTGGCTGAGTTTTTTTTTGATTTACAAGATGTTGCCAAGCGCGTTGGAGAGCGGCAATTTCTATCGGATCTCCAAGTTTGGTACCGGTGCCATGAGTTTCAATAAAACTAACTCGTTGTGCAAGTTCTGGGGTATAAGCATCCAAAAGCAATCGATATTGCGCATCAGGATTCGGAGCAGTGAGGGAACTTGCTTTGCCGCCGTGGTTTTCGGCTACACTTTCGATAACAGCATGAATATGATCTCCATCAGCTAGAGCATCAGTTAAGCGTTTTACTAGGAAGCAGCCATAACCTTCGCCTCTGACATAGCCATTGGCTTTTTCGTCAAAAGTAGCACAGCGATAATCGGGAGACATGAAGCGCCCCGCATTCAGTCCCTCATTAATTTGTGCGTCCAGAATCAAATTGATTCCCCCTACTAGGGCAAAATCACAAATTCCCATACGCAAATCACGAGCCGCTTTAACAAGCGCCGTAAGTACTCCAGAGCAAGCTGTATCTATTACAAAGGAAGGACCATTCCAGTCAAAGTGAGATGAAAGTCTATTTGCTAACATACTAAGCGAGTGCCCTGACAATGAATGAGGTGTTTGGTTTTCTCCTACCCTAGCTTGTAACAAGGCATAATCCAGCCCTGTTGCTGCGATATAACAGCCTGTACAGCTTCCTGCTAACGTTGACGGAGCATAACCTGAATTTTCCAACGTTCGCCAACTAGCTTGTAAGAGTAGCCGCTGTCTAGGGTCCATTCGGGTTGCTTCAAGCGGAGAGATTGAGAAAAAGCGCGCATCGAATCCCGCAATATCCGGTAGAAATCCAGCATAAGCTCCTTCCAAATTTCTAATGGCTGGTGCGGAGGATATACAGTTCTTTTGTTCGATTAACGTCTGCCAGAATCTTTCAACATCGTGTCCTCCCGGCATAGTGACAGACATGCCAACAATTGCTAGCGGCTGTTCCTTTGTGTCTTCAGTGTGACTATTTATTTCGGTCACATTATTAGTGCTATCTGTCGAGTCGGAGTATCCCGATATCCGGCGCTCTATAACCGAAGCGATTTCATTAATTGAACCATACTGATAGAATTCGTAACTAAGGAACTTAATACCAAAAATTTTATCTATTTCAGAAGATAATATATTAAAACTAATTGAATTCATTCCCAGCCATCCCAAAGACTGGTCAAAATCAGAGACATTTACCTCTAATTTTTCTTTAATCATTACTTGTAGAGAGCGTTGAATGTTTTGTGACGTATGATTAAATAATTTTGCAGGTTTTGATGCGCCAAATCGTGGCTCTATCAGAGGCAGTTTATCGAACAATGCTTCACTCAAACTTTTCACGTCAGCTTTGCCGTTGGGGGTCAGCGGTATTTTCTTAAGGCGTCGTACTACTCTTGGTACCATATAGTAGGGCAGATGCTGCTTGCACCAGGATAGAGTCTCTGTCTCATCAAAATCACATTCCGGTGGTAACCATATAAAACTAGATAGGTTTGGTTCTGGATGTTTTCGCACAACTGTGAAAACAGTGGCTTCAGGAATAAATGCCTTAATACAATGACTGGTTTCAGAAGTATCAATACGATATCCATTGATTTTATGTTGATTATCGTGACGTCCAACATAAGAAATCTCATTAAAAGATAAGTACCTAACTATATCACCGGTTCTATATGCCTTAGATCCATCGTCGAGAGTGATAAACACCTGTTCTGTAGCACTATTTATATAACCACTACCTACACATGAACCCGAGATTACAAGTTCACCTTTCATGCCTGGCGCTACTGATTTTCCATTATTATCAATGATATAAAAATCACAATTTGGTAAAGGCCGACCAAGATAAATATTATCTGTGTCGGTAACTTGATAAATACTTGCCCAAATAGTTGCTTCAGTTGGGCCATACATGTTGTACAGCAACCCTGCCTCGCGAAGAAGGTACTGTGCTACATCTTTTTCCAGTTGTTCTCCTCCACTTAATGCAGTAAAAGGCTGCTTCGCAGACCAACCTGACTGTTGTAAGATTCGCCAACTTGATGCTGTAGCTTGAACTAGGTCTACCTTATTACTATTTATTGCATCACCAAGTAAAGATGCGCTGATACGTGTATCATCAGAAACGATGAAAATTTTTCCTCCGCACATTAACGGAAGTAGCAACTCTAATATTGAAATGTCAAAGCTAATCGGAGTTAACGCTAATAAACGTTCACCTGGGCGTATGCCTGGTGATATTTCCATTGCCGCCAAGAAATTTGCCAAGTTACGATAACTAATAGCTACTCCCTTCGGCTGACCGGTAGATCCCGATGTGAACATTATATAAGCCGTTCTATCTGTTTTTCGCACACGGTTCTTTATGGTTAGCAAGTTTCCACCGAATTCGTAGCCGGATTTTATTATCTGATTCACATCGACTAAATAGGCGTAAGGAAAAAGCTCCTTTGCTCGTGACTTTGTTCCTTGGTCAACAATGAAGATATTTGCTTCAGAAGCTTCAGCGATGTATTTCAGTCTTTCATCAGGTAGTAAAGGATCCATCGGCACAAAAGGGCATTCAAGGGCTATAGCTCCTAGGTAGGCAATAGGAAGCAGTATAGAACGCCCGAGAAAAACACCTATTGAGTTGATACTGGAAAATTCTGGTAAAGTTGCAATAGCCTCGCTAACGGCGTTTACTAACCGGGATGACTGACTATATGAAAGGGAGGCATTTTCATCTTTGATAGCTTCTTCATCGGCATAACGTTGGGTCACTAGGGTAAACTTTTGAAGGATATTTATATCTGGTAGAGAGTTTTTTTTTGTACCATATATTGCGGGCGTTAAGGACCGGCTCAGATCAAGTTCATCTAACCGAATATTAGGATTACTGGCTATGAATGAGGAGATCAGGACAAAATTCTCTGCCAGTGCTGAAAGTGTTTCATGCGACATATAGCGTGATGAGGAATCAAATGAAAGATACAGATTTGAACCATCACAGCTGTAATTAAGTACTAAATCACTAGTCCCAGAGGTAGCTGGTTTACTAAGCCACGATATATCTATACCGTCTAATTGTGGCAATTGGTAGGGAACAAGGCCTTCTGAGCAGTTGATAATGACATTAAACAGACGACCGCCATGATTAGCTTTAGCATCTGCCATTTCGATTAATTGTAAGGTTGGTACATTCTGGTATGGAATTACTTGTTCTCTGGCTCTAACTACCTCTTTCATTAAGTTAGATGCTGGTTGGTGGATATCTACATTCAGAAAAAGTGGAATGATGTTTGTATAGCAACAATAAGCTTCACCGGCAGGGCGACTATTGACAGTATGAGAAAGTACTACACGTTCTTTTCCTTTATCTTGTTGCTCACTATAGCGAGATATAAGCGCGGCCATGGTGGCAATAACGAATTGGAAAATTGTTACACCAAATTCTCTGGTAGTCTTATGAATAGCTCTGAAAGACGTAGTTTGAATAGTTTTCTTAACAGTAAGACTAATCCCATTTTTTTTAGGGGTCTTAAAGCAGAAAGGTAGTGGTTGATATAATCGTGAACCCTTTAAAACCATCTTCCAATATTCTAGCTCACTAGGTATAGGTTCAACGGATTTTAATGCTAGAGGGGGGAATTCATCTATAATTGCATCTTGATTGAACTCTTTTTTCCAAACTCTAGCTAAGTTCTCTATGAAGGGTTTATAGCAAGTTCCATCAAAGACTAAATGGCTGAATTGAAGCCTAAGTTTCGATGATTTATAATCATCTGAAAATAAGGTGAATCTAAAAAGCTTACCATTTAATTCAGGGGTAAATGGTTCTTGATTATCGAAGGCTTCTTCGCTAATTACTTTATTAAGAATGGTTTCAGGACGTCCGCAATTTATGATACCTATTTCTTTATCTCTTTTTGTAATATTAAAACATAAAGAGTTGAAGTCCTTTAATATAACCATTTCTAGTGATTCTTCCAGTTTTTTTTTATCAAAAAAACCTTTTAATTCATATGTATAACTTAAAACGCCAGTCTGCTCATCAAGAGTGTTATTAGATATGAAAAGCTGGAGTTCTTCGTATTTTGTAAGTTTTCTAAATTTCATGAGTGATATTTCAGATCATACTTGCCATAAGAGGTTAACATAGATTCAAATATATATATAATCGACAAAAAATAATATCAAAAAATAATATATGGTGATGTGTGATCTGTATTGTATCTAAAGATTTGTCTTACCGACTTGATGATGGTGTTGAAATAATTTCAAAACTAAATTTAATTTTGAATAATAACGTTACAGGATTAATAGGTCGTAATGGGGTGGGTAAATCATTACTCGCAGCTTTGTTTGCACAAGATATACTTTCCTCATCAGGAGATATTACACACTTTTATAAAGTTGGAAGCCTCCATCAAATAGGTGCCGAAAAGTCAAGTTTTGGGCAGCTTACTATTTCTGAATTCCTCGGGGTGTCAGAAGTATTATTAGCGCTAACTAAATAACTTTTCATAATTAACCTGAGCTTCGCTTAAGAAGGGAACTAAAGTGCCTGAGGCACGATCAAAGTTTTTGCTAAAGAAAACAAAATCGTGGAGATCCTCAGGCATGTATAATTTAGAA
>NZ_CAWNQH010000087.1:0-25262 GCF_963876495.1 Xenorhabdus sp. KJ12.1
CAAAGCAGCAAGCTGCTTCCTGTTACCGCTCGACTTGCATGTGTTAGGCCTGCCGCCAGCGTTCAATCTGAGCCATGATCAAACTCTTCAATTAAAAGTGTTTGATGCTCAAAGAATCGTTACTGTTAGTTCGTAATGAATTAACTGTTCAGTCACTCTTCAAGACTTTAATCTTTTTTTGCCTTTCGGCTGTCGATAGTGTCTTGCGAGTGCCCACACAGATTGTCTGATTAATTTGTTAAAGAGCATGGCAACCGAATCTTTTGTTCCGTGTTGCGAGGCTGCGTATCTTACGCTTTTTGCCTCCGGAGTCAAGCGATTATTTTCGCTTTCGTGCCGCTGGCCTGCGCGGCTGTGTTCAGCTCAGCGTCGGTCAGTGGTGGCGCATTATAGGGAGTTTTTCGGCACTGACAACTCTTTTTTGCAATTTTATTTTCAATTGGACGCTTTTTGCGCTTTTCAATATAAAAACCACTCAATCAGGATGAAATTAATGCAAATTTACCATTGCGTGGTGATCTTTTCCTCAATAACATTTCACGCAATATTATCCTCTCTTACTGTTATTGAGGTTTTTATGTCTACCGTTTTACGTAAATATTTAAACTTGCGGCCTCAAATTGGTCAACGAGTCATGCTAGACCCTACTTCTATTGTGATTGGAGATGTCAGATTGGCAGATAATGTAAGTATCTGGCCGTTAGTCGTCATCCGTGGTGACGTCAATTATGTTTCTATTGGAACTCGTACCAATATACAGGACGGTTCTATTCTACATGTAACTCATAAATCATCTGATAATCCTGATGGCTTCCCGCTAATCATAGGTGAGGAAGTCACTGTCGGTCACAAAACAATGTTACATGGTTGTACGATAGGAAACCGAGTACTTGTTGGGATGGGTTCAATTCTGCTTGATGGCTCTATCATTGAAGACAATGTCATTATTGGGGCCGGTAGTCTTGTCCCACCAAAAAAAATATTAAAAAGTGGATATCTGTATATAGGCAGCCCAGTCAAACAAGTGCGAAAACTCAAACATGAAGAATTAGAAGGGCTGCTTTATTCTGCTAATAACTACGCTCGCTGGAAAGATGATTACTTAGCAGATATATCAGACAATATAGAATAACATCCAAATTGATCATCCTGCCCACGTAGGATGATTTCTTCAAACTCTTCTTCTAAATCCCAACGATACTGGTGAAATAGTTCAATTGGATGAAAATCATTACCATAACGTCGAATTAATTCATCAGCACTGATCAGACATTGCACCAGTAGGCCATTGACCATAGCAGGAAATATAACTTTGTTTTCCTTCTCATTCCATTCTTCACGGTCAGGAAATTGAATTGCTTGATTCATAGGTGTAATTCTTCTCTTAAAGCAGCCAAAACAGGTTCCACTTTTGGTAAGATACCATGCCAAAGTTCAAAGGAATGCGCTGCTTGTCCCACTAGCATCCCTAATCCATCAGCCAAAAATGAGGCTCCACTTTGCTGGGCAAAATTAAGGAAAGGCGTTAATCCTTTTTGATAGAACATATCATAACAAGCACCACTATTACGGAAAACTGACGGATATATTTCAGGTACACTTCCATCAAGACCAGAAGCGGTTGCATTAATAATAAGATCAAAATCTGGATTCAGAAGAGATTTCATTTCAACTGCCTGAATATGACCAAATGTGGAAAACATATTCGCTATCCCTTGCGCACGTGCAAAAGTACGGTTAGTAATAGTCACCGAACATCCAAAGTCTAATAAAGGAGATATAACTCCTTTTGCTGCTCCACCAGCCCCAATAATCAGGATATGCTGCCCTTTGCTAATGAAGTTAAGCCGCTGCAAATCTGCTAATAACCCAATCCCATCAGTGTTATCACCCAGAAGCTTGTTATTTTCAATTAGCTTGAATGTGTTGATTGCACCACAGTGTTTAGCTCGCTCACTCAACTGATGTGCACACTCATAAGCTCGTTCCTTAAAGGGAACGGTAATATTCGCACCTAAACCACCTTGTTCAAAAAATTGCTCCAATGTTTGTTCAAAATGTTCTAACGGAGCAAGTATTCTCCCATATTGGTGTTCAATACCCGTTTGTTTGGCAAATAATTGATGAATATAAGGAGATTTACTATGTGCAATCGGATTACCAAAAACCGCGAATTTATCCATTATTCCTTACCCTTGCCGATATAGTTTACCTGTCAAAGCATCCCTGATTTCTGATGGATTCTTACGTCCACCCACTTCCCCCTCCAGCACAGGAAAATCGTTGCCAAATTGTCGACGAACTTCTTCTGAACTCCTACATGGTTCCAGCCCACTTAAATTTGCACTGGTTGATACGAGAGGTTTTCCATAAAGGGCACATAATTCTCTGACCAAAGGATGATCAGTAACTCGGACTGCCAGTGTTGAGAATTTTCCCGTCAACCACTTTGGTGTCACAGATTTGGCTGGGATAACCCATGTCACCGGTCCCGGCCAACAAGAGAAGATTGTCTTTTTCTGCTCATTATCCAACTGATTGTCATCAATATAGGGACATAACCTCTCATAACTATCAGCAATAAGGATTAACCCTTTTTCCTTGGGTCTATTTTTCAGCAATAATAATTTATTAACCGCTTTTTCACTGTCAGGGTCACAACCCAATCCAAAAACAGCTTCCGTAGGATAAGCAATGACTTTTTCTTCTTTTAAGGCCTTAATAATTAAATCAAATGCAGGAGATGCTTCATTACTCATTTTATTTCTCAGTTTCAATGGATTGCTGCTTATTACACAATTTACTAGCACAAAATAGTTTAATGCCCTGTGTGGTTTTCTTTTCAACCAACAAGGGATAATGACAAAGCTCACATTCCCCTTGTACCGGTTTATTATTCAGTGTGAACTGGCATTCGGGATATCGATTACAAGCGTGAAATGTTTTACCAAATCGTGACTTACGTTGAAACAACTTACCTTTCTGACACTGAGGACAATTAACTGAAGAGTCATCAGGTTTATCAATCAACTCAATATGATTACATTCTGGATAATTACTACAGCCAATAAACATACCGTACCGTCCTTGCCGTAAAACCAACGTTGAACCGCACTGAGAACAAATTTGCCCTTCCAGTTCCTTAATAACGTGTCCATCTGATGATATTTTTAACGGCCGAACATAACAGCAT
The DNA here is from genome assembly GCF_963876495.1 of Xenorhabdus sp. KJ12.1. NCBI lineage: Bacteria > Pseudomonadati > Pseudomonadota > Gammaproteobacteria > Enterobacterales > Morganellaceae > Xenorhabdus > Xenorhabdus sp. KJ12.1. The sequence continues at coordinate 3,194 of NZ_CAWNQH010000087.1, forward strand.
GATGGATAATTGGAACAAGCATAAAATGGACCATGGGCCCCGTTGCGGATCACTAGTTCAGCACCACATTCAGCGCAATATTCTGTTTGTTTTACTGCAAAGGGTACTTTTTTAAGCATATCTTACTCACGGAAAACTAATCACGATATTTATTGGAAAACCATAAAGTTCAGGTTAAGAGAAAATTCAATTTTTCAATTCACCCGAACATAACCACCAGCAACAACAGCCACTTTTCCCATTAATTCAAGCTCCAATAATTGAGTCATGACTTCTGTAATAGGAAGAGAAGAGCGCTGAGCAATTATATCAACAGGTGTAACTTCATCACTTACGTTAACCAGCACCTCAGCAAATGGCAACTCTGTTTGCTCAAATTGTTTATCATTGCCCTCTTCCAGATTAATCCATTGAAAATTAGCATTAATATGTTCCATTATATCAATCACACTGGTTGCTAAATAAGCTCCCTGTTTGATCAACCAGTGATTACCATCACTCGAAGGCCTTCCTAGTGGGCCGGGTAATGCAAAAATATCCCGTCCTTGTTCAAGTGCACAGCGTGCTGTAATCAGTGAACCACTATTTTGATGAGCTTCTACAATCAGAATCGCTAAACTTAACCCACTAATAATCCGGTTTCGTCTTGGAAAATTTTTAGCTTTAGGTGGAGTGTCAGGGAAAAACTCAGAAACCAGAACCCCATTTTCTTTAATGCAACAGGCTAAAGTTCGATGACGATTAGGATAAATATTTTCAAGTCCACTCCCCAATACCGCAACGGTTTGCCCTCCTGCATCAATAGCAGCCTGATGGCAGATACCATCAATCCCAACCGCTAACCCACTGGTTATTACTATCCCATTCTCCGCTAGCCCTCCAGCAAATACTCTCCCCCACTTTTCACCATAAAAACTTGCCGACCGGCTACCCACTATTGCAACTTGTTTCTCAGATAATGTGCTTACTTTCCCAGAGACAAAAAGTATCAGTGGAGGCGAATAAATTTGTTTCAACAAAGAAGGGTATTCTGGATCAGAAAAGGTTAATAAGTGATTTCCTGATTGCTCCAACCAATTAAGACTGGAAAGCAAAACAGAAGGATTTGCTTTTAAAAACTGCATACACTGTGTAGGTGATAAGCCACAATCTTTCATCACAGCATGAGTAATATTTTTAACCTGCAGTAGGTGCTCGATTATAGACACTGCTTTTGTCACTGAAAGGTGAGATACCATTTTCATTCTCAGCCATATTTCCATCATTTCCATTATCGTCATCCTGACTCAATATGTTGTCATGCTTACATGATTAATTTGTAGGCGATACTGTCAATCTAATCAGGAAATGTCTAGAATAGACGCTAATTATCACTCACTTTTTGGATGCAGTTCTAAACATATATGTCAGTTTTACAAGTATTACATTATCCAGATGAGCGGCTTCGCACAATTGCCAAGCCAGTAGAAAAAGTCGATGCAGAAATCCAGCGTATCATCGATGATATGTTCGAAACGATGTATGCAGAAGAAGGGATCGGCTTAGCAGCAACTCAGGTTGATATCCATCAACGCATTGTTGTTATTGACGTTTCAGAGAATAGAGACCAGAGACTTGTACTCATTAACCCAGAGCTAGTAACCGAGTCAGGGGAAACAGGTATCGAAGAAGGTTGTTTATCAGTTCCTGAACAACGTGCATTTGTGCCACGATTCGAGCAAGTCAAAATTAAAGCTCTGGATTTTCACGGTCAACCATTTGAGTTGGAAGCCGATGGTCTGTTGGCGATTTGTATTCAACATGAGATGGATCACTTGCTCGGTAAACTCTTCGTAGATTACTTGTCTCCGTTAAAACGACAGCGTATTCGCCAAAAAGTCGAAAAAATTGACCGATTAAGAGCCAAGGCTAAGTAAATTTATCATTACGGGAAATAACAGTGTCTGATTCTTTACGTATCATTTTTGCCGGAACCCCTGATTTCGCGGCTCACCATTTGGCGGCTTTATTAAAATCTCAACATAAAATTGTCGGTGTACTCACTCAACCTGATAAACCGGCAGGAAGGGGTAAAAAACTGACACCAAGTCCTGTAAAAGTATTGGCTGAAGAACATCATGTCCCTGTTTTCCAGCCAATAACATTACGTACAGAAGAAAGTCAGCAATGGGTCATGGAGCAACAAGCCGATATCATGGTTGTCGTTGCATATGGTTTGATCCTTCCCCAAGCTGTATTAGATATTCCACCGTTGGGGTGCCTCAATGTTCATGGTTCTTTATTACCTCATTGGCGCGGTGCTGCACCAATTCAACGTGCTATCTGGGCTGGAGATAAAGAAACAGGGGTAACAATCATGCAAATGGACGCAGGCCTTGATACAGGCGATATGCTGTTAAAAGCAACCTGCCCAATTACACACGAAGATACTACTGCGAGCTTGTATGACAAACTTGCCGATATCGGCTCCGATGCATTGCTTAATACATTAAGTCTAATAACATCTGGTGATAGTCAACCGGAAAGTCAGAATAATATTCTTGCTACTTATGCTGAAAAACTCAGCAAAGATGAAGCAAGAATGGATTGGAATTTATCAGCAATTCAGCTCGAACGTTGTGTGCGTGCATTCAACCCTTGGCCAATAAGCTATTTCTTAATTGATGAACAGCCCATTAAAGTATGGGAGGCTCATGCTATTGACGGTAAATCTAACCAAATCCCGGGCACAATTCTCCACTCGGATAAAAAGGGTATTCAGGTCGCTACAATTGATGGGATATTGAATATTACTCAATTGCAGCCCCCGGGCAAAAAAGCAATGTCAGCTGCCGATTTATTAAATTCTAAGCGCGAATGGTTCACTCCGGGTAACAAAATCAACTAACATTCATTGCCTGTATGGTGTCAGCATACAGGCATCTTCTCGCTTTACTACTATTATGCTGATGAAACTCAGCTTTTGACCATGCCATGAAAAATACACATAACCTGCGAAGCATCGCTGCAAAAGCGATTAGCCAAGTGCTGGAGCAAGGACAGTCACTCAGCACTGTTATACCCGAACTCCAACAAAAAGTATCAGATAAAGATAAAGCTCTCCTACAGGAACTCTGTTTTGGTGTAATAAGAGTTTTACCTCAGCTGGAATGGCTTATAGCCCAATTAATGGCAAAACCATTGAAAGGTAAGCAACGCATTTTCCACTATTTGATCATGGTCGGAATGTATCAACTTACTTATACACGAATACCTGCACATGCAGCGATCGCAGAAACAGTTAATGGGACAATCAGTTTAAAACGTCCACAACTGAAAGGACTCATTAATGGCGTTCTTCGACAATTTCAGCGTCAACAAGAAGAGTTAGTAGAAAAATCTAATGATGCCAGTCACCACTTACATCCCAAATGGCTGTTAACTCGTATTCAAAAGGCTTATCCTCACAATTGGCAACATATTGTCAATGCGAATAATCAAAAACCACCAATGTGGTTACGCGTCAATCAGATACATCATTCTACAAATCAATATCTCTCTTTGCTGCAAAAAGCCAATATAGCCGCAGAATTAGATACAGATCATCCCAACGCAATTCGTCTATTAACCCCTTGTCCTGTCAATATACTGCCAGGGTTTGATAAAGGCTGGGTTACCATTCAGGATCGTTCTGCACAAGGCTGTGCTGAATTATTAATGCCATGTGATGGAGAAGAAATACTTGATCTTTGTGCTGCACCAGGTGGCAAAACAACACATATACTTGAAATGGCACCAAGCGCCAAAGTACTTGCCGTTGATATTGATGAACAACGAATTAAGCGAGTGGAAGAAAACTTACAGCGCCTTAATTTAAATGCTGTCATTAAAACGGGTGATGGGCGTTTCCCACACAAATGGACTAACGGAGAACAGTTTGATCGCATTCTTCTTGATGCGCCATGTTCAGCAACAGGTGTGATCCGTCGCCATCCAGATATAAAATGGTTACGAAGAAATGAAGACATCGCTCAGTTAGTGACGCTTCAAGCGGAAATACTTGATGCTATTTGGCCATTCTTAAAGAAAAGTGGAACTCTGGTTTATGCCACATGCTCAATTTTACCTGATGAAAATAGTGAGCAAATTAAAGCATTTTTAAAACTCAATCCGGATGCCAAGCTCTCTGGAACAGGTACACAAGAGACCCCAGGAATACAAATTACTCCAGAGATAACAGGCGGTGATGGCTTCTTTTATGCTCGATTGACTAAGCAATAATAGAATAGCTTTTCTCTCGCTCTATCGGGCGAGAGAATGTAATGACTTTGCTAAAATAGCAAAACAATTGCAACTTCTAACATATAAAGAGAGTAGCTATGAAGATAATTATTCTGGGTGCTGGTCAAGTTGGTGGAACACTAGCTGAAAACTTAGTTGATGAAAACAATGACATTACTGTTGTTGATACCGATACAGATCGTTTACGCCAGTTACAGGACAAATTCGATCTGCGGGTTGTAAATGGGCATGGTTCTCATCCCAGAGTTTTAAGAGAAGCCGGTGCAGAAGATGCTGATATGTTAGTTGCTGTTACAAATTCAGATGAAACCAACATGATCGCATGCCAGATCGCTTATTCTCTATTTAATACACCAAATAAAGTCGCCCGGATCCGTTCATCAGAATATATTAGGGAATCAGAAAAGTTATTTAAGCCCGGTGATATTCCTATCGATTATCTGATATCTCCAGAGCAGTTAGTTATCGACTATATCTACAAATTAATCCAATATCCCGGTGCCTTACAGGTTGTTAATTTTTCTGAAGGCAGAGTCAGTATTGTTGCAGTAAAAGCTTATTATGGTGGTTCACTTGTAGGGAATGCATTATCTTCTCTTCGCGAACATATGCCGCATATTGACAGCAAAGTTGCCGCAATATTTCGACAAGACCGTCCAATCAAGCCACAAGGCTCTACAGTTATTGAAGCTGGCGATGAAGTATTTTTTGTTGCTGCATCACAACATATCAGAGCAGTGATGAGCGAGTTACAGCGTCTAGAAAAACCATACAAACGTATCATGATTGTTGGCGGCGGAAACGTCGGTGCAGGTTTAGCCTTACGCCTTGAAAAAGATTATAGCGTTAAGCTTATTGAGCATAATCAGGAAAGAGCAACTGAACTTGCAGAGCTATTACACGATACTATAGTGTTCTATGGTGATGCTTCTGATCAGGAGCTACTGGCAGAAGAACATATTGAGCAAGTCGATGTTTTCATTGCATTAACTAACGATGATGAAGCTAATATCATGTCAGCCATGCTTGCAAAACGAATGGGTGCCAAAAAAGCAATGGTACTAATCCAGCGTAGTGCATATGTGGATTTAGTCCAAGGTGGTGTTATTGATATTGCCATCTCACCCCAACAGGCCACAGTATCTGCTTTACTTGGGCATGTCCGCAAAGCCGATATCGTTAGCGTATTTTCATTAAGGCGAGGTGTTGCTGAAGCTATTGAAGCGATTGCTCATGGTGATGAACATACTTCCAAAGTAGTTGGGAGGAAAATAGGAGATATAAAACTTCCCTCAGGAACAACCATTGGCGCCATTGTCCGCGGAGAAGAAGTCATCATTGCTAATGATTACAGCATTATTCAACAAGGCGACCATGTAATCATGTTTATTACAGATAAAAAATTTGTTCCTGAAGTTGAAAAGCTATTCCAACCAAGCCCATTCTTTCTATAAATCACTTACACGGCTACCAATTCTGAAATATTTGTACTCAGAAAATTAGAAGGCCAATGATAATAACTTGAAAAAATTATTATCATTGGCCTCCCAACCACTTCCTTTCCCATGTTTTGCTTTACGATTATAACTTCCTTTACCTTTTTTATTTTTTTCTACTCGCTGCCTGAACAAAGGATCATGCAGAAGAGCTTCTATAGCATTATCTTTAATAACACCTTTTTTATGCCGATACGTTGTCATAATGACCTCAAAATATAGTTATTTGAATAAATATAGCTTATCAATAGTACTCTTAATGCACAGAAGAATAAAGAAAAATCACTTTTTCGTTGCCCCTTCTTCTAATATCTCCAATATTGAACAATAGGTACTGATATGTGCGCTTCCGCAGCAAGCATCACTTAACATTTTTAAAGAGTCGCGCATTTTTTGCATTTCTAATAATTTTTCTTCTATTTCCTGTAATCTAGTATCAACAATTCTCTTAGATTCTTGGCAGGTATGATGTTCAGGATCAACGCGGATAGACAATAACTCTACAATTGTCTCTAATGTAAAACCTAATTGCTTTGCATAGCGAATAAAGCGTAGCCGCTGTAAATCGTGTTTTGTATAAAGTCTATAACCACTTTCTGTTCTTTCTTCATGATCCATCAATCCTTGTTTTTCATAAAAACGAACAGTATCAGGAGTAACATTCGCTAACTTCGCCAATTGACCAATACGATACATGGCAGCCTCTCATCAAACAGGGAAATAAAATCAATACTACCAGAATAGATTAATAAATCATCGCCGGATGTTTTACTGCCAGCTAGAAATCAAAAAGCAATGGAGAAGATAAGAAGAAATAATGACGGGAAGAATTAAAAGACGATAAAAAACCGGGTATTATCCCGGTTTTTTATGCTTCTACAGATTACTCTGCAGCTGCTACTTCTGTCTGAGACTCAGCGGCGCGGTCAACAAGCTCGATGTATGCCATCGGTGCATTGTCACCTGCACGGAAGCCACACTTCAGAATACGAGTGTAACCACCTGCGCGGCTCGCAAAACGCGGGCCCAGTTCATTAAACAGTTTTGCCACGATCTCGTTATCACGAGTACGGGCGAATGCCAGACGACGATTAGCTACGTTGTCGGTCTTGGCAAGAGTAATCAGCGGCTCAACGACGCGACGCAGTTCTTTCGCTTTAGGCAGAGTCGTCTTGATGATTTCATGACGAACCAAAGAACCTGCCATGTTACGGAACATAGCTTGGCGATGGCTGCTGTTGCGGTTCAATTGACGACCACTCTTACGATGGCGCATGACCTTATCCTTCTCAGTAAAACCTTAACCTGTGATCTAGTTATTCATCAGCAATACTTGCTGGTGGCCAGTTTTCCAAGCGCATGCCCAGAGAAAGTCCACGTGAAGCCAGTACGTCTTTAATCTCAGTAAGAGATTTTTTACCCAGATTAGGTGTTTTAAGTAACTCAACCTCAGTACGCTGTACCAGATCACCGATGTAGTGGATAGCTTCTGCCTTAAGGCAGTTAGCAGAGCGGACAGTCAATTCCAGATCGTCAACAGGGCGCAGCAGTATCGGATCAAATTCAGGCTTCTCTTCTTTAACTTCTGGTTGACGTACGTCACGTAAATCAACGAAAGCCTCCAGTTGTTCAGCCAGAATAGTAGCTGCACGGCGAATCGCCTCTTCAGGATCGATTGTACCGTTAGTCTCCATCTCGATAACCAGCTTATCCAAGTCAGTACGCTGTTCTACACGAGCTGCTTCAACATTGTAGGCAATACGCTCTACTGGGCTATAGCAAGCATCTACTAACAAACGACCGATAGGGCGCTCATCTTCTTCCGAATGAATTCGGGCAGAAGCCGGCACATAACCACGACCGCGCTGAACTTTAATACGCATGCTAATGGAAGCGCTTTCGTCAGTCAGATGGCAGATTACGTGCTGCGGCTTGACGATTTCGACATCACCATCATGGATGATGTCGGCTGCAGTCACAGGGCCAATGCCAGATTTATTCAAGGTAAGGATGACTTCATCTTTGCCCTGAACTTTCACCGCCAGCCCTTTCAGATTGAGGAGAATCTCCAGGATATCTTCCTGTACACCTTCTTTGGTGCTGTACTCATGCAGTACACCATCAATCTCAACCTCAGTCACCGCACAACCCGGCATAGACGAAAGCAGAATACGGCGCAGTGCGTTGCCAAGAGTATGGCCAAAGCCACGCTCTAATGGCTCAAGGGTCACCTTGGCGTGCGTCGAACTGACTTGCTCGATATCTACCAGGCGCGGTTTTAGAAACTCTGTCACAGAACCCTGCATTGTGTCCTCTCTTTGGTGCTAAGCTTTACTTAGAGTAAAGCTCGACGATCAGGTGTTCGTTAATGTCAGCGGATAGATCAGTACGTTCAGGATTACGCTTGAACACACCTTCCATCTTCGCAGCATCAACTTCCAACCAAGTTGGTTTCTCACGCTGCTCAGCCAGCTCTAAAGCTGCCTTAATACGAGCCTGCTTTTTCGCTTTTTCACGAACGCTGACTACGTCATTCGGGGATACCTGATAAGAAGCGATGTTAACAACGCGACCATTTACCATGATAGCCTTGTGGCTCACCATCTGACGTGATTCAGCACGCGTCGCGCCAAAACCCATACGATAAACGACGTTATCTAAGCGACCTTCCAGCAAAGCCAGCAGGTTTTCACCTGTGTTGCCTTTCAGACGAGTAGCTTCTTTATAGTAGTTACGGAATTGACGTTCCAGAACACCGTAAGTACGACGAACTTTTTGTTTTTCACGTAACTGAACACCGTAGTCAGACAGACGCGGTTTGCGTGCGCCGTGCTGGCCTGGTGCTTGTTCTAACTTACACTTGGTGTCAATCGCGCGAACGCCAGACTTCAGGAAAAGGTCTGTACCCTCGCGACGGCTCAGCTTGAGCTTAGGACCCAAATATCTTGCCATTTTCTTTCTCCAACAATCCTAAAAACGAAGACGTATTAAACGCGACGTTTTTTCGGTGGACGACAACCGTTATGAGGGATCGGAGTCACATCAGTAATATTAGTGATGCGGAAACCAGCCGCGTTCAGTGCGCGAATAGTTGACTCACGGCCCGGACCAGGTCCTTTAACCATAACTTCCAGGTTCTTAATTCCGTATTCTTTTACTGCTTCAGCACAGCGTTCTGCTGCAACCTGAGCTGCAAACGGAGTAGATTTACGAGAACCTCGGAAACCGGAACCACCGGCAGTTGCCCAACCCAAAGCGTTACCCTGACGATCAGTAATAGTAACGATGGTGTTGTTGAAAGAAGCATGGATATGAGCCACACCGTCAGAGACTTGTTTTCTTACACGCTTACGTGCACGAATAGGTGCTTTTGCCATTATTCAATACCCCGATTATTTCTTGATCGGCTTACGCGGACCCTTACGGGTACGTGCATTGGTCTTAGTACGCTGACCGCGAACCGGCAGACCACGACGATGACGTAAACCACGATAGCAACCAAGATCCATCAGACGTTTGATACTCAGGGTTACTTCACGACGCAAATCACCTTCTACAACGTATTTAGCAACTTCGTCACGCAGCTTGTCAATTTGCTCTTCAGACAGCTCACTGATCTTAACATTTTCAGCAATACCCGTTGCTGCACAGATAGCCTGTGAGCGGGTTTTACCGATACCGTAAATCGAAGTTAATGCGATTACAGTATGTTTCTGATCAGGAATGTTAATGCCTGCTATACGGGCCACTATGCACTCCTACAATATTTATTCACTGCAACACCATTCTGAAAAGCCCGTTTTCAGGATACTCAAATAATGTTGCTGTCAGATAAAAAGATTGGCTGGCTAATTTAGCCAGCTCAACCCAACTTTGCAAGAAAAATATGCGATTAATTAGCCTTGGCGCTGTTTATGCTTAGGCTCTGCACTGCAAATCACACGAACGATACCGTTACGTTTAACGATTTTGCAGTTACGACATAATTTCTTGACGGAAGCACGAACTTTCATTTTTACTCTCCGTAACTTCTCAAGCAAACCGATTAGCGGTTATATCCTTTCAGGTTTGCCTTCTTCAATGCAGACTCATACTGACTCGACATCATCAGAGTTTGCACTTGAGCCATAAAGTCCATGATGACGACGACTACAATCAGTAGGGAAGTACCACCAAAATAGAATGGAACTTTCATTGCATCACGCATGAACTCCGGGATTAAGCAGATAAAAGTAATATATAACGCACCAACTAAGGTTAGACGAGTCATTACTTTATCGATGTACTTAGCCGTTTGCTCTCCCGGACGAATTCCTGGTACAAATGCACCGGACTTCTTCAGGTTATCTGCCGTTTCTCTTGGATTGAACACCAAAGCCGTATAGAAGAAACAGAAGAAGATGATTGCAGATGCATACAATAACACATAAAGCGGTTGACCTGGCTGCAAATACATAGAAATAGTTGTCAACCAATTCCAGTTTGCTCCGCTACCAAACCAAGAGGCTATAGTACCAGGGAACAAAATAATACTGGAAGCAAAAATTGCAGGGATAACCCCAGCCATATTCACTTTCAACGGTAAATGTGTACTTTGTGCTGCAAAAACTCTACGACCTTGTTGACGTTTGGCATAGTTAACAACGATACGACGTTGACCACGCTCCATGAAAACAACGAAGAAGGTTACTGCAAACACTAAGACTGCAACCAACAGCAACAGGAGGAAGTGCAGATCGCCTTGCCGAGCTTGCTCGATGGTGTGACCAATTGCTGGCGGAAGGCCCGCAACGATACCAGCAAAGATTATGATTGAAATACCGTTGCCGATACCTCGTTCAGTAATCTGCTCGCCTAGCCACATCAAGAACATAGTTCCTGTGACCAAACTTACAACAGCCGTGAAATAGAACGCAAAACCTGGATTAATAACCAGCCCTTGCATCCCAGGCATATTCGGCAACCCAGTTGCAATACCTATTGACTGGAATATTGCCAGCACTAATGTGCCATAACGGGTGTACTGACTGATCTTACGACGACCAGCTTCCCCTTCCTTCTTAATCTCTGCTAAACGGGGGTTAACCACAGTCAGCAACTGGATAATAATAGATGCAGAAATATACGGCATTATACCCAGTGCAAAGATAGAAGCACGGCTTAAAGCACCACCAGAGAACATGTTGAACATTTCAATGATGGTGCCTCTTTGCTGTTCGAGCAATTTGGCAAGCACAGTGGCATCAATACCAGGGATTGGAATAAAAGAGCCAATACGGAAAACAATCAGAGCTCCAATAACAAACAAAAGTCTGCGTTTTAACTCACCTAATCCGCCTTTAGCACTTTGAAAATCTAATCCTGGTTGTTTAGCCATCTGTTACTTATTCCTCAATTTTACCGCCAGCAGCTTCAATTGCAGCACGGGCGCCTTTAGTAACACGCAAGCCACGCACAGTTACTGCGCGATTGACTTCGCCAGAAAGCATAACTTTCGCGAACTCAATTTGAGGGCCAACAATGTTAGCAGCTTTCAGTGCATTCAGATCGATAACATCGCCTTCAACACGAGCAAAATCAGACAGACGGATTTCGGCTGTAATCATTGCCTTACGTGAAGTAAAGCCAAATTTTGGCAGACGACGGTACAGAGGCATCTGGCCGCCTTCGAAACCACGACGTACGCCACCGCCAGAACGAGATTTCTGACCTTTGTGACCACGGCCGCCAGTTTTACCCAGACCAGAACCGATACCACGACCTACACGTTTAGGTGCGTGCTTGGCACCTTCAGCCGGAGACAGAGTATTTAAGCGCATCTGTTACTCCTCAACTTTAACCATATAGGAAACCAAGTTGACCATACCGCGAACCGCTGGTGTATCTTCGCGTTCAACAGTATGACCAATGCGACGCAGACCTAAACCAGTCAGAGTTGCCTTATGCTTAGGCAAACGACCGATTGAACTGCGGACCTGTGTAATCTTGATAGTCTTAGCCATGGTCATTACCCCAGAATTTCTTCGACGGATTTGCCACGCTTAGCTGCGACCATTTCTGGAGACTTCATGCTGTCTAAAGCATCCAGGGTTGCACGAACCACATTGATTGGGTTAGTGGAACCATAGGTTTTAGCCAGTACGTTACGAACTCCAGCTACTTCCAGAACAGCACGCATCGCACCACCTGCGATGATACCTGTACCTTCATGAGCAGGCTGCATGAACACGCGGGAACCGGTGTGTGCGCCTTTCACTGGGTGGTGCAGGGTGCCGCTGTTAAGTGCGACGGTTTTCATATTGCGACGTGCTTTTTCCATCGCTTTCTGGATCGCTGCCGGAACTTCGCGTGCTTTGCCGTAGCCAAAACCAACGCGACCGTTACCATCACCAACTACAGTCAGTGCTGTAAAGCTGAAAATACGGCCACCTTTAACGGTTTTAGATACGCGGTTTACCGCGATCAGCTTTTCCTGCAGTTCGCCAGCTTGTTTTTCGATGTGAGCCATCTTACACCTCTACCTTAGAACTGAAGGCCAGCTTCACGGGCAGCATCTGCCAGTGCCTGGACTCTACCATGATATTGGAAACCAGAACGGTCAAAGGATACGTTTTTGATACCTTTTTCCAGAGCACGTTCAGCAACAATTTTACCAACTACTGCTGCGGCTTCTTTGTTTCCAGTGAATTTCAGTTGTTCACTGATAGCTTTTTCTGTTGTAGAAGCGGCCACCAGAGTTTCAGAACCATTTGGTGCGATAACCTGCGCATAAATATGGCGAGGGGTACGGTGTACCACCAGGCGAGTTGCACCCAGTTCCTGGAGCTTGCGGCGTGCGCGGGTCGCACGACGGATACGAGCTGCTTTCTTATCCATAGTGTTACCTTACTTCTTCTTAGCCTCTTTGGTACGCACGATTTCATCGGCGTAACGAACACCCTTGCCTTTATATGGCTCAGGACGACGATAGGCACGCAGATCTGCCGCAACCTGACCAATCACCTGCTTATCAGCACCTTTCAGTACGATTTCAGTTTGTGATGGGCATTCCGCAGTAATGCCTGCAGGCAGTTGATGTTCAACCGGATGCGAGAAGCCTAAAGACAAACTAACAGTATTGCCTTTAACTGCTGCACGGTAACCAACACCTACCAGTTGGAGCTTCTTAGTGAAGCCTTCGTTAACACCGATAACCATTGCATTCAGCAGAGAACGAGTTGTACCCGCCTGTGCCCAAGCATCTGCAAAACCTTCGCGTGGAGCGAAAGTCAGCTGACTATCTGCATGTGTAACTTCAACTGCGCTGTGGATTTCACGACTCAATTCGCCGTTTTTACCCTTAATCGAAATAACCTGACCGTTGAGTTTAACCTCTACGCCGGCAGGAATGACGACGGGTGCTTTTGCAACACGAGACATTCTTTCCTCCCGAATTAAGCTACGTAGCAGAGAATCTCGCCACCCAGACCAGCCTGGCGAGCTGCACGATCAGTCATTACACCTTTAGAGGTAGAAATAACAGCGATACCCAAACCAGCCATAACTTGTGGCAGCTCATCTTTTTTCTTATAGATGCGCAGACTTGGGCGGCTTACACGCTGGATGCTTTCTACAACAGCCTTACCTTGGAAGTACTTCAGAGTAACTTCCAGTTCTGGCTTGGTGTCGCCTTCGATTTTAAAATCTTCAATATAACCTTCTTCCTTCAGCACTTTGGCAATTGCCACTTTCAGCTTGGAGGAAGGCATGGTGACCGCAACTTTATTCGCGGCCTGACCGTTACGGATACGGGTCAGCATATCCGCGATCGGATCTTGCATGCTCATCTGTCTTTACTCCCGTGATTCAATTGGTGACAATTACCAGCTAGCCTTTTTAAGGCCCGGGATTTCACCGCGCATAGCGGCTTCACGGACTTTAATACGGCTCAACCCAAACTTCCGCAAAAATGCATGCGGACGCCCAGTTTGACGGCAGCGGTTACGCTGACGGCAAGGGCTGGAATCACGTGGCAGTGTTTGCAGCTTGAGAACAGCATTCCAACGGTCTTCATCAGATGCGTTTACATCAGAGATGATCGCTTTCAGTTCAACGCGTTTTGCGAAGAATTTCTCAGCTAATTTCGCACGTTTTACATCACGTGCTTTCATTGATTGCTTAGCCATGAATACCCTGCCTTACTTGCGGAACGGGAAGTTAAACGCAGCCAACAGTGCGCGGCCTTCATCATCAGATTTCGCAGTAGTGGTAATGGTAATATCCAAACCACGTACACGATCCACTTTATCGTAATCGATTTCAGGGAAGATGATTTGCTCACGAACACCCATGCTGTAGTTACCGCGACCATCAAATGACTTAGCGGACAAGCCACGGAAGTCACGAATACGTGGTACAGCAATAGAAATCAGGCGCTCAAAGAACTCCCACATGCGTTCGCCACGCAGGGTTACTTTACAGCCGATTGGATAGCCCTGACGGATTTTGAAGCCTGCAACTGACTTGCGTGCTTTGGTGATCAGTGGTTTTTGACCAGAAATTGCTGCCAGATCAGCTGCTGCATTGTCCAGCAGTTTCTTGTCAGCGATTGCTTCACCAACACCCATGTTCAGGGTGATCTTCTCGACCCGAGGGACTTGCATGACAGAATGGTAACCAAACTGACTCATCAGTTTCTGGACTACCTCGTCTTTGTAGTAATCATGCAGTTTCGCCATCGTATACTCCAAATTACTTGATAGTTTCGTTGTTAGATTTGAAGAAACGTACTTTTTTGCCGTCTTCGAATCTAAAACCTACACGGTCAGCCTTGCCGGTTTCTGCATTAAAGATTGCAACGTTAGAAACCTGAATTGCTGCTTCTTTTTCAACGATGCCACCTGGTTGGTTCAGAGCCGGAACTGGCTTCTGATGTTTTTTAACCAGATTGATACCTTCAACGATAATTTTACCAGAAGAAAGAACCTGTTTTACTTTACCGCGCTTACCTTTGTCTTTACCAGTCAGCACGATAATTTCGTCATCACGACGGATTTTCGCTGCCATTGCCTGCTCCTTAGAGTACTTCAGGTGCCAGAGAGATAATTTTCATGAACTTTTCATTACGAAGTTCACGAGTTACCGGCCCAAAAATACGCGTACCGATAACCTGCTCACTATTGTTGTTCAACAATACGCAAGCGTTGCTATCGAAGCGAATGACAGAACCGTCCGGGCGACGAACACCCTTCTTGGTGCGCACCACTACCGCTTTCAGGACATCACCTTTTTTGACTTTACCACGAGGAATCGCTTCCTTGATGGTGATCTTGATGATATCACCGACATGTGCGTATCGACGGTGCGAGCCACCTAGAACCTTGATACACATTACGCGACGTGCACCGGAGTTGTCGGCCACGTTCAGCATAGTCTGTTCTTGGATCATTTTAGTGCTCCGCTAAATGTCAACTACTACTGAGCCACTTTATTTTTAAAGAAGCCGTTTTAATATCCCACACTACGAGGGCGCGGCATTATAACACCACATCTTCGCGATGGACAGAAAAATAAACGGCCCTGTTATTTTTTGAGCCGTTTATTTCTTATGAGATAGCGCCCTATTATAGAACCGCTTTCTCTACAACGCGAACTAAGGTCCAAGATTTAGTCTTAGACAGTGGACGGGTTTCGCGGATTTCCACTACATCACCAATTCCACATTCATTGTTCTCGTCATGTACGTGCAACTTAGTCGTACGCTTGATGAATTTACCATACAGTGGGTGTTTCACCTTACGTTCAATAGCAACAACAATGGATTTTTCCATTTTGTCGCTAACAACACGACCTTGCAGAGTACGGATTTTATCGGTCATTACGCACCCGCCTTCTCAGTCAGTAAAGTCTTAACGCGTGCAATATTACGACGCACTTGTTTCAACAGATGAGACTGTTGCAGCTGGCCGCTTGCCGCCTGCATACGCAGATTAAACTGTTCACGTAACAGGTTCAGCAGCTCAGTGTTCAGCTCTTCAACGCTTTTTTCGCGCAGCTCTTGTGCTTTCATTACATCACCGTCTTAGTTACAAAGGTGGTTTTGATAGGCAGTTTCGCTGCCGCCAGCTTGAACGCTTCACGGGCCAGCTCTTCAGACACACCGTCCATCTCATACAGGACTTTACCAGGCTGGATCAAGGCAACCCAATACTCTACGTTACCTTTACCTTTACCCATACGCACTTCGAGTGGCTTCTCGGTGATTGGTTTGTCTGGGAACACACGGATCCAGATTTTACCTTGACGCTTAATTGCACGGGTCATAGCACGACGTGCCGCTTCGATTTGACGAGCAGTCAAACGACCACGGCCCACAGCTTTCAGACCGAAAGTGCCGAAGCTAACATCCGCACCGGCAGCCAGACCGCGGTTACGGCCTTTATGCACTTTACGGAATTTCGTACGCTTTGGTTGTAACATCAGCGACTCTCCTTACTTGCGGCCTTTACGCTGCTGCTTTTTAGGTTGAGCAGCCGGTTTTTCCGCCTGTTCAACAGCAGCCATACCACCCAGGATCTCACCTTTGAAGATCCATACCTTAACGCCGATTACACCATAAGTGGTGTGCGCTTCTGAAGTGTTATAGTCGATATCTGCACGCAGAGTGTGCAGAGGTACACGACCTTCACGATACCATTCAGTACGCGCGATTTCAGCACCGCCCAGACGGCCGCTTACTTCCACTTTGATGCCTTTAGCGCCCAGACGCATTGCGTTCTGTACAGCACGTTTCATAGCACGGCGGAACATAACACGACGTTCCAACTGTGAGCTGATGCTGTCAGCAACCAGTTTTGCGTCCAGTTCAGGTTTACGCACTTCGGCAATATTAATCTGCGCAGGAACGCCAGCGATGTCCGCTACAGCTTTGCGCAATTTTTCTACGTCTTCACCTTTCTTACCGATTACGATGCCTGGACGAGCAGTGTGAATAGTCACACGGATGCTTTTCGCAGGACGTTCGATAACGATACGTGAAATAGATGCTTTAACCAGTTCTTTATTCAAGTACTGGCGAACTTTAAAGTCGCTGTCTAGGTTGTCAGCGAATTCTTTGGTATTCGCATACCAGGTAGAGTTCCAAGGTTTGACAATACCCAGACGAATACCATTAGGATGTACTTTCTGACCCATTGCTAGTCTCCAGAGTCTCAGCGATCGGACACAACCACAGTAATGTGGCTGGTGCGCTTCAGGATACGATCTGCACGGCCTTTGGCACGAGGCATAATGCGCTTCATGGTTGGACCTTCGTCTACGAAAATTTTCGCAACTTTCAGATCATCGATGTCAGCGCCATCGTTGTGTTCTGCGTTAGCAATAGCAGACTCAAGTACTTTCTTCACTAAACCAGCAGCTTTCTTGTTGGTATAGGTCAGAGTTTCCAGAGCTTGCGACACTTTCTTACCGCGGATCAGGTCAGCCACAAGGCGAACCTTCTGAGCAGAAGAACGAGCGTGGCGATGTTTAGCGATAGTTTCCATCTCTTCCTCCTACCTTAGCGCTTCTTAGCCTTTTTATCGGCCGCATGGCCGCGATAAGTACGGGTCGGCGCGAATTCACCCAGTTTGTGACCAACCATTTCGTCGGAAACAAAAACTGGAACATGCTGACGACCATTATGGACAGCGATGGTCAAACCGATCATGTTAGGAAAGATCGTTGAACGACGGGACCAAGTCTTAATAGGCTTTTTGTCTCCGCTTTCCACCGCTTTCTCTACCTTCTTCAGCAAGTGCAGGTCAATAAATGGACCTTTCTTGAGAGAACGTGGCATGGTTTATCCTCTAATTATTTTTTAGAACGGCGACGTACGATGTATTGATCAGTACGTTTGTTACTACGGGTCTTCTTACCTTTGGTCTGGATGCCCCATGGAGTTACAGGGTGTTTACCAAAGTTACGACCCTCACCACCACCGTGTGGATGGTCAACTGGGTTCATCGCCGTACCACGAACGGTAGGACGGATACCACGCCAGCGGCTTGCACCAGCTTTACCCAGAACGCGTAGCATGTGTTCTGCGTTACCAACTTCACCTAAAGTAGCACGGCAGTCAGCCAGTACCTTACGCATTTCACCAGAGCGCAGACGCAGGGTTACATAAGAACCATCACGCGCAACGATCTGAGCATAAGCACCTGCTGAACGAGCCAGCTGGCCACCTTTACCTGGTTTCATTTCTATGTTGTGAACAGTAGAACCAACCGGGATGTTGCGCATTGGCAGAGCATTACCAGCTTTGATTGCAGAATCTGCACCAGACTGGATTTGATCGCCAGCTTTCAGGCCTTTAGGAGCCAGAATGTAACGACGTTCGCCGTCCTTATACAGAACCAGCGCGATGTTTGCTGAACGGTTTGGATCATATTCCAGACGCTCAACAACAGCAGGGATACCGTCTTTGTTACGTTTGAAGTCAATCAGACGATAGTGCTGTTTATGGCCACCACCAATGTGACGAGTGGTAATACGACCATTGTTGTTACGACCACCAGTTTTGCTGTTTTTTTCTAACAGCGGAGCATAAGGTTTGCCCTTATGCAGCTCAGGGTTAACCACTTTAACAACGTGGCGACGGCCCGGAGACGTAGGTTTACATTTAACAATTGCCATTGTTCTTTACTCCTCCGACTTACTCAGCGCCGCCAACGAAGTCCAGGTTCTGGCCTTCTTTCAGGGTGACGTAAGCTTTTTTCCAGTCGCTACGACGACCAACACGCTGACCGTGGCGTTTAACTTTACCTTTAACCAGCAAAGTGTTCACAACCTCAACTTCGACTTCAAACAGTTTCTGCACAGCAGCTTTGATTTCTGCTTTAGTCGCGTCTTTCGCAACTTTGAGAACGATGGTGTTAGTTTTTTCCATCGCTGTAGAAGCTTTTTCAGATACGTGCGGCGCGCGCAGTACTTTCAGCAGACGTTCTTCACGGATCATGCCAGCATCTCCTCAACTTGCTTCACAGCTTCAGCAGTCATAACCACTTTGTCGAAGGCGATCAGGCTTACTGGGTCGATACCCGCAGCATCACGGACGTCAACTTTGTACAGGTTGCGAGCTGCTAAGAACAGGTTCTCATCAACTTCACCAGTGATGATCAGCACGTCTTCCAGAGCCATCTCTTTCAGTTTCTGTGCCAGCAGCTTAGTTTTAGGTGCTTCAACAGAGAACTTCTCGACAACGATCAGACGATCTTGACGTACCAGTTCAGACAGGATGCTTTTCAGGGCACCGCGGTACATCTTTTTATTAACTTTTTGACTGTGGTCCTGTGGTTTCGCTGCGAAAGTTACACCACCAGAGCGCCAAATTGGGCTCTTAATTGAACCAGAACGCGCACGGCCAGTGCCTTTTTGACGCCATGGTTTTTTACCTGAACCAGAAACTTCAGCACGAGTTTTCTGAGCACGAGTACCTTGACGAGCACCAGCTGCATACGCAACAACTACTTGATGCACAAGCGCTTCATTGAAATCACGCCCGAAGGTAGTTTCGGAAACAGTCAGCGCGCTTTGCGCGTCTTTCAATACCAATTCCATTCCTATCTCCTCGACGTTACGCCTTGACAGCCGGTTTTACGATCAGGTTGCTGTTGGTTGCACCAGGTACAGCACCTTTGACCAGCAGCAGGTTGCGCTCTGCGTCAACACGTACTACATCCAGGCTCTGAACGGTTACACGCTCATTACCCAGTTGGCCTGCCATTTTCTTACCTTTGAACACCTTGCCCGGAGTCTGGTTCTGACCGATAGAACCCGGAACACGGTGAGACAGGGAGTTACCGTGCGTAGCATCCTGAGTACGGAAGTTCCAGCGTTTAACAGTACCCGCGAAACCTTTACCTTTAGATGTACCAGTAACGTCGACTTTTTTAACGTCAGCGAAAATTTCAACACTAATGCTTTGACCCACAGTGAATTCTGCATCGTCTTCAGACAGACGGAATTCACGCAGGATACGGCCAGCTTCAACGCCAGCTTTAGCGAAATGACCTGCTTCAGGTTTGTTAACGCGGCTTGCTTTTTTGCTACCAGTCGTTACCTGAATTGCACGATAACCGTCAGTCTCTTCGTTTTTAACTTGAGTTACACGGTTATTTTCGATTTCGATAACAGTTACAGGGATTGAAACGCCTTCTTCAGTGAAGATGCGAGTCATGCCCACTTTTTTACCGACTAAACCAATCATTGTTTCAACCTCTCAATCGCTCAATGACCTGATTAACCCAGGCTGATCTGCACGTCTACACCGGCAGCCAGATCCAGACGCATCAGAGCATCAACGGTTTTCTCGGTTGGCTCAACGATGTCAACCAGACGTTTGTGAGTGCGAATTTCGTACTGATCACGCGCGTCTTTATTAACGTGCGGAGAAATCAGAACGGTAAAACGCTCTTTACGAGTCGGCAGCGGGATCGGACCACGAACCTGCGCACCAGTGCGCTTAGCGGTCTCTACGATTTCCGCAGTTGATTGATCGATCAAACGATGATCAAATGCTTTCAGGCGGATACGGATTCTTTGGTTCTGCATGAGACCAGAGCTCCAACTATTTTATAAACGTAAATAATTACTCCTCACACCCATTTCGATTGATGGGGGAGTGTAATCGTTCAATATATAACCCCCATATCGGGAGTATTTTAATATGGCGGTAATTACCGCTCACACTGATAAAAATCAGCCTACGAAGTAGGTTAGCCCGCGCATTATACGTGAATCACTTCACAATGCAAGACAAGGATGAAATTTATTCAGATAAATAATAAAGGCAGGTAAAAATAGTCAGAAATGAACGCCCTATATGTATTTACAGGGCGTTAGCATAATTCTATTCTTCTTCAATAATATGGGCCTGGATATAGTTTTGCATACCCATTCGTTTAATCAGATCGAGTTGTGTTTCCAGCCAGTCTATATGATTTTCTTCATCTGCAAGAATTTCAATCATTAAATCCCGGCTTACATAGTCGTGGATTGAATCAGCATATGCAATTGCCTCTCTCATATCCTGAGCACCACGTAATTCCAACGTCAGATCGGATTGTAACATCTCTTCGACATCCTCACCGATATTGAGTTTGCCTAAATCCTGTAAATTTGGGATACCTTCCAGAAATAAAATACGCTCAATATATTTATCTGCATGTTTCATTTCTTCAATAGATTCACGGTATTCAACATCATTCAGGCGCACTAACCCCCAGTTTTTAAACATACGGGCATGTAAAAAATACTGGTTTATGGCGATAAGTTCGTTACCAAGAAGTTTATTAAGATGGGCAATTATTTTTTTATCACCTTTCATAATCAATTCCTCCGCTTCCAGTACTTACAGTGTAGTACTAATTAAACAGAGTAATTGCAAGACAATTGTGCTTATTTTAAGCAACATTAATTATAGGGGGAAGCAAGGAGATTTCTTCATTGATTATTTCGCGGGCCTGACGTACACATTTTCCACAATCACTCCCCACAGGCACAAAGTTTTTCAGCTCTCTGATAGAACGAACATTCTGCTGTCTGACAGCATTACGTATGGCTTTATCACTTATTGCGTTGCAGAGACAAATATACATGGAACACTCTTCTAACTATTTATAATGTTATAACTAGTTGTGTACTGATTAACGAAGTTAATTAGGTTCAACAGCGGTTATAGCTATAAAATAAAGTATATTGTCAAATTGTAAATGTTAATCACTCTCATTTCAATTGTTGTTTATTCTTTATTTCAATGAAAAATAAAGCTCCTATTTTTTCGATAGCACAAAAAAAGAGGAGCTTTCGCTCCTCTTTTTTAGAATTTTTTGCTAATCAAAGATTAAGCAATAACTTTAGCAACAACACCTGCACCTACAGTACGACCGCCTTCACGGATTGCGAAACGCAGACCTTCATCCATTGCGATTGGAGCAATCAGATTAACTACCATGTTGATGTTGTCACCTGGCATTACCATCTCAACGCCTTCTGGCAGTTCGATAGTTCCGGTTACGTCAGTTGTACGGAAGTAGAACTGTGGACGATAACCTTTGAAGAATGGAGTATGACGGCCACCTTCATCTTTGCTCAGGATATACACTTCAGATTCGAACTGAGTGTGTGGGTGGATAGAACCTGGTTTCGCCAGAACCTGACCACGCTCAACATCATCACGCTTAGTACCACGCAGCAGAACACCAACGTTCTCACCCGCACGGCCTTCGTCCAGCAGTTTGCGGAACATTTCAACGCCAGTACAAGTTGTTTTC
>NZ_CAWNQH010000088.1:0-24603 GCF_963876495.1 Xenorhabdus sp. KJ12.1
GAAACGGGAGAGCTGACTTAAATCTTCGGGCGTTTTGAGATTTTTAGCCAGCTCAGTAGCCAGGGCTTGTAACTGTTTCTCGTCCATCTTTTCACCTGTATTAGTTGATAAATTAAACATATCAAAAACAGGCAATTACACAAATTTAGAAACAGGGTCAACCCTATCGAACTATGATAATCGTATCAGATTCGATAGGGTTGAAATAACATGGTTATTCACTGTATCTATTTTTATCAAATCGTAGCAATAAAAAGATAAAGTATTTATCTCATATATCGACGATAACAAAACTTGCTTTCAGCCTGAATGGGTTTCCCACAAAATTGTCCAGAACTAGAAACTGTTACTTTGTACCAGCCTAAATGTTCAAGGTTTACATCAAAACTCCAGTTCCCCTGATCATCAGCACTTGTGCTACCTGTACCAACATTTCCTGATATTATTGTCTCGCTAGCTCTAAGACACCTATAACTCCCTCCATAATTCTGGATATCATATGACACTTCCATTTTCGGTCGTGAATATCCCCCTATAGGCACATCTATTGGAGAACGATATGTAGAAAAAATCCCCCCATCTACTGGATGGGAGATACTTAAAATAGCCGCATTCACATCACCTACTTTCTTATTTTCATAGGTATGGCCATTCACAGTAATAGTCTGCTTCGCTTTTACCTGATACATTCCCGGCGTTACATTCTCCAGAGTACAACTCCATGAACCATCCGTTGTTGAAACTTGTACAGGGCCGCATTTATAGGCATTGCCACCTACTGATAAAGAAATATCAGCCCCCTTTGTTGCTGTTCCTGTAATTGGAATAGAAATAGTTTCATCTGGGGCTGTACATATAGGAGCTGCCGTAGGATTAATCGTAATATCGCGCATATAGATCACATCAAAATTGCGTATTACAGGCTTCCCTGATGCCACATTATCTACCCATTGCTGGGCCTTGAGCTTATATGAGCCCGGAATTGATTCCATTACCGGACAAGACCAACTCTGATATTCATCAACATAAACACTACAACTCAGCGTGTCTGCAACCAGTGTGTCTGAAATATGTACAGTGATAAGAGCACCGGTCTGCCCTTTACCGGTGATGGTGTAGGTTGGGGTTGTGATTTGTGCCCCTTCTTCAGGTGTCAGTATGCGCATTTTCAAATTATCACCATAGCGCACTTTAAAACTCCGATTAACATGGGAGCCGGCATCATCCACAACCGCCACATGATAATCTCCCGGTACAGAACTATAAGGCCCGCATGTCCATGTATAGTTATGTTTATTGAGCTTTGCGGCGCACTCATCATGATCAGCGAATGCTTTGACTGTCACTGAGTTAACATTCTCCTGCATCGTGCCACTAAAAGTATATGAAGGGGCTTTTATCACTTCGTCTTCTTTAGGAGACTGTACTGTTAGTGCATCTTCTCCCACATAAAATGCCACTTTGGCTGTAGATTGTTTCACCTTATCCAAAAAGGCTGTTGCTACCAATTGTTTTTCTCCTTTAACGGAGGTATCTAACCCGCTAATTCCTTGCCAATGCCCCTTATCATCTACAGTGATGCCATGCTGACAAACCTGCGATAACTCTTTTACATCCAGGCATACTGTCGTTCCCGGTACTCCGGTACCCGTTGGCAGGATATTTGCGAGATATTTATATAAGCCACCGTTATGTGGTTGCGTGATAGTGACTGATTTAGTGGTTTTAGTCTGGACTTCAAAAGAAACAGATGAATGTGAATTTTGTGTATCATCAATAAACTGCTCTGCGGATACAGTATATTTCCCCTCTTCCGGATGATAAGGCCCACAGGACCATTTACCTGATTCATCAACAGTGGTAATACAATCTTTAGCATTACCAAACCCTTTGATGTATACATTCGCATTCTCTTCCCCAGTTCCTTCAATCGTAAAAGGGAGAGTTGTTATTTTTGCGCCATGAGTAGGGTGAGTAATATCTATCTTTGTTTTGGCGACGACATATTTGCGAGTAACCTCAGAAGTCCTTTCATAATTGCCCCCAAACTCCGTCGATTCTGTTTCTTTATACTGAGCCGCATATATATAAAACGTCCCTTCATTTGATGCTAATAATGCAGGTTTATTAGGACAAGCCCATTTCCCTTTTGAATCCACAGTAGCAGAACAGATCATTCCCTCATTAGGTCTCGGGAGTGTCATGTTTTTGGGTGGTAAAAAATCTTTTGCCCCAGTAACGATAATTAATTGATTAGGGCTTCCCTGACCTTCTATGGATATCCCGTCATCTAGTCTATATTGAGCCCCCTTGGCAGGCGAGGTAATACGTATAGGGACAGTAAAATGCCAGGTAATAGGATCTCCGACATGTGCCTTATTGTGAGTTTCCTGTAATTTAATCGTATAAGTATCTCCACCTGAAATAGCATCAGGCTGAATAACCAAATTCCAAAAGAAGCCAAGACCAGTACTGAATGGAGAGTTAGCTAATGAAGACACACCGCCAAAAATTGCTCCGAATATATCACCGAGAAAGCCACCAAAACCACCTCCTCCCCCACCACCTCCTCCGGAACCACTTAATGAGCCAGAAAGGCGAATTGGATTATCCGGATCAACAGTTGAATTATCTTTAGGATTCTCTACTTCAAATTTTTTCTTGTCCGGATCATCATCATCATTGTCATCTTCAATAGTCAGGCGTGTAGTATCTTTAGCGACAACTTTACCTTCGTTCATTAGTTCAGCAATTATTTCATAAGTTCCTACAGGAAAAATGATTGGATCTCTACACTCCCAATTACCATTATCACTTACAACAGCGCCGGTACAAATAGTCGTTTCTTTAGCCAGTTTTTGGTTATTCCCCTCCGATTCAGATAAAGAAGGATCTATTTTACGCCTTTTAACATCAACCTCATCGCCGGGAACATTAGAACTACCTGATACATAACTTGGCGTTCCTTCTGTAATCGTCTCTCCTTTGGAGGGGGTTTTAGTCGTAACGTCAGGTGTTTTTATTACAAAATAAGTTTTATCAACAGATGAAATATTCCAATACTCTCTGAATCCCTTCAGCCCCACAGGATGATATGTATCTGCCACTTCGATATAATAAGTCCCGTCTTCTAATTGATAATCTGGTAATTTAATAACCCAAGTAGGAGGGCTACCTTCTAGTGGAATAGGCAAAAAGTCATGAGTTCCATCTAATGTTATCGGGGAGTATGTTTCTTTGCCCTTATCTTTCATGTGGATAGAATATTCGGATGGTAAAAGAATATCACCATTTCGCCAGGTATATTCACTTCTATCACCTCCATCGCCTTTAAATTCCGAACTATTTTGATTTGCAGGATCTATCGGTACTGGTTTCTCAACCGTAAATTTATATTCTTTTCTAAACGCCGGGAATAAATAGCCTCCTTGTAAATGCCCTTTATTCCAAAAAGCTTGATCAAGTGGGTCAACATGGTCAATTTTCTGTGTTATAAAAATATTAAAACCTCTCAGGTTATCACTTGGTTTATCTATTTTGTCGTTAAGCATATACTTTGTACCAGAATAATCATTACCACAATCAAAGTATGAGCGATCAAAGAAACAAAAAAATTTAGCTGAATTATCCAACTCCAGCTGAAAAGGAATCATTTTTCCATACTGTTTTTCCTGACTAACTTTTATACTTGGTCTTTTTATTTCTTTAGGTTGAAATAATATATTAACCTGATCATAAAGATGCACTTCCTTTGTTTCTTGTCTCGCTGTGATTGTATAATTCCATTCTATTTCTCCAACGGGATTTTCAATTCCCTCAAGGTCCTGTTTTATAGTGCATGACCAAATCCCATATTCTGTTGTTTTTATTGGCTGCTTGTTGCCAACATCCTTACATAAATTATCTTGAGTATATTTAATCTTATTTATATTAGATTGCAGTATAAGCCGCACTTCTGACTCAGGATCTGCATACCCACGAATTGTAAAATACTTAGTAAATACAGTTGACTTATCTGCCGGGTAAACAATACCAAATTCCTTTGAAATGGAAGATATTTTTGCTTGTATGTTATCTTCTCTCCATTGTATAGCCTTAGACAAACCATCTGATGACTCTTTCGCTATAATCGTTACATTTTGCTCTTCTTCTTTATTAATTCCCTCAGTGAAAAATTCACTATTCGGGATACTACACGTCCAATTACCTTCAAGACTAGTAACATCGTTACATTTAAATGTTTTGGAAGGAGCGTCATTAATAGAATAAATGAGTTCCATTGAGCTTTTCGGCCTTCCCCATCCCTTAACAATAATATATTCACCTCTCTTTCTTAAATGTCCATTCCAGTCTGGATTTTCAATCCAGATTTGTTTCACCTTCTGAGAAAACCATTTTCCAGGAGAAAAACTATTGATAAAGTTTATCTTATTATTATGTTTTCCTGTCACATCTGAAACTACAAAAAATGGATAATAACTATTATGAGTATCCCCCTCTTTTACACTAGGCGCATCAAACCCAAAGGAATTAACACCAATAATGGTGTTATTCCAAATAATCGGACCACCAGAATCACCATGTTGTATAACTCCGGGAGTTAACCCTTCTTTTTCATTTGCCTTTAGAATTAATCCATTACCATTACGAGAATCAAAAGCAGGAGAGACAATGATAGTATCAGCACGGTATTGCTTATTACCCTTATTGTCCTGTTCTTTTCCTGATTCTTTATCAATTCCTCTATATCCATATCCATAGACATCAGCGTAATAATATTCACTATTTAGTTTTTCATAAGCTTCATCATAACTGAAAAAACGACGAATTCGACCATATTCTTTCCCATCCAATTCTAATGGCTTATCCAGCTTTAAAATTGCCAAATCATGTCGATCAGGCCCGAATCGCCCAGGAATATCCATCGGTATAAAACCATGGATAGATGCCGTCATTTTTTTACCATTAGGACTAACCACATAATAAATTGAATCTTTCTCTGTTTTCGTCTTTTCACAATGTGCCGCGGTTAGAACATATTCTGGTGCAATCAATGAACCTGAACATATACTACTTCCTTTATCATCTTTATTACTTTTATAGTAGATATCAACCACCCAAGATTTACATTTATCGCTGCTAATCTCATTACAACTTTCCTCTCCTCCTGCAATAGCTTTCAAGGGATTAGATTTAAATTCATTTTCAGCAAGTGAATGATTAAAATGTAATAAAGAAAATAATAATATAAATAGAGTTCTAACAATAATCATTCCAATCTCCTTAAATATTAAGGCGATGATTAATTTTGAGCAACGCAATCTATCCCACGATCGCTACCGGTGCATTTAAACGTTTTTTCACCTCTACCAGCATAATCATCAGATTCTTCTTTAAATATAAAGATATACTCTCCTCTATTTGCATAATTCTTATATCCATACTTCCAGTCACCATTTTCATCAGAAGCAGCCTTTTCTAAAAGACCAAATCCATCAAGTGATATTTCAACATACACATTTAAATCCATATAAGAAATGTCAGTAATAGTTGGCATCGCTGTTCCATTAAACAGAGTAAAAAAACTGTCCTTTTCAGGTACTACAGAAAAAATTTTAGAGCTAAGTACGACCACTTCATCATTCTCATTGGTAAGAAGATTACCAGATGGATCTTTGCCAACAGCATTAATGGTGATGAAACCCATTGGTACATCCTGAGCTTCATAGCTCCAATAACCATTATCAAAAATGGCAGGCGATTGTGAATCATTAGTATCATATGATACATAAACGATAATATCGTTATTTACCGTACCTTCAATTGGAATATTCTGTGTATTTTCAGTACCTGATGAAATTCGTTCCTCTTTTTTAGGCTTCGTTATCTTCACAGAACATTCTTCCGTAGAATAATCCACGCTGGACATTCCTCCGGGTAAGAGAGATTGATGAGTAGCCTGCAATTCTGATGAAGGATCGGAAACCTGTGCTTTATAATTAATGGAACAAACAGCCTCTATATCTTCCAGACTCCATCGACCTGTATCCGTATCAACAGTCGGCGTATAATTCTTTGTTGGTAAATAAATCGACCCATCACGGTTATAACCCGTAATTTTAACCTGCATACGTTTTGATTCATCAATCGTATCGCTATTCACCAGACCGGATAAACTGTATTTTCCAGCAGGAATAGTTTGCCCATCCTGCATTGAAGTAATTGTTGCACCACACCAAGGACCATATAACATTATAGTAGTATAAACTACGTCTTTAATTTGAATGTCACTCTTGATATAACAAGGCCACCAGATTTGCGCCATCCAATTATCACCATCACCTGTAGACCGAGTTGGATAAGTTTCACTCCAAACAAAGGCGTAAATCTCAGGTAAGCTTCCATCTTCATTGAGCCCTTTCCCTAAAATTGTAGTATAGTTGTTGCTTAACTGTGTTCCCGATTTAGGAGATGTAATTCTTGGCGACTCCCAGTTTTTATCATCTTTTATAGTGATAGTAATGTTATAATCGTCTGTAATAGGTGTTCCATCATTATTTAAACAATTATTACCACCACAATCGGCGGAAACCTCTAACCCACATCCTCGTTCCGTATCAACATGGTAAAACCAATCCGAATCTTCCCAGACAAAATATGGATTATAAGAAAATTCTAAATCAACATAGCAATTTTTATATTCTTTATTATTAAAATAAGTTGTTGCTACCCAGGTTATAGTTTTTGTTACTTGAGAACATACTGGAAAAGAAAAAACACTGTTTCTAATTTCAATTTGTTGTGTTTTTTCGTCTCCCGCCTTCAAATCAATACTTTTTTCTCCTGAGTTATACATACAATGATCGTCGTTTCGATAAAGATTTAATTTATCATATTTACTCGCGTTCTTAATTGTTAAATTGTAATAAGAAGAAGGAGGTACTAAAAATGGCTTTCCTTTCGGTTTATCTTGGTTATTTATCTTATAGGGAACAATAACCTTTTTATCTAACTCAATTGCACTAGAGTTATGAAAAAAAGTTGTAATAATAAAAAACAACATGGCATATAAGTTTATTTTTTTCATAAGATAATAGCTCATTAAAAAATAATGCCGTTGATGAAAAACAACAGAAGTCATTCACAATAAATTCATAAAGAATAAAATTCAACCAATTGCATTTATAAAAAATGAGCCATCTGTTATAGATTTAAACTACTGATCGATACAAACTATTCAATATATATCCTTCGTCTTTCAAGTTGCCTCTTTGTTGGTTGCGCTCATTCACCCCGGTCACCGTTTTTATAAACAGACGGTTATCTATGCTCCCGGGGATGATTTCCCTTGCCGTCGCGATACATCTTGAAATTCATTGAGTATACACCGAAGAAAAATACATCAAAAAAACGGTTGACAAGCAAACAAAGAACCAGTTTACTAGTACGCAAGATTTGCTTGTTGAACACATATAACTAACACTCTACTTTAACAAGGCACTTACGATGATCACACTTATGAAAGCAACTCAAAATATGCGTTGGTGGCCCAACTTCCCATTCAGGGCGGTTGAGTAGCACACATAAGTCGAGATCCAAAGTGTCAATAACCCGCTCTGAAAAGCGGGTTTTTTTATACCAATTTTCTGTAGAAAAAGATAACAAAAGAGGTGGGTATGATGGGTAAAGAATTTAATATTTCAGTAAATCAACGAGAGACAGTCTACCAGTCTGATCCAACGTTGCTTTTTAATGAGTTATGCAATAACCGGCCAGCAACATTATTGTTAGAATCAGCGGAAGTTAACAGTAAGAACGCTATCAAAAGCATGCTGATTATTGATAGCGCTATACGTATTACCGCTAATGGCCGACAGGTTGATTTTGCAGCGTTAACTGAAAATGGCAAAAATCTGCTGCCCATCTTAGCCGGCCTACTATCAGAAAAAGCTCAGATCACTCTCGAAACACATACCCTTCAGGCTCAATTTCCTGCTATTGAGGAAAATTTAGATGAAGACAGCCGTTTAAAAGCCGATTCTGTTTTTGATGCATTACGTGCTCTGACTCAATTATCCACCCTAGCTGAAGATTCTGATGCCATTTTTTCAGGCGGATTATTTTCCTATGATTTAGTAGCAGAATTTGAACAGCTTCCCATACTCAAAACCTCTCAACGCTGCCCTGATTTCTGTTTTTATCTGGCAGAAACCATGATGGTGATCGACCATCCGCGCCAGCACGCCATGTTGCAAACAACACGATTTGGTGAATCAAAAGCAGAAGAACAGCGCCTTGACGAACGTTTATCTGCACTGGAAAACATCATTGCTCAGCCTCGTCAGCCCTTAACGCCCGTAACATTACCGGTTATACAAATTTCCTGTAACCGGAGTGATGAGCAGTATGCCGATATCGTTCAACAATTACAGGGTTTTATCCGGCAGGGTGATATATTTCAGGTTGTTCCATCCCGACGTTTCACCTTACCCTGCCCAGCACCACTGAATGCTTATCACACTCTAAAAAAACTAAATCCAAGCCCGTATATGTTTTTCATGCAGGATCAGGATTTTTGCCTGTTTGGTGCTTCCCCTGAAAGTGCCCTTAAATATGATGCAGACAGCCAGCAAATTGAAATTTATCCCATCGCGGGCACACGCCCCCGTGGGCGCAATGCCACTGGTGAACTAAATGCGGATCTGGATAGCCGACTTGAACTAGAAATGCGTACCGATGCTAAGGAATTATCCGAACATATCATGCTGGTTGATTTGGCACGTAATGACATAGCGCGTATTTGTGAACCAGGTAGCCGCTACGTTGCTGATCTAATGAACGTTGACCGTTATTCATTTGTTATGCATCTTGTTTCCCGAGTGGTCGGTACACTGCGCCACGATCTGGATATTTTCCATGCTTATCAGGCCTGTATGAATATGGGAACACTGACAGGTGCGCCGAAAGTCCGGGCGATGCAACTTATTGCACAATATGAGAATGAACGCCGGGGCAGCTATGCCGGTGCAGTGGGTTATTTCACCGGTAAAGGGGATTTTGACACATGTATTGTGATTCGTTCTGCCTATGTAGAAAACGGAGAAGCAACGGTTCAGGTCGGAGCCGGCATCGTTCTGGATTCCGTTCCACAATCCGAAGTTCAGGAAACCCAGAGCAAATCCAGAGCCGTCATTCACGCTATCGCTCAGGCTCATAACACGGAGGTAACATTCTGATGGCAAATATTCTTCTGATCGATAATGTTGACTCTTTTACCTACAATCTTGTGGATCAACTACGCTGTGGGGGTCATCAGGTTGTTATCTACCGTAATACGGTATCCGTCGAGATAATCATGGCTCAACTGGAAAACATGGTATCACCATTACTGATGCTATCTCCGGGCCCCGGAAAACCCTCAGAAGCCGGGTGTATGCCACAATTACTTCAACAGGTTATCGGGAAAATCCCCGTGATTGGCATCTGCCTCGGGCATCAGGCCATTATCGAAGCCTATGGTGGCAATATTTCAGCCGCCAGTGAAATTCTGCACGGCAAATCAACATTAGCGACTCACGATGGACTGGCTATGTTTTCCGGTTTACCTAACCCGCTTCCCGTTGCCCGTTATCACTCTCTGGTGGGTGTAAATATTCCGGCAACACTGGTTGTTTCCGCTTATTGTCACGATACAGTAATGGCAGTTCGTCACGACGAGAACAGAGTTTGTGGATTCCAGTTTCACCCTGAATCCATCCTGACAACACAGGGAACCCGCTTACTTGAGCAAACACTGGAATGGGCACTAAATTCACAGGAATCGGGGCAATAAAAGGGAGAATGGGAAAATGCAATTAATTTTACAAAAACTGTTTAGTGCTCAGGCACTGACCCAGCAAGAAAGCCAAAAACTTTTTACGGCTATTATTTGTGGCGAGCTGAGTGAGCCACAACTTGCGGCGGTACTAATCAGTATGAAACTACGCGGTGAACAGCCTCAGGAAATCGCCGGGGCTGCACAGGCACTATTAGCCAATGCATCTCCATTTCCACGCCCTGACTACCCTTTCTGTGACATCGTCGGAACAGGTGGTGACGGAACAAACAGCATCAATATCTCGACAACCAGCGCTTTTGTTGCCGCAGCCTGCGGCCTTAAAGTGGCAAAGCATGGCAATCGCAGCATTTCCAGCCGTTCAGGATCATCTGATTTACTGGCTGAGTTTGGTATCGCACTAAATGCCAGTGCTGAAGAATCCCGTCGGGCACTGGATGAAATCAGTATCTGCTTTCTGTTTGCTCCGCAATACCACAGCGGATTTCGCCATGCAGTTAATGTTCGCCAGCAACTGAAAACCCGTACTTTGTTTAATGTACTTGGTCCATTAATCAATCCTGCTCGCCCGCCTCTTGCCCTGATTGGTGTTTACAGTCCGGAATTGGTGAATCCTATTGCTCAGACATTGCAGGTATTGGGGTTTCAACGTGCTGCGGTCGTACATAGCGGTGGCATGGATGAAGTTGCTTTACACGCTCCTATTCAGGTTGCTGAACTTAACCGTGGTGAAATTATCCAATATCAGTTAACAGCAGAAGATTTTGGGCTGCCAAATCACCCTATATCATCACTCAGAGGAGGAACACCACAAGAAAATCGTCATATGACGAGCTTATTATTACAAGGACAAGGTAAAAAAGCGCATGTTGATGCGGTGGCTGCCAATGTTGCTCTTTTAATGAAAATACATGGTCAGGAAGATTTACGGCAAAATACACAACAGGCATTGGACACGATTTACAGTGGCCGGGCCTATGAAAAAGTGATCGCACTAGCAGCAGGGATTTAATCATGAAAAGTAATGTATTACAGAAAATCGTTGAAGATAAGGCGTTATATCTCATCACCCGCAAGGCTGAACAGCCGCTGGAGAGTTTTCTGGATTCTGTTGTACCGAGCCATCGTCGCTTTTACCAGGCACTGACACACAAACAGACCGTTTTTATTTTGGAGTGTAAAAAGGCGTCTCCTTCAAAAGGTTTAATTCAGTCTGATTTTAACCCGGTACGCATTGCTAAAACTTACCAGCCTTATGCGGCTGCGATCTCAGTACTGACTGACGAAAAATATTTTCAGGGCAGTTATGATTTTCTCCGTATGGTTAGTGCAGCCGTACACCAACCTGTTCTGTGTAAAGACTTCATCATTGATCCCTATCAGGTTTATCTGGCCCGCTATTATCAGGCAGATGCTATCCTGCTGATGCTTTCCGTGCTTAATGATGATACCTATCGCGAACTTTCCGCTCTGGCGCATAGCCTTAATATGGGAGTATTAACGGAAGTCAGTAATGAGGTTGAACGCCACCGGGCAATTGCTCTGGGAGCAAAAGTCATTGGCATCAATAACCGTGACCTGCGCGATCTGTCCATCGATTTACAACGTACCCGCAAACTGGCAGCCGGTTTACCAAAAGAGACTATCGTTATTAGCGAATCAGGTATTCACAGCCACCAGCAGGTACGTGATTTAAGCCAGTTTGCTCACGGTTTTCTGATTGGCAGTGCTTTAATGGCTCAGTCCGATTTAGATCTAGCGTTACGTCGATTGATTCTGGGTGACAATAAAATTTGTGGTTTGACCCGTCCACAGGATGCCAAAGCTGCATTGCAGGCCGGAGCTGTTTATGGTGGCCTGATTTTTGCTGACAAATCACCACGCAGAATTAGCCAGCAACAAGCGCAACAAATTATTAATGAAGTTCCTTTATTATATGTTGGCGTATTCCAGAATCAGCCCGTTGATTTTGTCTGCCAGACTGCCCGGGCGCTTTCACTGACCGCAGTTCAATTACATGGTAATGAAGATCAGCCTTATATTGATGCACTTCGTTCTTTATTACCGGAAAATTGTGAAATCTGGAAATCTGTTGATATGTCGAAAACTGAAGTATTTTCCGCTCTCTCCAATATTGATCACTTATTATTGGATAATGGTTTCGGCGGTACAGGAAAAACGTTTGACTGGAAATTAATTGATAAAGACTTTCAACATAACAGTGTTCTCGCAGGTGGTTTAAATGCTGAGAACTGTCGGCAAGCTGCCGCATTAGGTTGTTACGGACTGGATTTTAATTCCGGTGTCGAAATCCAACCCGGGATTAAAAGCAGCCAGAAAATAAAACAAGTATTCCAACAATTACGCTGCTACCCGTAATCTTTCAGATAACTAATATTCAGACAGAAAGTGGAAAATGAAAATAATGAGTAAATTAAATCCGTATTTTGGTGATTTTGGCGGGCAATTCGTCCCCCAAATTCTCGTCCCTGCCCTTGATCAATTAGAAGAAGCATTTATCGAGGCAAAAAATGATCCTGAATTTCAGCAAGAATTTCATAACTTACTGAAAAACTATGCTGGCCGCCCAACGGCTTTAACGTTATGCCAGAATTTAACCAAAGGCACAAAAACCCGTTTATATCTGAAACGTGAAGATTTACTTCATGGCGGTGCACACAAAACCAATCAGGTATTAGGGCAGGCATTACTGGCAAAGCGAATGGGAAAAGAAGAAATTATTGCCGAAACCGGTGCAGGTCAGCATGGGGTTGCAACCGCACTGGCGTGTGCTCTTCTGGGTTTAAAATGCCGTGTCTATATGGGTGCAAAAGATATTGAACGCCAATCCCCCAACGTATTCCGTATGCGTCTTATGGGAGCAGAAGTCATTCCCGTTCACAGTGGATCTTCAACACTGAAAGATGCCTGTAACGAAGCCATGCGTGACTGGTCCGGCAGCTATGATAAAGCGCATTATTTGCTTGGCACCGCTGCGGGGCCTCATCCTTACCCAACAATGGTACGTGAATTTCAGCGCATGATTGGTGAAGAGGCCAAAGCTCAGGTTCTGGAAAAAGAAGGACGCCTGCCCGATGCGGTTATTGCCTGTATCGGTGGTGGTTCAAATGCTATCGGCTTATTTGCAGAATTTATTCCGGAAACTCATGTACGTCTGATAGGTGTTGAACCCGCAGGGCATGGCATCGAAACCGGAGAGCATGGCGCACCATTAAAACACGGGAAACTGGGCATCTACTTTGGTATGAAATCGCCGATTATGCAGACAGAAGATGGGCAAATAGAAGAGTCATATTCCATTTCTGCCGGGTTAGACTTTCCTTCCGTCGGTCCCCAACATGCCTACCTGAACAGCATCGGGAGAGCTGATTATGTTTCCATTACAGATGATGAAGCACTGGATGCATTCAAGGCACTGTCACTAAACGAGGGAATTATCCCGGCTTTAGAGTCTTCACATGCCCTCGCCTATGCGCTGAAAATGATCCATCAGGAGCCGGATAAAGAACAATTACTCATCGTCAATTTATCCGGTCGTGGCGACAAAGATATATTTACTGTTCACGATATTTTGAAATCCAGGGGGGAAATCTGATGGAACGTTATGAATTGCTTTTCAAGAAATTAGAAAAACAAAATCAGGGTGCTTTTGTTCCTTTTGTGACTCTCGGCGACCCTAATCCTGAATTATCCTTAGATATCATTGATGCTCTTATTTCTGGCGGCGCTGACGCACTGGAAATTGGTATTCCATTTTCCGACCCTCTGGCAGACGGCCCGACGATCCAGAATGCTAACCTTCGTGCTCTGTCTTCTCATGTTACGCCAACACGCTGTTTTGAATTACTGGCACAGATTCGGGCAAAGTATCCAGAGATCCCCATCGGATTATTAATGTATGCAAATCTGGTATTTCACAGTGGAATCGATGAATTTTATGCTCGCTGTAAACATGCCGGGGTTGATTCCGTGTTAATTGCAGATGTGCCAATATCTGAATCACGTCCTTTTTACTCGGCAGCCATAAAACATGATGTTGCCCCTATTTTTATCTGCCCGCCCAATGCAGATGATAATTTATTGCGTGAGATTGCTTCATTCGGTCGCGGTTACACTTATCTGCTATCCAGAGCAGGAACTACCGGGGTACAGAATAGAATGAAAAACCCACTGACGGATCTGGTCAACAAGCTCAAAGAATACCGTGCTGCACCGGCCATACAGGGGTTTGGCATTTCCGAGCCAGCTCAGGTCACATCTGTCATTAATAGTGGGGCGGCAGGAGCTATTTCAGGATCAGCCGTGGTTAATATCATTGAGAATAATTTACATCAACCTCAGATTATGTTAGAAAAACTTAGCGTATTCGTTCACTCGATGAAATCAGCTACCCTGCGATAATACCGTTTTCCCCCATAAGCCAATTCGTGGGGGAAATGATCCAAAACATAAATCCAATTTATTTGTAAGTTCCCTTATCTTCAACAATACTGTTTAACCATTACTATTACATTATTCCCCGGTAAAAAAACCTTGTCATAATAATGTGTTAAAAATCAACGTCAGAAAACAGGAAACGTATTTCACAAAACTATTCCTGACATCATCACTATTCCTGACATCAACGGAGAACCATTATGAAAAAATTACAGTCCATTTCCACACTCCTTATCGCAGCGGTTATCACCGCCATACTATCAGCATGTGCCCCAACGGCAACGACCGAAAGCACAGGAAACTATATTGATGACACGGTAATCAGTACGAAAATAAAAACAGCTCTGTTTGAAGAAAAGAACCTTAATTCCAATGATATTAATGTAGAAACTTATAAAGGACGTGTTCAATTAAGTGGCTTTGCACGTTCACCTGAAGAAGTCAGACAAGCCATTCAGATTGCAAGAAGTATTCCCGGGGTTAAAACTGTTATTAACTCAATAAAACTCCGCTGATCAAGCGGATATATTGTAGAAATGTAGAAAGTACATGGTAAAAAAGAGGGGCAAGTAATGCCCCACTGGTTCTCATATCAAACACACAGGTTAACTGTATCAAATCATCAAAATTTATAACCAATACCAAACATAAATACCCAGGGATCAAGGCGAGTTTTATATTTGTGTTCTTCATCACCTACTTTAAATTTCACATCGGTTTCGATATTAATCCACCAGAGTGAAGTATTTAACATCCAGTTTTTATCAAGTTGATAATCCAGACCAACTTGCCCTGCAACACCCCAAGAGTCTTTCAAATCCAGACTATTTAAATTTGCGGATTTTACAGTCGTATTATTATTAAATTTCTCATCAAAAAATGTAGTGTAATTTATCCCTACGCCAACATAAGGGCGTAAAGCGTTTGCTGTCTCACCAAAATAATATTGAGCCATTAATGTTGGCGGCAATTGTTTAACTCTCGCGATCTCACCTGCACCCGGCAAACTGACATTATGCTGAAATGGCGTTGCTGCCAGTAATTCAGCACCAATATTATCAGTGATCATATAACCGAAAGTTAAACCTAATTGTGTATTATTATTTACATCAAACGAACCTAAAGTTAATACATTCTCAGAGCCGGTATGCGGTCTTACCGTTGCAGTACCTGCACGGAACAGAAAATCACCAGCTTCATGGGCAAAAGTCAATGATGGGGCCAACGTTGCCGCAGCCAGGACAAGCGCAGAAATCTTTTTCATTATCGATCCCATTTATATAGTTTTAGTGGTTACAAATTTATTATTTCACCTATGGGATATTTTGAATTGATCCAAATCAAAGTTAACTGAATATATCTCTGTCAAAGCTTGATCGGCTAATACCGGATTAATACGCCCCTCACATAAATGGAAAAGCTTTCGAACGTGCCCCATTTTTGATAACAAGCCAATTCTGATAAACAAAATTGTACAATAGTTATCAGCTTTATCTTTTCTCTATCCAATAATCCGTTGAACAAGGTACAATTGGATATCATTATTGTTTCATCTGATAGGAGCCATTTACATGCCCATCACGGCAAATACCCTGTATCGTGACAGCCTCAACTTTTTTAAACACCAATTGTTGAACATTGTCATACTCTCTGTTTTAGCCGCGTTGGTGACTACACTGCTCAATCACCTTTTCATTCCTGATGGTGAGCAACTTAAGTTATTGACTGATATGCAAGATACTCTAAGAGAGTCAGGAAATTCAGGGATTAAAAACGTTATTGAACAATTAACCCCAGAAGCACAACTGATGCTTATGCGCACCGCTGGCGGGATCTTATTTTCCAATATCTTTGGTGATACTCTGCTGACTGCCAGTGTCTTAATACTTATCAGTGCTATTTCAAATGGTCATCAGGCTAATGCGCTACAGGCTTGTCAACTATCGTTAACTCGACTCCCTAAGATGTTTTTACTGGTACTCATTTGTACCGTGTTAGTTCAAGTAGGTTACGCTTTGATGTTCGTCCCGGGGGTTCTGTTTTCAATCGGGTTTGCATTTGCTCCGATTCTGCTACTTGAGAAAAGCATAGGCATATTTTCATCCATGCAGGCGAGTTGGAGATTAGCATTCGATAATTTCCGCCTGTTAATTCCTGCGGTCTTGCTATTTCTTGCAATGAAACTGATTGTTGTATTCGGCTTATCCAAAATGCCGGAGATTGCCTTATTAACCGTGAATAATCTGCTATCTTCCATATTGCTGATTTATCTATTCCGCCTGTATATGCTGGCTAAACCACAAAACTAATAAATATTAAACCAACAGCCTCGCACTATTCAGCGAGGCTTTCTTCTGCTTGCTTTTTACTCTGAATCAAACGAATAGCAAAATAAAGATCGGGGACAATAATTAAATCCTCATCACTACTCCTGAGTTTGTTCTGTTTTATCCAGTTCTTCAATTCAGTGCTGCGACCCGCAAGAACTAAAGTTATTCGTTTCCTTTTCAGCTCAGTAATCAATTCATCCAACACAGCAAACACACTGACATCATCGTAAGTAAAACTGACTGTTGCATCCACCACCAACCACTCCGGGCGTATGACAGCACTATTTACATGTTGTAAAACCCGTTTTTTGAAATAACCAGCATTGAAATAAGTTAGAGGTGAGTTAAAGCGATACATAACGATGCCATCGACAGGCCCAATATTATTACCCTGATTGATGGAACGGATCATGCCTTGTTCATTTATCCCTAGCAACTGATCAGAAGGACGAAAAATAATACGCAAAAATTGTAATAAGCCCAATAACACCGCAAAACCAATCCCATCAATCACACCAACCAACAAAACAGCAACAAGGGTAAAAATGGATAATATGAAAGCCTGACGATTACGTTTCCGGTATGCCCAGATATTTCTCAACCCGAGTAGTGACCACGTTGAAAAGATCAGGACAATGCCCAATGACGATAATGGGATATATGACAGAAACTCCGTCATAAAAAACAATACCAGCAATATCGCGATTGCAGAAATTATCGATACCATCTGCGTTTTGCCGCCGACCGCATCATTGACTGCGGTGCGACTGCTGGCCGCGCTGACAGCAAACCCCTGTGATAATGACGAAGCGATATTGGCAATACCCAATGCCCGTAATTCTGAATCTGCGTCTACTTGATAACCGTTTTTGC
The DNA here is from genome assembly GCF_963876495.1 of Xenorhabdus sp. KJ12.1. Taxonomy (NCBI): domain Bacteria; kingdom Pseudomonadati; phylum Pseudomonadota; class Gammaproteobacteria; order Enterobacterales; family Morganellaceae; genus Xenorhabdus; species Xenorhabdus sp. KJ12.1. Next base: position 17,497 of record NZ_CAWNQH010000088.1, read on the forward strand.
TGGCAAAACTACGCGCTGTTATCATAAAACTCACAAAGCTGATAACAGCAAGGTTAATAGAAGGTACAACTAAATCACGGATACTACCGAACTCAAACTCATGCATTGGCACAATCGGCAACCCATCTTTCATATGACCTATAATCTGAATATCATACTGATTTAACTCGAATTGCCAGCTTACATAGGTGGATATGATCATCGCCAACAGTGGCGCCGGCCAGCCAGGACGCAGGAAACGAACACTTAGCAGGACAAATAAGGTCATTGCTGACATTCCCATTGTCGGCCAGTGAGATCCCAGTAATTTATGCGGTAATGCAATCAACTGTTCAATCAGTTCTGAAGGCAAACCAGAAATCCCGAATACTTTAGTAATCTGCCCCGCCATAATGGTGATGGCAACCCCATTGATAAAACCTTTTAAGATGGGGCGCGATAGAAAATCTGCAAATGCTCCCAGCCGAAAATGGCTTGCCAGTATGCACCAGATTCCTGTCATTAATGTCATGATAATGGCAAGCTGCCAACGAACATCTGCATTTCCAAAAGCCAGAGGAGTGACTGCCGCAGCAATAACGGCACACGTTGCTGCATCAGGACCGATGATCAACTGGCGTGATGTCCCGAACAGAGCATAAACAAACATAGGTAAAATACAGGCATACAGACCAATAATTGCACTTATGCCCATTAATTCAGCATAAGCAATGGCAACCGGTAAAGCGACGGCGGTAACCGATAATCCTGCTCGTATATCATGACTAAAATATTCTTTCCGATAATGACAAAGACTCTCCAAGCCCGGCATCCAGCGATATAACCTTTTCCCCAGCATAGTTTTCCTCAACATGGCCTTACGCAACGGTTTTCACGATTCATCACCAAGCAATCAATGAGTTATATAATCAATGATCTTATACAATGCAGAAATACAGACCTTTCATAAAAAAACACATTATAATGCTAGGTAAAATCAAAACCCACACCCCTCCTCCTTCCTTGGCAATCTTTTTCTTTAAACCATTTTATTAAGATCTGATACACTCTGGCATAAATTCAGAAACCTGCCATCATAGGTATTACAGTGAGCTAATTTTATGAAACAACTTCTAGATTTTTTACCATTAGTCGTTTTTTTTGTCGTCTACAAGATGTATGACATTTTCTATGCTTCTGGCGCATTGATCGCTGCTACTGGATTAGCTGTTGTTATCACCTATGCGATTTATCGCAAAGTTGAAAAATCATCTTTAATTACATTTGCAATAACAGCTGTCTTCGGCACACTGACTTTAACCTTCCATAGCGATTTGTTCATTAAATGGAAAGTAACCGTCATTTATGCCATTTTTGCACTGGCTCTGCTTATCAGTCAGTGGGTGATGAAAAAACCATTAATCCAAAAAATGCTAGGTAAAGAACTAGAGTTACCTGATGCAATCTGGAACAAACTGAATACAGCCTGGGCAATTTTCTTCATCGTCTGCGCATTAGCAAATATTTATATCGCTTTCTGGCTATCTATGGATGTCTGGATGAACTTTAAAGTATTCGGGCTAACGGCATTAACACTGGTCTTTACCGTATTGAGTGTGATATATATCTACCGCCATCTGCCCCGCGAACAAAAATAATAACAATGAGTTTCATATGGATACCTGCCGGATTATTGGCAGGTATTGTTGTCTTCACCAAATAAAGCAAGTTTTTCTAATGACACAACAACAATGCTTACCAAACGGAGAATTGGTTCTCCGTACACTGGCAATGCCAGCTGACACTAACGCCAACGGGGATATCTTCGGCGGCTGGCTAATGTCCCAAATGGATATTGGCGGCGCCATTCTGGCAAAAGAAATTGCAATGGGACGCGTAGTCACTGTCAGCGTTAATGGCATCAGTTTTCTAAAACCGGTCGCGGTAGGTGACGTCGTTTGCTGTTATGCCCGTTGTCTGAAAACGGGGAATTCATCCATTACCATTCATATTGAAGTCTGGGTGAAAAAAGTAGCTTCTGACCCCGTCGGTCAACGTTATCGAGCCACTGATGCTGTTTTCACCTACGTCGCGGTTAATGAAAATAATACTTCCCGCCCGTTACCGGAAGGGAAAAGAAATTTCAAACTGGAAAGCAGTAATTAAAAATAGCTACTCTCTGGAAAAGTAACCCATAATGAACTAAAGGAGTGCATTGAATGCGCTCCTTTTTGTTATTTAGATTTAAATATAGTTGAATCACTATAAATGAACAACTAACTTATTGATCTGGATTTTACCTGTCGTGCTTTTAAAACCCTTTTATTATCTTTATAAGAGAAGAACTATTTTAATCTTTAAATTCGAATTATTCCAAATCATTACCAGTTGTTTTATTTACTATAGACTCATTGCCTTTAATAAAATTTACTTAGCTGCCACCAACTAAAATAGGCGGTTTAGTGGTTAACTAACTGAAATTCCAGATACGCATGAGCTAAACGACACATCAGTTTATCATCCTAAAATTATCATCCAATTTCGACTCAAAATAATGTACCAACAAAATGTAACAATAAACCTTAATAAAAAACCTTGATAAAAATGGTTTCATTATAAATATGTTAATAAGTAACAGCTTATAATCTTTTGATAGTAAATTAAGCTAAAAACCCTTTCAAAACTCAGGTTATATACAGTAAAAGGAGACGCTTTAGCGCCCCCTGTTATGATAAAAACTACGATACTGAAACACCGGTCAGCTTAAACTCGATGGTAGTCACATAACCTGTGGCTGGTTTTTTTTCATACCGCCATTTTCTCATCGCGTTTCTCACTTCACGGTCAAAAAGGTTTTTAGGTTCAGCAGAAAGAATTTCAATATTTTTAACCCGACCATTTTCATCAATATCGTATTTTACCTGTACACTCCCTTCTATACCTAATTGCCTTGCCCTATCTGAATATACAGGATCTATTCTGCTCAGTGCTTTTGGCCCGCTCTGAACTTCAGATTTTTCACTGGTAACAGGATCAGTGGATTTTTTCCCATCCACATTATTTGTCAGCAAAGATTCCTGATCAGTAATAGGTTTCACTGCCTCTTCTGACATTTTCTCTGTCCTGATTTCTTTAGGCTTAGACTCCTTTTTAGCAATTTTCTTCTCTTCCCGTTTCTTTTCTACCGGTTTTTTTTCAGGTTTAGGCTCTGGCAGAGCTATTTTCGCAATAGATTCAGGTTCTGGCTCTGGGGCGGGTGGTTCGGGTTCAGGCTCGGAAATAGATGCAGGCATAGCGGGTTCAGAAACCGGAGCAGGCTCCGCTGCCAACTGGATCATCGCAACAGACATCGGAGGCGATTCTGGCGGATTACCGGATTTCAGCGTATGAAATAGCGCCGCAGCAATGGAAATATGTAAACAAACAGAAAGTAGTACTGGCCAATGTATCCAACGCATAAGAGAATTCTTGAGTAGCAGCATGATTGTCAATTTTAGGATAGACATTAGTTTAAATGCAAATGACTATCATATTCAATAAAGATTCAAAAACATCTGTATCATGCCACACATCATGTTAAAGCGATTCTGCGTTTTGAATGAACAAGATCGACCGGCGATGCTTGTAAGTACCCATCTTACGTAGTGCATAAATACGTGAATAACGGCGAGACTGGCTTTCCAGCCAACGACGACGACGTTGGATACTTTGGCGAAGGAGACGCCACCTTCCTACTTCATTTCTGCTTCTTTTCATAAAATACCCTGATAAATGTTTTCAAAACAAAATTTTTCTCACTCTAACTGAGTAATGTTATTCTTAATCGTCACTGCCGGAGATGTCAACCAATTACAGGTTTACCTTAATATTCATTGCCAGCATGTTTCAGCAGTCGTAAATAAATAATTTCAATAAATAACATCAGCCTGAACTCAATCTACTCATCATATTTAGTTGAGCATGGGTAATATTTGGATTATTTTCTGCCTAATAGACGGTATTTCCTTGATAGTTTCTTAAAATTTACAGAAACTTGCACTCACTACGGTATCAAAATACTTAAACAGGATTGATTGCCACTTATGACAACCATTTATTCTGTACTTTACTGGCTGGCTATTTTCTTATACTGGCTGATTATCGCTGGTATTACTATCCGGGTCCTGATGAAACGCCGACCAGTGACATCAGCAATGACCTGGTTGCTTATTATTTATATTTTCCCTTTGGTCGGCATTGTGGCTTATCTATCATTTGGTGAATTGCATCTGGGTAAGCGCAGAGTTGAACAGGCAAAACAAATGCGTTCTTCTGTGGCTGACTGGCTTTCCGATCTAAAAAAATCACAACATATTTTTACCAATAAAAACAGTGAAGTCGCTGAGCCTTTGTTCCAGTTATGTGAACGCCGCCAGCAAATCAAAGGTGTCAGAGGCAATCAGATGCAGCTGATAACATCTTATGAACAGTCCCTGAAGACTCTTATCAACGATATAGAAACTGCCGAACATAGTATTGAAATGGTGTTTTATATATGGCAGGCGGGTGGATTGGTTGATCAGGTGACTGATGCTTTAATGAGGGCAGCAAAACGTGGTGTCAGATGTCGTATCATGGTGGATTCAGCAGGAAGCTGGCAATTTTTCCGTAGTCCCTACCCTGATATGATGCGCAAAACCGGTATTGAGTTTGTAGAATCGCTGAAAGTTAATATCTTTCGTCTTTTTTTGCGGCGCATGGACTTACGCCAGCATAGAAAAATTATTCTTATTGATAACTATATTTCATACACCGGCAGTATGAATATGGTAGATCCGCGTTTTTTCAAACAAAATGCTGGTGTTGGCCAATGGATTGACATCATGGTAAGAATGGAAGGCCCTGTCACGACAACACTGGGCATTATCTATGCCTTCGACTGGGAAATGGAAACGGGCCAGCGCCAGCTTCCCCCTCCTCCTGACACCAATATCATGCCCTTTGAGCAGGCATCCGGGCACACAGCACAGGTTATCGCCTCTGGCCCCGGCTTTCCTGATGAACTTATCCAACAATCACTGATGACAGCCATTTTCGCCGCCAGAGAACAACTCATTCTTACCACTCCCTATTTTGTTCCCAGTGATGATTTAATGCATGCAATCTGTACCGCCGCCATGCGAGGTGTTGATGTCAGCATTGTTGTGCCGAGCCAGAACAATTCATTCCTTGTGCGCTGGGCAAGCCGGGCATTTTTTACCGAATTACTGGAAGCGGGTGTAAAAATCTATCAATTTGAAGGCGGGCTATTGCATACAAAAAGTGTTCTGGTGGATGGACAGCTCAGTATGGTTGGCTCTGTTAATCTGGATATGCGCAGCCTATGGCTAAATTTTGAAATTACCGTTGTGATCGATGATGAACTCTTTGGCAGTGATTTAATGCTTGTCCAGCAGGATTATATTACCCGTTCAGTGTTACTTGACAGCGAAGAGTGGCAAAAGCGCCCTGTCCGGCAACGAGTGCTTGAACGTCTATGTTATTTTTTCAGTCCACTTTTGTGATTTTCGGCACAAAAAAATAGTAAAACATAAATATCTGACTATTTTTCATAGCCTCGCCACCACTAACGGGGCTATGATTACAGTTTGATAGTATTCAACCACTACCATCCATGTTTTAATTCCCTTCTGTTATCAGTTTCGGACACTACCATTATGGAAAATCAACCAACATATCCGCATTCTCTTCACTTGGATCTCAATAACCGAATGACCGAAGATGAAGCGCTGGAACAAGCCTACGATATTTTTCTGGAACAAGCGGTTGAGAATCTCGATCCTGCGGATAGCTTACTGTTTAGCCTACAGTTCGAAGAACGCGGTGGTGCAGAGTTATCAGAGCCTTCAGATATATGGCTTAAACATGTTGATTTTGAAATAGATCCTAATTTCTTTTCAGAAGTGATTATTGGATTGGCGGAATCTGATGAAGCCGAAATTGATGATATTTTTGCCCGTATACTGATTTGCCGGGAGAAAGCGCACCCGACTTGTCGGATATTGTGGAAAGAGTGATATTAATTAACCGTGTTCTGTTCAAGCCACCTAGATAATTTCGTCATGGATTATTGCGTGCAATAATGATGCCCCATTATTCCATCACAAAAGTCAATTAATCATGGGTACACCAGCACACCGCCGCCACGATATTTCAGATCGCGCTTGGGAGCTACTTGAAACTCAATTTACCAGGACATAAAGGTGCTTGGGGACGTGTAGCTGAAGATAATCGGCGTTTTATCAATCGGGTATTTTGGATTTTACGGACAGGAGCACCTTGGTGAGATTTGCATACTGATTATGGTAACTGGAAAAATACCCACCGCCGTTTTTACCGTTGGAGAGATAAAGGGATATGGGAAAAGCTGCTTGAACAATTAGTTAATGACCCCGATTTCGAGTGATTACTGATTGGTGCCAACCATATTAAGGTTCACCCCGATGCGACAGGAGCCTATTACTACAGCCGTAATGGCTGTAGTAATAGATGGATCATTGAGCAACTTGATTGTTTTTTCTAGCTGCCGTTTTTCTATCGTGCCGTTCTCTGCTATTTGTCCGTGATACAACCACCATAATTTAAGTAAATCGCTCAAACTTTGTCTATTAGATGATTTTCCCGGCTTTGGAGCATGAGCCAGTGTGTAACGCTCAAAAGCAACAGCTTCTGCTTTTTTAACCTCAGCTTCGCTTAAAAATAGCGATCTCATTATCCCGTAGATTCAAGCTCGGTTTTTTAGGTTGGAATGTATAAGCAATAAGGCCAGCAGCAACTTCCAATAAAAAACCGAGTTGACTGCGATGCCTTGAATGCTCTATCTGAGAAATATTCTTGAGCTGATCGACGACGGTTTCTATCAAAAACCGCCGCCTTAACATCAATCTATCCCAGAGAGATAATGCCTTGGTTTTCATGTTACTCCGGACATTCGTGATTAACGTGACACCTTCCGCTTCTAATTCATCACATAAAGCCTGGGACAAGTACCCTTTATCACCATACAAACAGCCTGTTAATCCTTTTGTCAGCGCTTTGACTGGCTGGCGATCATCCGTGTTTCCTGCGGTGAGTTTCACGGCTAACAAT
>NZ_CAWNQH010000089.1:0-23375 GCF_963876495.1 Xenorhabdus sp. KJ12.1
CCGGTTTTTTGTTAACCATTTTAACGGGATTGATTGCTTACTGCCTTAAAGAGAAAAAGCCATCACTGAAAATTTTCTACTCAGAAGAAGATATTTCAGCAATAGCTTAAGCGGAATTGGGGTTATTATTACAACAGCCAACACGATCAGACCACTGAGTTTCATTATTGTTGTATTAATTGGGTAAAAAACAATAATGAAAATAGCTCCTATGAAATAGGGCTGTAATATCCCAATAAATATAAATCTTGTCATTTTAATATTTTACAAAATTAAAAAAGAGAGAATTATATGAAAATAACAAATTATTCAAATAAAGCAGTTTCTGTTTGTGTTAGCAGATGGAATAAAAGTGGTGAAACGAGTTGGTTCATTCTAAGACCAGGCATGGGTGACAATTGGGGTCGTAGCGGTTGGCGAGGTTTTATAATGGGTGTTTCTAAAAATGGAAAAGATGATTTTTATTATATATTCGAAGATAGCAATGTCCTTATTTATGAAGATTACATTGAGGATTTTGGTAGAAAAATAAAACCGGCAACAGACCGCTATTATTAAAAAACAACAATTATTGATGTGTTATATAGTGAATCTGTTCGCTACTAATACTATATGTTAAATAAAAAAGGCAATGTTGGCACTTTAATATAAGTAAGCATTGCCTTAATTTTCTGTTCAAATTTATCCACTTAACTTATAAGCGGGTGGAACCGTTCGCACAGGTATACGGGCAGTGGATAGGCTTTTTACTATAGGGCGTTTAATACTGAACTGGACACATTCTCCCTGTTACCGTGGAAGCCATAGATTAGGTCTATTTCCAAGGGTTCATCAAGTACCTCAAGACACCCTAAGATAAAACTTTCAGCCACCAGCATTCGCTTTCTAACTTCACTTTCACTGAGCTTGAACTTACGGCCTATGGCTCTTTTCGACATGCCGCTAACGTAGTGGTGCTCGATAAAATCACACTCCTGAGCCATACCAACGTTGCGTAGCTTGGCGACACAGCTATCTATGATCATGCCGTCCTCGTCACTGCACGACAGCTTATTGTTACCGGTATAAGTCACCGCGTTTTTAAACCCGGCGGATACTGACTTCCAACCAATGTTAACTTTGCCTTGCACTACCCACCCGCCCCAATGCAATAGTATTTTCTGCATATCTCTGTGCATGATCTTTTATCCGCCTTTATTGTACTAGATAACTAGTACATATTAGCATCGGTTGGGGGTATAAGAAATAGATGCTCCAACTTTTGGACCATGCTGATTTGAAAGGGCTTTTACTCTGATGGCTCAGTTCTGAGCCATGATCCAACTTTGGATGATATTGATTTAAAAGGGATTTTTAATTCTAGCGAATCGCTAGAATTAAACTTTATTAATAGGTTGCCGGGGAAGTGCTCATCTAGTTGGCTAACGGGCAAGGGATAATGATCGCGTTTTTGCTTCATGAGTAGAAACAAAGAGTTATCTTTAGTTATGATGGTTATTTTTTCAACTATCAATATAACCTACTGATTTATTTTAATTATACCGATTCGTTAGAATTGAAAAGCCCCTCGCTTTTAACTGCCGGGATATCGGTAGTTTCCCCGGCATAAGAGACTTATCTATTTGATAGTGTTCGTAACGCAAGTTTGCTTTACGGATAACTGTTTGATTTTAATCATGAGGCGGGTTTTGGATCATGGTCAATTTCTTGACCATCTCAAGAAGATAAAAAATATAGCCGCTTGGTATCGCCTAAGCCTTCTCCGCTCGTCTCATTACCGTCTTTGCAAACAAAAACCAGCGCGCCATTAAAGCCCAAGCTCTGGTATGATTCCAGAATATCTACGCCAGAAACTAGCGGTGTCCCTAATACCATCGGCTCGCTATTCGGGTGCATAATATCTAATACCCAACCCGCAACGCCCCTGTACTGTATACGCATTCTATACGCTATGCCGCCTAACTGAATATCAAATACTTGGTTTCCTGCGAGCAAAGGTATCTCTACAACGTTCATTTCAGCCTCCTGTGATCTGCTTTCCAATCCTAGACAACGCGCCACCTAAAAAATCATCTAATGCCTCATATCCCGCATTTAACAAAGAATTATTCTTATCGATTGTTATTGTCGTTACCGTTCCCCGGTCAAGTGTTGGCTGAGCTTCTAAGGGTGCAGTTCTTGCTACCCGTGGAACTTTTATACCCTCAACTATTGCCGTATCGACGATAATTACTTCATGCAGGGTCAATGTGACCATCAGGACATTTTCAGAGGTTTTATCCGTTACTACTTAAATTGCCCGGATCAGCATGTTTCTATATCGGCGCTTTCCTGTGAGAACGTCAAACGGCTCTTTAGAGGCTTTTAGTTTAAGCAGTTGTTCATAAATTTCTTTGGGGCTTCTACCCAATATTTCTTCGGTATTAAAATCAAATATCTTAGTAGGCGTATCAAAGCCGTCAATTAACGACCCCACCACCAGCAAAGCCCAACTCCATTGTGACCTCTGACGGCTTATCATAGGCATGATCACTAATAGCTGCGCCGTATTGCACCGGATGTTCGGTAATCTCTGCTGAGTCTTGGTGCTTTTCCGATATCACGACACTCGGTATTATCATTCCGATTCTTCGCGTATTCTGAAAAAACAACGTGGATAAAATATCCATTAGCTCACCTTCGTTTGTAGGTTGCGTACCAATATGGCATTTGTGCGCTGTACTGTTTCTCCGGTTAACGCAGCGGTTTCAAGAGGTGATGATGTTCCGCTCACATTGATGTTATAGACCGGTGCAATGGTTGTTTGATTCTGTGCCAGTGAAGAGGCTGCACGTAGGTATTCTGGCGTATAACTGCTATGACTCAGCATGTTCATGATATTCGGCATGGCGTTCTCAATCATCCGGGGATCCATATCAAACCCTTTATTACCGGGTTTAGGTGCTCTTGCCATATGACCTTTAACACGAGGCAGGAAGTTTCAAGTTTCCTTCGGTAAGTTATTGATGCCCTTTTCAAGCACGTACCTGATCCCCCAATTATACCCTGCCAGCGCCTTATCCAAGTTGCCATTAGTCTGTTTCAATAGGTTGCTGAGCATTCTGGCTGCGGCTTCCGCAGATTTATACGGGTTGAAAACATCATCGCCCTTTAACCCATACTGCTTAGCTGTACCCGGCATAAATTGGAACATACCCAGAGCTATACCTGATGCGGTTGGTTTACCTCTCGCATTAGGATCGCCTGACGATTCAGTCATAGCGACACCGTGCAGTAGCCCCGGAGGTAAGCCATGCTTCTTCTCCAACATAGCAAAGTGCCCTGCCATTGATTCGAGCAGTGGCTTTCCTTTCAACGATGTTTTGTTTGCAAATTTGTCATCAAGAATTTTATTGGCTGCATCCATTGTAAGTTCTTTGCGCTGAACTTTGAGCCGTAATTGGTCAATATAAGGATCGCCTGTCGGAATATCTATCGTTGTATCTGTGAAGCGAAATCCGTTGTTCTGAGTAGCCGATTTATTTTCTATGCGTAGTGCCTGACCAATACCCCCATCCAATCATTTAACTGGTTATTCAAAGAGAAATACCACTCTTTTACCGCATCGTTGTGGCGCTCTCCGGTTTTACTCCCTATCGTGTTTGTTTCCTGTTTATTTTTCTCGCTGCCATTCCACGCTAGTTTGAGTTCTTCCCAGGCTAAGGTAAAATCACCGTTGTTAAGGTGATTTAACGCAGCTACTAGGTGCGAGAGCATTTCACTTAATCCACCTAGACTTTTCAACAGGCTTTCGAACTCAAACTTTAATGACCATTGCTCCGGGTCAATACCAAACAAATCCATTATTTGGATACCTAGCTCTTTAAATTCCCTTGTTAATTCGGTAACTCCCGTTTTGACTTTCTTAAGCATCCCTTCCCATTTACCCCAATCGAAAAAACTATTTTTCTTTTCTTTCCAGCTCTGATAATCGTCATAGAGCAAAAATAATGCTGCCAGTAGCGCAGTGATCATGCCAATAGGGGAAAATAAGAACTTCTGGTTCAGCGCCCACCAAGCAACAGCAATTGCCCCAAAGGCTTTAATCAGATTCTGGCTCCCGTCATCCAACCTCTGCCACCAGCCGATAATATCCTGTATGCCTTGCGCACCTCGATAGACCAACTGACCTAATATGTCTGCCATTGTCATAATGGCTTTTGCCACTGACATAATGACTTTTTCAGTGGTCGGCCAGTTCGTTAGTATGAGTTTGGTGAACTTCTCCACACTCGGTGTCAGTATCCGGGCAAGTTCACCGCCGATCTTGTCTTTCGCTGAACCCGTTACCATCTTGAGCTGGTACATTTGGGTCATAAAGTTGTTGGCGTGTTTGGCAGCAAGCGCTGGGTCATATCCCAACTGCTTGATGACCTTCTTGTAGTCCGCCGCATAGCCCCCCACCCCACGGCGCATGGCAAGCATGGTATTCTCATCAATACCAAGCATACTGGCGTACTGATTGGCCCTAAACGATGGCATCCCTGACAACCGTTCTCCCACCAGCGCGACTAACGAAGCGGTATCCCTGAGCTGTCCATTAGTATCACGGGTCTGAATCCCCATATTGCGCAGGAAGCCTTCGCCACCCGGATTGTTACGCAGGAACCGGGCCACATTCTCAAGAGACGAGTTCAGCCCCTCGACTGTGCCACCCGCCTGAGACACGGCATACCCAAAGGCTTTAATCTGCTCTGCCGTACCGCCGGTGCGCTGTGCCTGCCAGTAGAGTTTATCTAACCCACTGGCAACCTGCGTCGTAAAGCCCACGACTGCCAGTGCTGCGCCTTCCACGGCAGCACCCAGCTTTAAAGCATTGGCGGTGACGCCTGACAGCACTGCACTGAATTTTTTTGAGTCAGACTTTTTGATATCAAATCCAAGCGATATCAAAAACTCTTTAATTACATCTGCGTTAGTGTTGCTCATCACGTTGCCTTAGATTAACGGTATTTTCCCTCTATAGCGGCTATGGCTTTTATATAAAAGGGGTACCGGCTTGTAGCCAAAATACCATCTGATATAAGTAAGTTCCTGTAGATAAAATATACCAGATTACCCAGAATAAGCGCGCAGAGTTTAGGTTAATGAAAGTTAGATCAAACCCTTTAGCATCAAGAATTACGGTGGTAGTGGTTACTAACAAACACCTTTAACTACAGATAACTACAGACCAAAAAAACATCAGTCAGAATCTGGTATTAAATCGTATGGAATGGTTTATCGGGATAACTTGGCGGGTGGGGTATTTGCGTTAGGGCTAAAAGCACAAAGCAGGGCTTTTTTCTAATGCGTTGCCACAGGTAAGAGGGTGTTCAGATATTTAACCTGAGCTTCGCTTAAGAAGGGAACTAAAGTGCCTGAGGCACGATCAAAGTTTTTGCTAAAGAAAACAAAATCGTGGAGATCCTCAGGCATGTATAATTTAGAAGAACTTTACTGCTGCGTCGATGACTTTTGTCAAAAATTTATCCCTCTCTGGCATCAACAACTCATTGAAAACGGATTACGTAAACGACACCGCGAAGCGTCCCTTGCTCTCAGCGAAATCATGATGATCCTCATTTTATTCCATATGAGCCATTATCGTGATTTTAAAACGTTTTATAATGAACATGTAAAACAATACATTATCCACGACTTTCCCGGATTAGTCAGTTATATCCGTATGCTTACCCTGAAGAAAAGGACGCTTATCCCTTTATGCGCTTTTCTGTCGTCACGTAAGGTAACAACTCAAGGGATCGCTTTTATTGATTCCACGAGTTTGCGCGTTTGTCATAACATCCGTATTCCTCGTCATAAGGTCTTTCAGGGCATAGCGCAACGCGGAAAAACCTCAATGGGATGGTTCTATGGGTTCAAATTACACCTGATTATTAACCATCTGGGCGAAATTTTAGCGCTTAAAGTGACCCCGGGTAATGTGGATGATAGGGAGCCTGTACGCGAATTATCAAAAGATCTCACGGGTTCTCTTTACAGCGACAAAGGATATCTGAGTCAGGAATTGGCGGATGATTTAGCTAAAACGGATATCACCTTTATCACGAAAAAGCGCCGCAACATGAAAGCGCTTGCACTGGCTGAGTGGGATAAGGTTATGCTTAAAAAGCGTTTTATCATTGAAACGATTAATGGACAATTAAAAAACGGCTCTCAATGAGAACATTCTCGTCACCGAAGTATAACCGGTTTTTTGTTAACCATTTTAACGGGATTGATTGCTTACTGCCTTAAAGAGAAAAAGCCATCACTGAAAATTTTCTACTCAGAAGAAGATATTTCAGTAATAGCTTAAGCGGAATTGGGGTTAATTATAGCTCAGTCCGCTAGCTTCTATAACTATGTGAACAGCAAGTGAATACTAGAGAATACTACTGTTCACTTAATTTTTCCTTTTAAATTATATATATATAGTATTTGTGAACACTGTGAACAGTTATATATATAATAGTTTTTTGTTTTTTGAATAAATTTTTTTAAAGTAAGTGCTTTTGTACTAATCTACTCCCTGCCAGAAAATTAAAAGAAGAGTGGCAAAAATATTTGGGGGTATATCTGGGGGTACTATTTAAATAAATTAAATAAAAACATATCGTTATATGGGGATGAGTAATCATGCAATATGAAGGTCAACCATTAATCGAAGCAAAAAAAATAGCCCATCAATTTTCGGGTGAACTCAAACCACTATTTTCCGATATTGATATTACTCTGCATACAGGGCAACACGCACTGATAGGCCGTAATGGTATTGGTAAATCCTGGTTAGCATCAATACTGGCAAAACAAACTCCACCATCGGAAGGAAGTGTCAAACATTTTTGTGATGTGGGTTATCTGTCACAAGGCCTGTCTGCTTTTACAGGTAGTTCAGCCAACATATTCGGACTCACTGATATTATCAATGCCAATGAACGTATTCTTGCTGGTATTGGTGAAGCCGCAGATTTTGATGTTATGGAAGGAAACTGGGATTGGCAATTTCAGATCGAATCTTTACTGGCAGAAGGTGAACTGGCTCCAGAGATATTAAACCAGCCCTTTAATTTACTCAGCGGAGGAGAACAAACACGACTTCGGCTACTGTCTCTCAAAAAACAGGGAGCCGGCTTTATGATTCTGGATGAACCAAGTAATCACCTTGATAGACAGGGGCGTCTCTGGTTAGCCCAATGGTTGGCAACTTTCAACGGTGGCATTTTACTGGTTACACATGATACGAAACTCTTACAGCATGTTTCCGTTGTTTATGAGCTTGGCGGGTTAGGATTATCACGTAGCATTGGTGGTTGGGAAACATGGCTGGACAGTAAAGAACAGCTAAGATTAGGTATACAGCGCGAGGTGGATCAGACCAGAAAAAACCTCAAGCAAGCCATACGGGATAAACAAAGAGATCGAGAAAAATCTGATAAAAGGCAGAGTCAGGGGAAACAACGTAGGGAAAATGCTAATCAAGCTAAAATTCTGCTGGATCGCGCATTGGACCGCTCTGAATCCACGTTGTCACGGCTGGCAAAACAGAATGAAGAAAGGCTACAGCGCAGTTCTTCCTTAGCAGCTGATGCCAGAGCAAAACTCGACATTATCGATCCGCTGTCAATTGCTGTTGCAACGCCTCAGTCAGCAACGCCTCCATTACTTTATTTACAGGATGTCATTTTACCCTTTGGATCAGACGCCCCTATCAGCTTGACCATCAATAACGGTGACCGCCTCGCTATCACAGGAAAAAATGGCAGTGGAAAATCGACTTTACTGAAAGTCATGACTGGCTCACTGGCACCAAAACTGGGCACTTGTCGCATCACCTCCTCACATCGCTTAATGGATCAGCATTTCTCATTCCTCGATAAAACCCAGTCAGCTTTGTATAACTTTCAATTACAGTCACCAGGCTGGACGGAAGATCGTTATCGTACTCGGCTGGCGCAACTGCGTATGCGAGGTGAAGAGGCTCTAAAACCTGTCGGTTATCTAAGTGGAGGAGAACAACTGAAAGTCGCCCTTGCCTGTTTATTTTGTGGGCCTTCAGCACCAGCACTTCTGCTGTTAGATGAACCTGATAATCATCTGGATATTGAATCCCGTGAGTTACTCCAGAAAGCACTACATTATTACACTGGTGCTATGGTATTAATTTCTCATGATGATCAATTTATTGAGAGTATAGGTAATATGCAGGAACTCATACTGGGAGATTAATCTGACAATGTGATTTTATGCGCTACTATAAATATATAGAAATCATTTAAATATAAATTGCTAGTGTAATAATTGTATTCCCCGAAAATTGGGGAATACAAAATGAAGATAAGCTATCCCGAAAACCAGATTATTCATGCTCGAGTTTTTTTCACTAATTTATTCCCATATAGAGATATGGCCAGTCCAATCAAAATAAAAACACATGCAATTATTTTTTCATTGCTCATCACTTCACCAAAAATAACTGCACTTCCAATAAAACCAAAAACCGGAACCAATAAAGACAACGGAGCAACTTTAGAAACAGGATATTTATTCAACAATAAATTCCATATCCAATATCCTATTAAAGTTGTAAGATAGGCTTGGAATAGAATTGAAAATATAGCAGTCACATTCAAATTTTCAACAAAATTAGATAACACCGTAGAACCATTAATTGCATACCCCATAAGAAATAGAGGTAAAGGGGAGAAAACACATGACCAGACTAAAAAACCAAATATATTTTTCCCACCTGATTTTTTTACAATAATATTAGCGACACTCCAGTTCACAGCGCCAAATAGTATTACAATCACACCTAAATAGGTAATTGAGCCATCAGTTAAAGCCATAATAAACCCTAAACCAATAACTGACAGTATAAAACCTATTATTTGATGAAAATGAATGCGCTCTTTGAGAAAGAAATACCCCATTGCGATAGTAATAAATGAACTAAATTGTAACAATAGAGAGGAAACACCTGCAGAAACTCCCATTTTGACACCCAGATTCACCATTCCCCATAGACCCACACCAAAGATTAGTCCATATAACCCAACAATTTTCATTGGCACATCAGGTCGACGAATAAAGAATACAGCTGGTAAGGCACATAATAAGAAACGTAATCCAGCTAATAAGAATGGATCTAGCGTATTTAACCCTAACTTAATAACACTAAAATTTAATCCCCATACCCCGGTTACTGCTATGGCTAGCAGTAAATCTGATAATTTCATATTTATATCCATGTATTAAAATAGTTATAGAATCAATCACATTTCAAACCATCAAGTAATAAATCAAAAGCAGGAATTATTTTTTCAAGTTTAGCTTTTTGGTCTGTATCATCAGCAATCCACAAAGCGGCTTCAACTAAGCTTCCATTTATTAGGCAAGCCAAAGATTCGGCATCAACATCTTTTATTTTCTTCTCAAGAATCATTTTTTCCAGTAGTTTTTTCATTGATGAAACACAGTAAGATTGAGATTCTCTGAATTGATCGCCAAGAATAATTTTCGAATCTCTTAATACGATTTGTTGGAATTCCCGATTAAGTGACATTGTTAAATAAGCCCGACATCTATCACGAAATCCAGTCCATGAATCTTTTGCGTTATCAGATATCGACTGGAGATGTTGATCCATCTCTGAATCGATTTGTTCCACTACAGCCATTAATAAGCCTTTTTTATCACCGAAATGGTGATATAAAGCACCACGTGTAAGACCAGCCTTAGCCGTAAAATCATCCATTGAAGTATTAGCATAACCTAAAGAGCCAAAGGCATTGCGCGCAGCAGCCAATAATTTGCTACGTGTCTCTTCTATCATTTCTGTGCGGGTTCGCCGGGCCATTTATCCTTCCGTTAATATGTAATTTACAACTCATTGACATACGCTGCGTATGCTGGCATGTTAATTTTACATACGTATCGTATGTTTGTTGGCAACCTAACTTTTATGCAACCAATTATCACAATGAGAAGCAATATGAGCAATCCTTATAGTGAGTTATTCAAAGCATCTGGTGCAGCAAGATTTTCTTTGGCGGGTTTTATAGCTCGTATGCCACTTCCTATGACCGGAATTGGCATCATAGTCATGTTATCACAGCTAAGTAGTAGCTACGGATTAGCAGGATCAGTATCAGCAATTTTTGTATTAACCTATGCACTGATATCCCCACAAATTTCTCGCTTAGCAGACCATCGTGGACAATATATTGTCCTACCCATTGCTACAACTATAAGCGTTTTGGGTATATTAGCCCTTTTAGTCTGTGCGTACTGGCAGGCACCTATCTGGACATTATTTTTATGTTCTGCTCTGGCTGGTTTTATGCCCAGTATGTCGGCAATGGTACGTGCCCGTTGGACAGCTATCTATCGTGGGCAACCTCAACTGCAAACCGCATATTCCCTCGAAACAGTATTTGATGAAATATCATTCATTATTGGCCCACCTATATCAATTGGCCTGAGCGTAGCCCTTTTCCCACAAGCCGGGCCTCTAGTGGCCGCTCTTCTGCTAGCTATAGGTGTATGTTTATTTGTGATGTTTCGCAGGACAGAACCTCCTATTGAAATTCCAAAAACCACCAGAGAAACAAACAGTTCAATTATTAAAATATCTGGCGTATGGGTTTTATCATTACTGTTTATTTTTATGGGGATTATTGTCGGAACTGTTGATATAGCGAGTGTTGCTTTTGCCAAAGAATTAGGGTGTCCGGTAGCAGCCAGTTTAGTGTTATCAGCTTATGCTGTAGGCTCTTGCCTTGCCGGATTGATATTTGGTGCAGTTAAACTGAAAACGCCATTATACAAACTATTTCTTATAGGCGGGTTAGGCACTGCTTTAACTACCGTTCCTTTTTTAATGGTTAACAGTATTTCCGGCTTAGCTTTCACTGTTTTCATGGCGGGTTTATTCTTTGCACCAACAATGATCATCTCGATGGCATTAATTGAAAAAATAGTTCCGGAGAAACGATTAACGGAAGGGTTCACCTGGTTGCTTTCCGGTCTCAATACTGGTGCCGCTTTAGGTGCAACTGCTGCAGGACAGTTTGTCGATATATATGGCTCTCATGGTGGATTTATCGTGTCTTTGATTGCCGGAATAGGGATTATTATAGCCACATATTATGGTTATTTTACACTGACTAACTCAAAAGAAAGCATTCAATAAAAGCACATGCTCTTATAAATGATAAAAGGTGCTCGCTGTAAAGCGAGCAATATTAGAATAGAAAATTTACAGAGACAAGTTATGAGTTTTCCCTCATTTCTATAATCTCAATCGACCTGTCAAAGCGTAAATGTTCATCAAGAGCCATGGGAATTAGCCAGCGTAAATTGTAGATAACATTATCAGGTAATGATTGTGCTTCATAAATATTAACAATTTCTTTTTCAACAGATTTTGCAGAATAAACCCTGTCATCATACGTATAGAGAAAATTCACTTGATAAGCATCAGGACGGGTTAGCACAGTAAATAATTTCCATTCTTCAGGCTGAGTATTAATTCCTGCTTCCTCAGCAAATTCCCTTGCCATTGCCTGTTGAGGCGTTTCACCTATTTCTATTTTTCCGCCGATACCATTGAGCTGCCCTTTCTGCCAGCTAGGTTGTAATTTAGAAATAAGAGCAACATGCTTCTTATCTTCAGAAAACATAAAACCAGTCACATAGTGAATCATTATCTTCCTTTCCTCATTACTGCACTATTAATGTTTGTTCTCTATCAGGCCCATGTGAAATATATTTAATTGGGACTCCAGCATAATCCTGAATAAAATTCAGAAAATCAATTAGTTCAGCAGGCAGCTCTGTAAAGTGAGTATACGATGCCTTCAGCTCTCCCCAGCCTTTAAAGGCCTTATAGACAGGTTTAACTTTCTCAAGCTGCAATAAGGCGTTATCACAGCAAACCGGTTTATTATCAATTTCATATGCAATAGCTACCTTTATTTCATCCAACCCTGCTAAAACATCAGTATTAGTTATTGCCAGTTCTGTTACCCCGTTAAGTTTTACCGCATGCTTGATCAAGCATAGATCCAGCCAGCCACAGCGCCTTGGCCTTTTGGAAACAGTACCATACTCGTTTCCACGTTCCCGGATATAATCAGCCTGTTCAGCCTGTAGTTCTGTCGGGAACGGGCCATTACCGACCCGGATCATATAGGCCTTCATCACACCGACAATATGCATTTTCTGCGCAGGTATACCAATCATGGCAAAACAGGTTTGAACCAGAGTCTGATACGCTACAGTATAAGGGTACGTACCAAAACTGTTATCCAAAAAAGTGGCTTGTGATGTTTCAAGTAAGATATCTTCTCCCGCATTCAATAAGTCACGGATGGCTTCATTAGTAAATGTAAAATAAGGCTCGATCTTTCTTCCATATTGATGCGTTATTTCTAACATTTCCTCAAAATCTAAAGTCGAATTATCATTAAAAACGTGGTTGATTTGTTTTTCCCTGATGCCCCAAAGAAATTCTAATTTGCTTCTGAGTTTTTCTTTATCCAGAGTATCAATAAGCCGAATTCCATGCCGGTTCGATTTATCTTCAACACAGGCACCAACACCTACTCCTACAGATCCTATTTTATTCTTACCCTTATACTTTTCAGATGCTTTATTTAATTCTGCATGTAATGGCAAGACAATATGGCATCGGGGATCAATTGAGATGCTGGAGTTAATATTTTCTCTTTTTATAAACTCAATTTCTTTCACAAGTACCGGAAGGCTAATTAATGCGCCCTGACAAATATAGAGATTCTTTTTATTAAGTGATGCCGGTAATTGAGAAAAAGACCCTCTCACATTTCCATATTGTACACAATGGCCTGCATTAGCTCCCCCATTAAATCTGGCAATGTTATTTACACCACCAGATAAGTAATCAACAAATTTACCCTTTCCTTCATCTCCAAATTGAAGCCCAACTACAGATATTAACATACGTGCGCATCTCCCATTTATAAATAGTTTTTTAAATGGTGTTTTCTTTTATATTTTAATAAAAAACAACTTTAATGGTTTATATTATTCCGCTATTTACACAAAAGCATTAACAGCTTCATTTAAAAAAACAATAAAGAATACGTCATTTAAAATGATAGTAATAATAAAAATAATTTATTTCAGTGGATTAATATTTTCTTATTTACTGACTAAGTAATCAGCCATTAATAAAGCCTCATTTAATGTATCAACAACAGGTACACCTGCAGCTTCAAGGCTTAAACGACTATGCGTTCCACCAGTGTAAAGAATGGCATGAGTACCTGCGGCTAATGCTGCAATGGCATCATCGGTTGCGTCACCAATCACAACGCTCTTTTCAGGAGCGATATTGATCTTTTTAATATGGTTAGCTAATTGTTCCGACTTTCCGGTAGTCAATAACGGTGTATTTCTGCCATCAACGTGGGTAAAAAATTTAGTAATACCGTGGTTATTAATCATCGGAACTAATTCTTCATGCTGCATCAGTGAACATAGTGATTGGGTCGCTCCTGACTGATAGCGGGCAGCCAGCAGATCACTCACTCCTTCGGCTAAATTTGCTTTTTGTATACCGGGCCGATAATGGGTATTAAATGTTTTTCCTATGATTGACCATTCAGCAGAGGATGGTTCGCGTCCAATAACCTGCTTATAGAAAATTTGCACTGGTACACAATAATATTCCCGATATTGTTCCAGCGTCAGTGGTTCAATACCAATTTCTGCAAGTGCTAAATTTGTTGCGCTGACTGAGACACTAACATCATTCAGTAGTGTGCCATTCCAGTCCCAAATAATATGTGCTGTTGCCATAATCAATTAACTTCCTTAGCTGTATTTGCCTGTTCCGAACGATTTGCTCCAAACTCACAGTTGCGGGATAAACATTCAGGGCATTGCTGCGCAATATCTCTAAATGCATCAATGGGTTGGTCACAATCCATTTTTTGGGGAGATACCAGAGTCGATAAAAAACCCAGTAATTCAGGTGCCCACGTGGAATCTGTCAGGGTGTCATACAAAACAGACAATAAACTGTATGAATAGCTAACCCAATCCGCTGTAGTTGTATAGGAATGGGTTGTATGGGGCTGTTTACCTTCATCAGTTAAGAGCTGATTAACTAAATGATTCAGAACTTTATGATGCCTGAAACACCAAGGGGTCAGTACATCTAAAAATTCAGGGCTGAATACACGATCAGAATATCCATACACACGGGTACGCAAGAGTTTTTCCCAATGTAATTCAGTCGCCCGTAGCTTTGGTCTTATTCTTGTCTGAGTTATAACCAGATCCCTGACCTGTCGTAAGGTATCCCCAGTTCCACAATTATCATCAATAATCGAAATAGAATTCTTGGATGGGATGTTACGTCCCCAGATATGATGACTATTACTACATGCATCATCATAGCGGGAAACTTTCACTAAATTGAGTTCACTATTCCATGCTGCGGCCGTTACTGCCGCTGTCGCTGCACCGCCTAACATCACCCCGATAACGGAAGAGTCAGGGCATACATCTATTTGCGCAGCAGCCAGTGTTAACAGGTGATTATCTCCCTCGATATATGTTCTTGGTACCTGATGCCCAGTACCAGCCGGAAGTTTCAAGTTTTGAAGTAAGGAAGGAGAAAAACTGGATTTTCTTCCCGTTAGTGTTGAACAGATAATTTCAGCACACGCCTTCACACCATCAATAAAAGGTATAATGTCTTCATTAGTAATTTGTGGAACACCTAATAAGCTGTCGATAATACGTAACAATTTCACCAAGCAATGATCAGCTAATATATATTTTGAAGGTACTGCGCATTGTTTATCTGTGCACTGCAATTTAGTGATGATGTCTGCATAATATTTTATTGTTGCCAATAACTCATCACAGGTTTTGGGCTCGTAATAAGCAAAACCTCGGGAACTGAGGAAATTCTGTTTCTTCGAGACGACTCCCGGAAGCTCCATAACTTCTTTCATCAGATGACTTGTTCCGCAGACACCGCGTAAATCACCTAATAAACCAACAGCACGCAGGTCTAAAATTGATGGAATAACTGAAGAAGGTGAAAGAAACTCAGACATATTTAACCTCTTTGAGCTTGCGCTTTTGGTGTTCGAGTTGCGGCAATTGCTTCTTCAAGTGGCACTTTACCGATATGTAGCGCCTGACCAAGAATGGCACCTTCAACACCCTGATCATACATATCGGCTAAAACACGCAGGTCATCTATGCTTGAGACTCCACCACCAGCAATGACCGGCGATGAGGTTTTTGCGCATACTTCACTCAGTAGTGTAAAATTGGGGGAACTCATCATGCCGCCCCGTTCAACATCAGTGACGACATAACGCTGGCATCCCTGTCTTTCCAGATCTTCAAGAATATCCCAAAGCTTGCCGTTGTTGACATTCCACCCATGGGTTGCCAGTTGATAACCTTCCGGTGTACTCCTTACATCCAACGCAATAGCAATCTTATCGCCATATTCACCAATAGCTCTGGCACACCATTCCGGGTTTTCTAATACAGCGGTTCCTAAATTTACCCGCTGGCATCCGGTTGCCAATACCCGGCTCAAGATCTCTTCATTTCTGATACCGCCACAGACTTGTACATTAATATCGACCGCCTCGATAACATCAGCAATCAAATGACTGTTTGAACCTCGGCCTGACGCCGCATCCAGATCAACTACATGTATCCATTTTGCTCCGGCATTTTGCCAGGCCAACGCGACTTCTGCCGGAGTACCTAAAGGCCGCCGTAATGTTGCACTTTCACCACGAGTTAGACGAATTGCAGAATTTGATGTCATCGCTATTCCATCGACAATATCAACAGAAGGGAATACCTCGAACGTTTTCGTACCTATCATTTACCCACCTGATTTATTACAAATATATTTCCGAAGCTTAATAACAAAAATCATTAATGTGATTACTACTCATTGCTGAATAAACAACGTTCATCCTGAATAACCAATGATATTCACATTAGTTTATATTAATAATTTCGGTTAACCATTTCAAAAACTCATAATAAGAAAAAGAAATGACTTTTCAATAAAGTTATTTTGTTACGCACTTTTATTTTTTTATAGCAAACAAATAAAATAAAGACAGAAATAAAAACCAACAAACAAAAATAAACATTCACTCTATCCAGTCATTATCTTGTTATCAGAATAAAATTCTTAACATGGCATATTCAATGGATTTCAGATTACGTTGAACAGGAAAAAAACGAATCCATTCAGCATAGATAACTCCCTATTTATAACCATAGTAACCAAAGGGATGAACAGAGCTAACAAAGAATAAACTTGAAATACGAAGGCTATATTTACTATAAATTAGTTAATAACCATATCAATTATAAAAATACATTTATTAAAAATAATTATTTTTATGAGGAAAAACATGGCGAGAAAAATGGAAGGAAATAATAAAAAAGAGAAACTATCTCTGGGAATTATTCTAATACTAGCGATGGCACTACCTATGCTAATTCTTTACGCGTGTGGAGCACTAGCACCTTTTATTCTAAGAGAAGGAATAATTGATCGTGAACTCTTGGGAGGATTTACACTGGCAGCATTTGGTGTGGCAGCCATTTTATCTTTATTTGCTGGGCAATGGGTGAAAAAGTGGGGCGTTCGCTGGGCGGGAATTATCTTATTTCTATCTACTGGAGGGGCATTTACAGTATTAATTCTGGCAAACCATCCTTGGTTAATGATGTTAGCAATAGCGATTTGCGGCATTGCACAAGCGTTATCAAATCCAATGACTAACCAAGCGATTGCATCTCAGGTTGCTCCAGAAAACAAATCATTCATGGTGGGATTGAAGCAATCCGGTGTTCAAATAGCCGCACTAGCAGCAGGGTCAGTTTTACCATTGATTGCTACACAATCGGGTTGGAAAGCGGCATTAGGTTCAATAATTCCATTATGTTTATTGATGGCACTTTTAGTCTATGTTCATAATTGGTCTTCTAAAATAACTATTTATCTAACAAAACCCAGAACATCAATAAAACACCGGAATTCAGCACAGTTAAATATGATAAGTATGCTGATGTTAATGCAGGGCTGTGTTGGTGTTGTCTTATCCGCTTTTATTACTCAAGTCCCAATCTTTGCTGTTCAACTGGGGATGTCTTTGGAACAGGCAGCATTTCTTATCACGTTATTTGGATTAATCGGCTGGTGTTCCCGTTTATTTCTGACACCTCTGGCAAATAGATTCAAGCAGGAATCTGATTTATTGGCATTACTATTTATATTTGCATTCCTGGCCTTAATTGCAACGTTCAATGCAACCCATCAAAATCTCTGGTTAATTTATGTCGGAGTGATAGGAATTGGCTGTACCCTTGTAGCAACCAACGCTCTGGCTATGGCTATGCTCATACAGCACGAATGTTTTGGAGATATTCCCATAGCCTCAGGAAGAGTATCCTCTGCATTTTTTGGTGGACTGGCATTAGGTGCATTATGTTTCCAGTGGATCACCACTTATTTCGAAACAATACACTCGGGTATGATATTTATGCTCATGCTCTTGAGCCTCAGTTTTATTTCAGTGCTCCGTTTGCGCTGGGGTTTATCGCAACAAAGCGATTAAACAGTACATGATGATTATCACTCACAATCAGGTAAACTGAATGCAATATCGTTCATAATTTTCATCAGGCGCAGTCAATTGATGAGCAAATTTGCGATACAACTTTTTCTGTGTGCGCCATAGCCATATGCGCACTACCTCACCTTTACTTTTTTTATCTCATCAAAAAGAGGGATGTTATGAAATCACGTGCTGCCGTTGCCTTTGGGCCAAACAGACCACTCGAAATTGTTGAAATTGATGTAGCACCACCGAAAGCCGGTGAAGTATTGATTAAAGTCAGCCATACCGGTGTTTGCCATACAGATGCTTTTACACTTTCAGGTGATGACCCCGAAGGTTTATTCCCTGTTGTGCTCGGACACGAAGGCGCTGGAGTCGTTATTGAAGTTGGTGAAGGCGTTACCAGTGTTAAACCCGGCGATCATGTCATTCCATTGTATACCGCTGAATGTGGTCAATGTGATTTTTGCCAGTCCGGTAAAACTAACCTCTGTATTGCCGTTCGCGATACTCAGGGAAAAGGTCTTATGCCTGATGGAACAACCCGCTTTTCCTACAACGGCCAACCTGTTTATCACTATATGGGATGTTCCACATTCAGCGAATATACCGTTGTAGCCGAGGTTTCACTGGCAAAAATCAACCCGGAAGCAAATCATGAACATGTTTGCCTGTTAGGTTGTGGCGTAACAACAGGTATCGGTGCTGTACATAATACGGCTAAAGTTCAGCCCGGGGATTCTGTGGCTGTTTTCGGGCTGGGTGGTATCGGGCTTGCCGTCCTTCAGGGAGCACGTCAGGCCAAAGCAGGCCGTATTATTGCTATTGATACCAACCCGACTAAGTTTGAATTAGCCAGACAATTTGGTGCTACAGATTGCATCAATCCCAACGATCATGACAAACCTATTCAGCAGGTTATTCTGGATATGACGAAATGGGGAGTTGACCATACTTTCGAATGTATTGGTAACGTCAACGTCATGCGTGCAGCGCTTGAAAGTGCTCATCGTGGCTGGGGTCAGTCAGTCATTATCGGTGTTGCAGGTGCCGGACAGGAGATTTCTACTCGCCCATTCCAGCTTGTTACCGGTCGGACATGGAAAGGAACAGCCTTTGGTGGTGTCAAAGGACGCAGCCAGCTACCGGGCATGGTTGAAGATGCAATGAAGGGTGAAATTGAGTTGGAACCTTTCGTGACACATAAAATGCCGCTGGAAGATATCAATGAAGCCTTTGAACTGATGCATGAAGGTAAATCTATCCGGACGGTAATTCACTACTAATTGTCCCGTCTCCACTTTCTACCGTTTTAGAGAGAAAAGTAATGGAAAGAATTGAACATCACGCATCCTTTGGCGGATGGCAGGATGTCTACCAACATGAATCCAGCACTCTGAATTGTCAGATGAAGTTTTCTGTTTTTCTGCCGCCTCAGATAAAAGACAAGAAATTACCGGTATTGTACTGGCTCTCCGGCTTAACCTGTACTGAGCAGAATTTCATTACCAAAGCCGGAGCTCAGCGTTATGCCTCAGAACATGGCATCGTTATCGTTGTTCCGGATACTAGTCCGCGAGGCGATGATATTCCTGACGATCCTGCTTACGATCTTGGAAAAGGGGCCGGGTTTTATATCAATGCGCTAAAACAGCCCTGGGCAGCGCATTATCAGATGTATGATTACATTGTTTCAGAGCTACCTGAGTTAATCGAGAAGCAGTTTAATGTTAACGATATACGGGCCATCAGTGGGCACTCTATGGGTGGACATGGCGCATTGGTTATTGCGTTGAGAAACTCGGAACGTTATTGCAGTGTGTCGGCATTTGCGCCAATTGTAGCCCCGAGTCAGGTTCCGTGGGGAGAAAAAGCGTTTTCGGCTTATCTGGGCGAAGACCGATCGCTATGGAAACAATATGATACGGTAGAATTAATTAAAAATGGTGAAGTAAAAGTACAATTACCACTTTTAATTGAGCAAGGAACGGGTGATGATTTTCTTAATCGCGAGTTGCGCCCCGACTTATTACTGAATGCCTGTAATGAAGAAAATTACCCGATAACCATCAACTTTCGTCAGGGTTATGATCACAACTACTATTTCATTGCCAGCTTTATTGAGGAGCATATTGCCTATCATGCCGGGGCAATGCAAAAACAGGCTGAAAGGCAATAAACTTTAACGCCATATCATCTACCTTTCCTGAAAACGGCAGATACTCACTGTCTTTCTGATACTAAACTGGTTTCCAGAATATATTTCAGCTTACTGGAAACCAGCCTGACAAAAACCATCCAGATAATCTTATCGAAGTCACTCGCCTTTGAATTTAATTTGCGATAGCATCTGCGCCCTTTTTACAATTTTTCGACAATTGAAGATGAGGAAACCTATGTTCATCGGTTTCGACTATGGCACATCAAATTGCGCAGTAGCAGAAATGATCGGAAATACGCCACAGCTGATCGCTATTGAAAATGAAAATTTTTATATGCCTTCTGCACTGGCAGCACCAACCCGAGAATCAGTTTCTGAGCACTTGTTCCGCCACAGAAATATCAGCCCGGGTTCTCCAGTCGGTGAGCAGTTACTCCGCAGCGCAATTACGGCAAATCGTGAGGAAGGTATCGATCTTTTACCTGAAGATATCGTATTCGGTCAGGCTGCATTGACACGATATCTGGAAGATCCTCAGGATACTTATTACGTCAAATCACCAAAATCTTTCCTCGGTGCTATGGGGCTAAGAGAAGTGCAAATCAGCTTTTTCGAAGATCTGGTTTGCGCCATGATGTCCAACATCAAGCAGCAGGTAGAAAGCAAAACCCAGCAATGTGTTGAAGAAGTCGTTATTGGGCGGCCGGTTAACTTTCACGGACGTGGTGGTGAAAAATCGAACCAGCAAGCCGAATTCATTCTGTTACAGGCAGCAAAACGAGCAGGCTTTCGTAATATAGAATTCCAGTTTGAGCCTGTCGCGGCGGGACTGGAATATGAATCCACCCTGACTGAAAATAAAGTCGTTTTAGTCGTTGATATTGGCGGCGGAACAACAGACTGTTCGCTCATTCAGATGGGGCCGGACTGGTGTGGTAAATCCGAACGTAGTGACAGTTTACTGGCGCACACCGGTCAACGTGTTGGCGGTAACGATCTGGATATCAATCTGACGTTTAAACAACTGATGCACCCTTTTGGCTTAGGCAGTAAATTTGCCTCAGGTATTGATATGCCGCTCACTCAGTTCTGGAATCCGATTGCCATCAATGACGTGCAGGCACAAAAAGAGTTTTACTCTCGCCAGAACCTGGCCGCATTAAAATCTTTACACCGAGATGCACAAGAGCCGGAAAAACTGGCACGGTTACTGAAAGTTCACCACGAAACACTGGGATACAGTCTGGTACGCAGCGCTGAAGAAGCGAAAATCGCACTGTCAAATAACAGTGAATATCGTGCTCAATTAAATTTATTATCAGAAATTATTGAAATCGATATTCAGCGCGATCAAATGATAACCGCTATCGAATCTACAAAAAATAAAATGACCAGACTCGTCAGCGAGGCAGTGACTCAAGGCGGCATTCAGCCGGATGTCATTTTTATGACCGGTGGTTCAGCCAGTTCTCCTATTCTGCGTCAGGCGGTTGAGCAGGTATTACCGGAAGTGCTTCTGGTCAGTGGTAATTACTTTGGGTCTGTGACGACAGGCCTGGCGCGCTGGGCGAAAGCTTGTTTTTCTTGATATTACGAACCCGTTAATACTTCACTGTTTTGAACTCCCCCGTTCAATATGACGGGGGAGTTTATTGGCTTGTATACAGGATCAACAATTTTATTTGAGTTTATCTTTCATATCCTGAATTTTGATATCTAAATCGATAAGTCCGTTATCAAACGCTTTCTGATACCATTCAAGTGCTTTTTTCTCATCTTTCGGGACAACCTCACCCAATTCGTAAATTACCCCCAGATTTCTCTGAGCTAAAGCCGACAGAGACTCTTCAGCATTCAGATACCACCCCATGGCCTTATTGTGATTTTTTTCTACCCAATTGCCGGTCCAGTAAAGATGACCAATATTTTCTGAGGCCTGAAGGTTCTTTTGCAGAGATGCTTTTGAAAACCATCCCATTGCTATCCAGCCACTTTTTTCGACTCCCAGCCCTTCCATGTATAAATAACCCAGCGCATTCTGCGCGTTAGCATCTTCCTGTTTAGCCGCTTTTTCATACCATTTGTGGGCTAATTTATAATTCTGGTACACGCCGGTACCAGTTCGGTAATAATCGCCCAATTTTACTTGTGATTCGGCATCGCCCTGTTTAGCCGCTTCAGCATACCATTTTGCTGAGTTGGAATAGTTGCTCTGCCCGTTATATCCTTCAGCATAAATCTGGCCCAATATCTTTTGAGCATAGAGATCTCCCTTTTCTGCGGCTTTAACGTACCAACTAATGGCATCAGCATAATCTTGTGGTACACCTAATCCATTAAAGTACATATAACCTAAATTAGCCTGCGCAATCGCCTTTCCCCGTTCAGCAGAGCGAATATTCCATTTGTATATATCGCTATCACCCAGCCCGACATCTAATTCTTCAAGGTAAAGAGCGACAATATTTGACTGTGCATCATAATTCCCCTGTTTAGCTGCTTTGAGAAACCATATGGCCGCTTCTTTGGCGTTCTGTGTTACTCCGAGTCCCTTATGATAAAGAGAAGCCAGATAATATTGTGCCCCTGCATCCCCTTGATTAGCCGCTTTCCTATACCATTTAGCAGCTTCTTTATAATCCTGCGGAACATCTAATCCTTTTTCATACAATCGCCCGGTTTTAAATTGCGCTTGCGTATTACCATCGTTCGCTAATCGTAAGCAGGCTGAAAAAGCGCCTTCTTCTATCTGGCAGGGATCCTGTGGTTTACATGCTGTGGTTAATACGCTGAAAACCAGAAAAAAGCTGATACAGAGTAATCGTTCCATGTTGTTGTTCCTGATTGATTATTGTGGAGAGCTTCGTTATTTCCTGAGTTTTTTCATTAATATTTCCACTTTCTTCCCGACACCTGCCGCTCCGTTTTCCTGCGCTTTTTGATACCAGCCAAGTGCTTTTTCATGATCCTGTGGCACAATTAGGCCTTGTTCATAAATGCGTCCCAGATTTAATTGTGCAGTAGCATCACCTTGTTCAGCCGCTTTGAGAAACCAGGCTATCGCTTTTTTACCGTCTTTTTTGACACCATCACCATTCAGGTAAAGTACACCGATATTATTCGCTGCCAATGTGGAGTTTTGATCTGCTGCCTTCAATAACCATTTCATTGCAGTCTTGCTATTTTTTTGAACGCCGATACCATCCATGTAGAAATAACCGATATTAACCTGTGAACTGATGTCTCCTTGCTCAGCCGCTTTCAGATACCACTCAGCCGATTTTTTATAATCTTGTTGCACTCCTAACCCTGATGCGTAATATTCACCCATCACAGCCTGCGCATCAGAGTCTCCTTGCTTAGTACTACAGTCGTGATCCATATTGTGTCATGATGACTCTCTATCTTCCTAACACCAAGGGAGGTGCCCTATGACCTCACCTGTCAACCTCTGGGAACAGGAGCTACGGGGCGTGCATTCCCGTCTGGCTCCGCTGTTTCACTCTGTCGGCTCTCAACACCGTTGT
>NZ_CAWNQH010000090.1:0-23018 GCF_963876495.1 Xenorhabdus sp. KJ12.1
GTCACGTTAATCACGAATGTCCGGAGTAACATGAAAGCCAAGGCATTATCTCTCTGGGATAGATTGATGTTAAGGCGGCGGTTTTTGATAGAAACCGTCATCGATCAGCTCAAGAATATTTCTCAGATAGAGCATTCAAGGCATCGCAGTCAACTCGGTTTTTTATTGGAAGTTACTGCCGGCCTTATTGCTTATACATTCCAACCTAAAA
This sequence comes from Xenorhabdus sp. KJ12.1, assembly GCF_963876495.1. Classification (NCBI taxonomy): domain Bacteria; kingdom Pseudomonadati; phylum Pseudomonadota; class Gammaproteobacteria; order Enterobacterales; family Morganellaceae; genus Xenorhabdus; species Xenorhabdus sp. KJ12.1. The sequence goes on from NZ_CAWNQH010000090.1 coordinate 212, forward strand.
AACCGAGCTTGAATCTACGGGATAATGAGATCGCTATTTTTAAGCGAAGCTGAGGTTAATTATAAAAAGAGATTGTTACTGTTTTTTTTGAACCATCGGGTAAAAAATTAAAAGTAACACTACCATCATTTCCATTATCCACGCCAATATATACGGCTTGTACATATCCCGTACGTCCCTCGTTTTTTTTACAATTTCCAGCAAAAGCATAGGCATGACCTTGCATAAGCATCATAATAACAATGCCAATCATAAATTTAATTTTCATATTATATTCCTTTAGGTTTTAATAAATAACCTGTTGAAACAACGTCGCTATTTAAATCTCATGCCATATCCATTAACCGTTTCCGGAAATATTGATATGTAATTAAGAAGATAAAAAATGAGATTAAAATCGATAAAATTAAACCAAATATTAAGACTCCACCTTCAACGTTTATATTTTAAATACAATGGTATATATATTTTTTCATTATTAACTTGATTAGAAATAACTATTTTAGTGTCAGGAATCATAATAACCCATCATTTACTAAAATTAAGTGTAGTTCCACTTCTGGATTATTACAATAGTTAATTCCCCATTAAAAAAAATTAACCATTTTGGGTTTAAATTCAATTATAACCATTTAATTAATTTAATATTAATATATTGTTACGACATTAAATAGTTAATAATTTTAATGACATTTTCAAAAGATACTTTTCTTCAGGGAGGGTTTCATAAGCCACATAAGCACCTGTACAGTAACTTCCCTTTATGGCGATAATGATCAGGCTCACTGTAATATTAAGCATACACATTCTCTAATTTGAATTAAAAATCAAATAACTGGAATAATGATAATGTATCATAATGATAATTATAGCGAAGAAACATTGAAATTTCTCTAAAAAATAACAAAAATAATAACCCTGTACTATAATAGGTATAGATATTAGCTTTCTTCAAGTCGCTGGTTTACTTATGGCGAATTAATAGATTACTATTTTAAATCAATAATACAATACGTATGCTTTCAGTCGTTTATTTAAATAATTATCAACTCATTCACTTCGCTTATAACAATGTTACATTTACTATATTAATGTAATTTAATACATAACACTTTGTTTTAAGTAAAATAATAGATACGTGCTATTTTTGAAAGATCACGTTTATACCATTTCATCTTCAATTAAATCTACTTATTAAAATATAAATACTATTTAAATTAAAAAATTAAGAGAGTCTAAGATGAAGTATATTTTATTAATACTATTATTCTCAGCATCTAATGTTTTTGCTACTCAGGATTATGATCCCGCTGCCCGTACAAACCCGAACAGGCATGCTTGCTCTTATGCCATTGATGATCAAGTCTATAGTCCAGCCCGATATTACAATAACCATCTAAGATATTTAATAGAAAGTAATATAGGACAGGTTGCAGTTTTTAATGGAGGAAGACATTATCTTGTTGATACTGCAACAGAAATACGTCATGCATTCGATATGTGGCGACGGCGCTTAGCCCAAAGGGGTATCCCCATTACCCTTACTGAAGTCCCTCAAGGCCCACCGGCTGAAGTTAATTTTTGGTTCTCCAGAGCAGAGACAGACCCAGCATATAACCAGCAAGGTTTTTTACGACAACATAATATACATGCTCTGACAACTTTAATCTTACCAGATCAAATTATGAATCGTTACGTATACCCACTTTTTAATATTTCAGGCATTGTTGTATCAGATCAGATGTATTTCTCAGATGAAGAATTCAATATATTCAGGGATGCATTGCCTTCAGGCATTGGAGACCAACAAATTGCAAACATGCTAGTTTATTATGTTATGTCTCATGAAATTGGCCATGCTTTAGGTTTACACCATCCAAATGAAAATATGAGGGATTTTGAATGGTCTCATCAGGACCCTATAGATCTAGAAGCTGGACATTTTTATGGAGAGTCAATTACAGCTCTCGTTCCCCGAGGAGCACCAGACGCCAGAACACCATTAATGGGGGCTGACGATGGATATTTTGGACGCTTACATGACCAATTAGGTAGAAGATTAAACTATGATGATATCGGACCATCAGAATTAGAACTAAACGCTATAGCTACCGAAAATGCATGTGGTGGTTTACATTCATCTCAATCGAAAATAAATGTTGCACTTTCGGAAAGTTGTAAAGAAAAACCTCGTGTATTTTACCCTATAGCACAGTCACTGGTACCCATTTATCAAACACAATTATTTAACTAAAATTTGTCTAAGAATACTGAACGGTAAGTTGCTATAACAAGCATCTTTCACATCACAGAAAAATGCACACAATATTTCATTCTATAGCTGTGTTACTCACCTAGAAAAAATGGAGTCTCAAATGAAATATTTTTTATTCGTTTTATTATTAACAGCATATAGTGTTTTAGCAGATAGTAATTTTGACCCGAATGCTCGCAATAATCCAAACAGGCACGTTTATTCATATGCTATTAATGATCAAGTTTATAGTCCTGTTCGGTTTTTTAATAATAATTTGAGATATAGAATAGATGAACATATAGGGCAAGTGACAGTTAATATTGGCGCAAGAGCTCTTACTGTTAATACCGCACCATTAATACGCTATGCAGCAAACCTATGGAATCGACGTTTGAGATCAGCCCAAATCCCGATTCAACTTACTGAAATTACTCAGAGTTCACCGAGTGAAGTGGACTGTTGGATTTCTAGAGCTAATGACGCACAAGAGGAATATTTAGTTCCACCTCCATCAGTAACGGATCCATCACACCCCCTTACCAACCGGTATTTGGCTTACACAACACTCGTTTTACCCGATGAAATGCTAAGTCATTATTCGGTGAAGAATTTTACGAATCCAGGAATAGTTATAGCAAATACATTTTATTTCTCTGAGGAAGTCTTCACCGCATTACGAGCACTGATATCTAGCAAATATTCAGAGCAGGACATTGCGAATGTGATAGTTTATTTCACTATGGTTCATGAATTTGGTCATACTTTAGGCCTAACTCATCCAATTTTACAACATAGACGTATTGAAACTCACGGAGGGCCATTAAATACTGATAGGGGAGATGTTATGAGCGCAGCACTTACAGCACAGCTTCCTCGAGGAGTACCAGATGCCGGAATACCTATAATGACATCAAATCTGTCATATTTTCGCACTTTAGCTACCCGGCTAAATCGGAGAATAGTGTATCGCGATATTACTCCAACAGAATTAGAATTAGCAGCTATTAGTATGGAAAATTCATGTGGTGGTTCTCCTCCATCTCAATCTAAAAGAAATGTGGTATCTTCGGAAAGTTGTAAAGAAAAACCTCGTGTATTTTACCCTATAGCACAGTCACTGGTACCCATTTATCAAACACAATGATTTAACTAAAGAAGTCTGAGCGCTAAGAAAGGCGATCCGTGGTATAGCAGGCATCTTTCTCGCCAAAAGAGAATGCACTATAGCCTATAACGAAGCACACAGCAGATAGCTGAATTTGAACGATGAAGCCAAAATTGCTTATTTTGTGGTAGCCCGCCCAGAATCTGACATATAGTGACTTGGTATAAAATGCCATTAGGAAAAAATATGAAATCATGGATACAAGGTACATGATTTTTATAATTGATTGATTTAATAATAAATCTAAGCAACAACGCCATGAGTAAATTGAGTTTTGGCAGGCAAGCCGCCTGCCAAATCATTAATAGGGTGTTCTTTAAAGTAGTATTACTCGTTATCAAAAACCTAAACTATCCAGTAAATCATCAACCTGTTCTTGGTTGGCGATAACGCCAACCCCATCCTGGTTGACCTGCGGGCCATTAAGAAGACTGTCATTCTCTTTTTTCGTTTTGGCCATCTGATCAGAAGGTATATTTTCCATTAATACCATAACCAGTTGTTTTTCCAGTTCCTGAATGACTTCCATCATCCGTTTGATTACCTGCCCAGTGAGATCCTGAAAGTCTTGTGCCATCATGATCTCAAGCAGTTGGGCATTGGTAAATGCGGTATGTTCCGGTACGAGACTGAGATAATTTCTCGTGTCCGTAACCAAAGAACGTGCCCCGGCCAGTTCTAAATCAGTCGGGTTTGCGAACCACTCATCCCAGCGCTGAGTCAGGGATTTTGCAGAAGCTTCTAATTCATTCTGGCGGGGCTGAGCCACTTCAACACAATTCAACACTCTTTCTGCTGCCTGTGCCGTCATTTGGACAACGTAATTCAATCGTTCCCTCGCATCAGGGATCGCCTCAGCCGCCTGAGCAATGGTTTGATCCAATCCCAGTTCACGCAGACTATCTCGCAGCATTCTTGTTAACTGCCCGATACGACTGATTATTTCACTGGTTGTAATCGCCTCATCTCTTCTAGGCATGACTGGATTTTCACTCATTTTGTCTCCTTAGAGCCCCAACTTTTCAAAAATTTTGTTGAGCTTTTCTTCCAAAATTGCCGCAGTAAATGGTTTCACAACATAGCCACTGGCTCCGGCCTGTGCGGCTGCAATGATGTTTTCTTTCTTTGCTTCCGCCGTTACCATCAGAACCGGTAAAGCAGCCAGTTCACTGTCACTACGAATTGTTTTCAGTAACTCTAGGCCATCAATGTTAGGCATGTTCCAGTCAGAAATCACAAAATCAAATTCAGCCGTCCGAAGTTTTGTCAGAGCTTCTGCTCCGTCCTGTGCTTCATCAACATTGTTAAATCCCAGTTCTTTCAGCAAATTACGCACAATCCGACGCATGGTTGAAAAGTCATCAACTACCAGAAATCTTAAATCCTTACTTGCCATAAAAACTCCTTGAAATTTTGTTCATCCGACAGCATCGTGCTGCAAAAGTTAATACTCAATATTCCTTTTATCTTTCAGGCTACTATCCTGTAATCTGAAATCCATCAGGTATAACTATACATTTCGTCTTTCAAGTTGCCTCTTTGTTGGCTGTACTCGTTCATCCCGGTCACATAGTTAGCTATGCTCCCAGAGATGAACTCCCTTGCCGCCGCGACGCATCTTGAAATCCATTATGTATATGACTCAATTCAATCAGCCCCGATTAAATACGAACTGATTGCACGGTGCTGATTTTAGCCAGCATCGTTCTGCTGAGTTTTTGCAGATCCATCACATCATCGACAGCCCCCAGCTGGATCGCTGCCCTCGGCATACCAAAGACCACGCAGCTCGCTTCACTTTGTGCCAGTGTATAAGCTCCCGCTTTTTTCATTTCCAGTAAGCCCGCTGCACCATCACTTCCCATGCCAGTCAGGATAACCCCCACCGCATTACGCCCGGCATATTTGGCCACGGATCGGAACAAAACATCGACTGAAGGGCGATGACGATTCACCGGTGGAGCACTACTGGTCATGATTTGGTAATTTGCACCGCTACGGCACAGTTCCATGTGACGATCTCCCGGCGCTATATAGGCATGTCCCGGCAGAACCCGTTCACCATCTTCCGCTTCTTTAACAGTAATCTGACTCAGTTTATTAAGCCGCTCGGCAAATGAGCGGGTAAAACCTGATGGCATATGCTGCGTGATAAGGAGTGCCGGGCTGGTAATAGGCAAAGGTTGTAACAGGTTTTTAATTGCTTCAGTCCCTCCGGTAGAGGCCCCGACCGCGATCAATTTTTCACTGGATAACAGTGGCTTAAAACTAAGTGGTGCGTCAACTTTCTCTATGGGTTTCATCGTGCTGACTTTTGCCTGCGCCGCCGCTCTGATTTTCTCAGCAATCAGCTCGCTATAGGCCAGCATTCCTTCACGGATCCCCAACTGCGGCTTGGTCACAAAATCCACCGCGCCTAATTCCAGTGCTTTTAATGTGATTTCCGAACCTTTTCCCGTCAGGGAGGAAACCATCACTACGGGCATAGGGCGCAACCGCATGAGTTTTTCAAGAAAATCAATTCCGTCCATCCGTGGCATTTCGACATCCAGTGTCAGTACCTGCGGGTTATGCTTTTTGATTAAATCGCGGGCAACAAAGGGATCAGGCGCACAATCCACAACTTCCATGTCAGGATGGCTATTGATAATTTCCCGCATGATTTGGCGCATCAGCGCCGAATCATCCACACAAAGAACTGTTATTTTATTCATGACCCCTCCTTGCCTGACCTACACCGTAAACGGTCTGTCCCTGCAAGTAGAACTCTCGGCTAATTTGAGTAACGTTCTCGGAATGCCCGGCAAAGAGCAGACCATCTGGTTTTAAGAAATTGACAAAATGTCGTAAAATTCTTTCCTGCGTTTTTTTATCAAAATAAATCATGACATTACGACAAAAAATCGCATCAAATTTACCTTCAAGTGCCCACTCAGAATCCAGTAAATTCAGATGCTGAAAGCTGACCATTTCAGTAAGCACCGGGCGAACTCTGGCATATCCTTCATAAAAACCAACACCTTTGAAAAAGTATTTTTTCTTTTGACTGTCACTCAGATGCTGTAGTTCATCTAATCGATAAATGCCCTGACGGGCTTTTTCCAGTACCTGAGTATCAATATCACTGGCAATGATTTTTATCCGGTTTGAACGATGCCCTAACGCATCACATAACGTCATGGCGATGGAGTACGGCTCTTCTCCAGTTGAAGCGGCTGCACTCCAGACACGGTAAGTCCCCCCGTTTTTTTTACCGGCATGTGCCGCAAGAATAGGAAAATGGTGGGCTTCCCTGAAAAATGCAGTGAGATTAGTTGTCAGGGCATTAACGAATAATTCCCATTCCTTACTATGACTGTTCTGTTCCAGAATCGACAAATATTGACCAAAATCATTAAACCCCAGAACACGCAATCGCCTGACCAGACGGTTGTAAACCATTTCTCGTTTATTTTTTGCCAGTACAATACCAGCCCGCTGGTAAATAAATTGGCAGATACGCTCAAAATGCGCATCCGACAATGTATGCCGCTGAAACATAAAGTTCAGCGGTACAGTGGCTTCAGTATTTGAAGCCGTTAAGTTGGATTTCATCTGACCTCAGCGTACTTAATTTACAGCATACTCATCGGTCATTTTTGATGCAGTATATCCCTGATGGTTGTGCTCATATTCTGACATTTTTGGCAGTTCAAATTGAGCAACGGTTCTCACCAATGTATCTGCTTTATCTTCAAGTGCAGATGCGGCAGCAGCGGATTGTTCCACTAATGCGGCATTTTGCTGAGTGACCTGATCCATCTGGCTCACAGCCTGAGCTACCTGATGAATACCACGACTTTGTTCATCGGAAGCCGCCGCAATTTCAGTCATCAGGTCAGTAACCTGATTGACCGACCTGACCAGCTCATCCATAGTTTGTCCGGCATGATTCACCAGCTCTGAACCTTGATTAACACGGTGAACAGATTCATCAATCAGAATTTTGATCTCTTTTGCCGCTTCAGCACTGCGTTGCGCCAGATCACGCACTTCTCCGGCAACCACAGAGAACCCTCTGCCCTGCTCGCCGGCACGTGCTGCTTCAACCGCTGCGTTCAGTGCCAGAATATTGGTCTGGAACGCAATACCGTCAATCACGCTGATAATTGCACTGATTTTCTTCGAACTATTAGCAATTTCATCCATTGTCGCAACAACACTGCTGGTCTGTTCTCCGCCTTTGGTTGCGGTCTGAGAAGCGGCAACAGCAAGAGCGCTGGCCTGACGGGCATGTTCTGCGTTCTGTTTAACGGTGACGGTCAGCTGTTCCATACTGGCTGCTGTTTCTTCCAGAGAAGCGGCCTGTTCTTCAGTACGTGAGGATAAATCAGTGTTACCCTGCGTAATTTCCTGAATGCCGATATACATCTGATTAGTATTATCTCGAACCGATGATATGGATTTAATCAGCGATCTCTGCATATCGCGTAGTTTTCTGAATATATCGCCGATTTCATCGTCAGTGGTAACAGCAACTTCTTTATCCAGCCGCCCTTCTGCCACATCCTGAAAACAGGCTCTCATATTGTCAAAAGGCCTGAGCAGGTTACGTTTCAGCCACCAGTGAGCTGCGATAGCAACAATAAACACCATCAGAATGGAACCAAAGAACATGGCAACAGCAACTTTATAGTAGAACTCTGCATTCTCTACCGTATCTTCAATATTCTTGTTGAGATACTGCATATAATGTTTATATGCAAGCTCCATTTTGAGCTGATATTCTTCTGTCGGCTGGTCAAGAAAAGCCTGAAAATCGCCGCCATAAAGAAATTCTTTCATCTCTTTCAGAGCACTGAAATAGTCCCGATAAGCGCGATCAAGGTCAGTTAATAGACCATCCCTTCTTTCATTCTTTCCTACCTGAGGTAAAGAAGTGAATTGGTTAAAGCTTCTTTCTGCTTCACTTAATGAATGTTTGAGCAATGCTTCCATTGCATCGATTTGTTCTTTGGGTTGCCCTACTTTTTGAGCAATGGCGATTTTGTTCAGAGTGTTACGCGTTTGCAATAATGCAGTCCAACTCACGCCCAGGCTATCCCTGCGCTGAGTTCCCAAATCAATTCTTTCGATATATGACTGATCTGTATAAATGATTCCCAGCGATAGACCACTGGAAATCATTTGCATAATACAAAACATCATCAGTAATAGATACAAACTGGTTGATATGCGAAGCCTGCCTAACATGTAATCACCTCGTTGAACGGCTGCATAATGCAGCCGTAGTTATCGCTATTATTTTTTAGAATGTTTCCCAATTAGATGGGTCTTCCACGTCACTGCTTTTCTTCAGCACGGGAGGATTCGTTTTATTAGCTGGAGGGGTCGGCGATTTTCTCGTCGATAAAACTTCATGTTTTCTTTTTTCAGGCAGCTTCCTGTCTGCCTGCTCCGGTAACTGAAATATTGCCACGGCTTTGGTCAGGATCATGGCCTGCTCTTCCAGAGCTGCTGCGGCTGCCGCAGACTGTTCGACCAATGATGCGTTCTGCTGTGTCACTCTATCCATTTCAGAGATAGCAACACCAACCTGAGTGATTCCCCTGCTCTGCTCATCAGATGCTGAGGCAATTTCACCCATGATGTCAGTTACACGGGTCACTGAGTTGACAATGTTGTTCATTGTCTCACCCGCACTTTCCACCAGCTCAGACCCTGTATCAGTACGGCTGACAGAGTCTTCAATCAGTGATTTGATCTCTTTTGCAGCTTCGGCACTACGCTGTGCCAGATTGCGGACTTCTCCGGCAACTACGGCAAAACCACGTCCGTGTTCACCTGCACGGGCGGCTTCTACCGCTGCGTTAAGAGCAAGAATATTGGTCTGGAAGGCGATGGCATCAATCACACCGGTGATATCTGAAATTTTGCGCGAACTATCAGCAATTTCGTGCATGGTTTGCACAACGTTCGCCACCACTTTGCCACCCTTACGGGCAATTTCGGAAGCATTATCAGCAAGATTACTGGCCTGACGGGCGTTATCAGCATTCTGTTTTACTGTTGCGGTAAGTTCTTCCATGCTGGCCGCAGTTTCTTCCAGTGAAGCCACCTGCTGCTCAGTACGGGCAGAGAGATCATTGTTACCCGCAGCAATTTCGCTGGTGCCGGTATAGATGGTTTCGGTGCTATGATGAACACTTCTGACGGTATTGATTAGCTCTTCCTGCATGTGCTTAAGACCAACAGACAACACCCCCATTTCATTATTACCGGAGACATCAATCGTTCTGGTCAAGTCACCTCTTGAGAAGGCTTTAATAGAATCCAACAGGTTATTCAGTGGATCGATTAATGCTTTGCGTAAACCAATCCAACTCACGGTCATTACACCGATTAACAACACAAAGACAAAAATCAGGCTAATAATGACGTTACGGTAGGCTATATCAGCGTCATTTGATACCCGCTCATACAGCTTTTCATTCTGACCCAGATAGAAGAGATATTCAGTATCAAATGCGTTTTGATACATGGTAGTTGGTTGGGCAAAAAATGCTTTAAACTCTTTTTTTGCCAGCAATACATCTAGCTCTTTAAGTGCATTAATATAGACACTATGAGTTTGTTTCAAACGCTGCATACGCTCTGGATCGCGTATAGACAAGTTCGGCATTTGTTCAAATTGCTGAAAACGGCGTTCTGCACGCGCTAAATTAACCTTAGCCTCTGCCAAAACCTCATCAATTTTGTAATCGCTCTCACCACCGTTCATTTGCATGATGTAGATGATGCCAACACGGTTCAGGTTATTACGGGCCTGCAACAGGTTGATCCAGCTTTCATCAAGTAATTTTTGCCGCTGCCGCAGTTCGTCCAGCGTATCAAAGGCCTTGGTATCATTTTTTATGGAATTAAAAAACAGGCCGCTAGACATAAATTGCAGAGCACCAAATAAGATTATGACTGAGATTAGCCCCGTCACTATTTTCATTCGGTTAAACATGACTTCCCTTGTGTAATAAATTGCTATGCCAGTGTTATCGGCATCCTTAAAGGGAACTTTACGCGTAATACAAAAAATTGAGTTTTTACTGCATTTTTTTGATCTACAACAAAAACAGGCTGCCTTTTCACGCTGTTATTTGGCGTGACTCTCTTTATGTGATAAGAGAGTGGCAGCCCTGAGATATCACTCTTTGGCGACAGAATCCACCAGAGCCATTTCTTCGCTGTTAAGCAGTTTTTCGATATCAACCAAAATCAGCATACGCTCTTCAATGGAGCCAAGTCCGGTCAGATACTCTGTTGACAGTGTGACGGCAAATTCCGGAGCAGGACAAATTTGATCATCTTTCAGAGAAAGCACATCTGATACACCATCAACAACAATCCCTACAACCCGGTTAAGCAGATTCAGGATGATGACCACGGTGTTATCATTGTAAGTCACATCTTCCTGAGAAAATTTAATCCGCAAGTCAATAATAGGTACAATTACACCACGCAGATTGGTGATCCCTTTGATAAAAGCAGGCGTATTGGCAATGCGGGTGACCTGATCATAACCACGGATTTCCTGCACTTTCAGTATTTCAATTCCATACTCTTCATCACCCAGAGTGAAAACCAGATATTCCTTTCCTGCTGTTTCTCCTGATAACTTACTGAATTCGTCTATGGCTGCCATTGTGTTACCTTCTATCTATTGTGTGTGACTTAAATCTTTGGATATATATCCATCGGGTATGACAAAAAAGGGTTATTTTTTGTTTGCAAATTCCGCCTTACGCACGGCCAACTGTTCATGGTTAAGTTTCTGCAAAGCAGGAATATCAATGATCAGAGCAACACTACCATCGCCCATAATCGTGGCAGCAGAAATCCCCGGTACTTTGCGATAGTTACTTTCGATATTTTTAACAACAACCTGATGCTGCCCAACCAGTTTATCGACCAGCAATGCATAACGGCGTCCCGCACTCTGTACAATCACAGCAATGCCTTTCGTTGGTGCCGTTTCTGCGCCCGGAATGTCAAATATCCGATACAGTTCCAGTAATGGCAGATATTCACCACGCACCTGCAATAGTTTTTCATCTCCCGCCAGCGGATAAATATCTTCCTCCTGCGGCTGTAAGGAACTGACCACTGCACTCAGGGGTAAAATGAAGACTTCATCATTCACTTTGACAGACATACCATCCAATATCGCCAAGGTCAGTGGCAGCAAAATACGGATAACTGTCCCCTTCCCTTCCTGAAAATTAATTTGGATCTGTCCGCCCATGTCCTGAATGTTTCGTTTAACCACATCCATACCCACACCACGACCAGAAACATCGGTGACAATTTCTGCAGTAGAGAAACCGGGCGCGAAGATCAGCATGGCAACTTCTTCATTACTCATGTTTTCATTGACCGCCAGTCCCTGAGACTGAGCTTTGGCTAAGATCTTCTCACGATTCAGTCCCGCGCCATCGTCAATAACTTCAATGCAGATATTGCCACCCTGATGCTCAGCAGCCAGTGTCAGATTACCTGTTTCCGATTTACCCGCGGCGAGGCGTTTTTCCGGCGTTTCGATACCATGATCAAGGCTATTACGGACTAGATGCGTCAGTGGGTCGATAATTCGTTCGATCAGACTCTTATCCAGCTCAGTGGAACTACCAATTAATGTCAGTTCCACTTTTTTGTTCAGCTTACCCGCCAGATCCCGCACCAAACGTGGATAACGACTGAACACATATTCCATCGGCATCATGCGGATCGACATAACAGATTCCTGCAAATCACGGGAATTTCGCTGCAATTGTGCCATACAACTCAGCAATTCGCTGTGTATTGTCGGTTCCAGAGCATCACAGTGCTGTGCCAGCATAGATTGGGTAATAACTAACTCACCCACCAGATTAATAAGCTGATCGACTTTCTCAACGGCTACACGAATACTGGAAGATTCTACACGCTGACGCGGAGAACCCGCCATCGGACGCGGTGCCGGACGACCCGCTTCAGTAACATCAGTTTTTTTCCTGGTATCAGCCGATGGTGACGCTGGTAATTGAGCCAACTCCTTTTCCACATCAGGAGTGGAGTCTGTTGTATTAGCCGTTACTGAAGCTTCCTGTACCGTAGGCTGAGTCGTATTTTCTTCTGTTTTTACTTCAACCTGCTGAGACTCTACTACAGGCAAGAAGGTTATCTGTTCTGGCTCAACCACAAAACACAATACTGCGGTGATATCATCTTCTGTTGCAGAGGTGATTAAAGAGGCTTCAAGGCTGTCTGTTGTCTGTTCGACATCATAAATTTCACCAAGATGCCCCAACTCATCTTTCATCAAAGCAACTTCGCGCTCTTTCAGCCCGGATAGGTGAACACGGATCCGTCCCTGTTCTGTGGCTGAAGCGGGAGTTGTCATCAGAAGATTTTTTTCTTCATGCTGTTCTACAGGAGATACGTGTTCTTCCTGCTTTTCCTGAATTTCTGCTACATGCTGAATAATCTCTTCCGTTACAGGTTCAAATTCAGATGATTCAGTAGAATCAGCGATATTCTGCTGCTCTTCCTGTAACTCTAATGCAAGTTGGCGCAATGTTTCGCAGATATAATTAAATGTATCTTCATCTGGCTCCTGAGAACTTTTATAGGCATCCAGTTGTTGCTGCATAATATCTTTCGCTTCTAAAAACAGGTTGATAATGTCAGTTGTCAGGCGTATTTCGTCACGTCTGGCACTATCCAGCAGATTCTCTAAAACATGCGTGGTTTGTTGCAGTTTGGAAAAACCAAAAGTCGCAGCGCCCCCTTTAATCGAGTGGGCGCTGCGAAAAATGGCATTCAGCTGTTCATGGTCAGGCTCATCGGCATCGAGCAGCAATAAATGCTGCTCCATATCCGCCAATAGTTCATCTGCCTCATCAAAAAAAGTCTGATAAAACGCGGTAATATCCATCGTTACTTACTCTGTCACCTTATTAGGATCACTTGCCGATTCAATATTTGTCTGTTCCGGCACAGTGATTTCATTGGATTGTCCGGTGGGTTGCTGAGAAGGCGTTCCCTCATTCGAATCCATTCTGATGACTTCTTGTATATCCATACTACTGTTAGCGGTCATGGCGTTGCCGCCACTGTTTTCCTGCTCAATCCGTTGTTCTGCTTCTTTATTCAGAACAATAATACTGATACGGCGATTGACAGGAGCGTCAGCAGGAATTCCCTTCTGCATACTGACGGTAGATGCCATTCCAACAACTCGCATAATTTTGGATTCATCCAGACCACCAATTAGCAGCTCCCGTCTTGACGCATTCGCCCTGTCTGAAGACAGTTCCCAGTTACTGTAACCACGTTGTCCACTGATATATTGCAGATTATCAGTATGACCCGACAGGCTGACCTTATTTGGAATACTATTTAAGATCGGCGCAATCGCCTGCAAAATGTCACTCATGTGGTTTTCGACTTTCGCACTACCAATCATGAACATCGGACGATTTTCCCGGTCGATGATCTGAATACGTAAACCTTCATCCATCATGTCAATCAATAAATGAGGACGTAGTGCTTTAAGACGAGGATCGGTGATGATCAACTGATCGAGTTGCTGACGTAACCGATCCAAACGACGGCGATCTTCACTGACTTCAACCTGTTTGGTTTGGCGGAAGACTTCTCCATCCTGCTGGAAAACATCATCCCCTCCCCCCGGAATCGGATTTGTTGTATCACTACTTTGCTGACCCTTGTTTATTGCAACCTGCAAGGGAGTACGAAAATATTCGGCAATGCTGGTTAATTCCTGCGGGCTGGCAATCGATATCAGCCACATGACCAGAAAAAATGCCATCATTGCAGTCATAAAATCGGCATAGGCAATTTTCCATGACCCACCATGATGATGCTGGCCATGTCTTTTGCGCTTTTTTACTCTGACGACAGTAACATTATTCGCTCTCATAATTATTCTTCAGCTTCTTGTTGTACGGGGGCTTTAACCCTGCGAACATGCTCTTCAAGTTCTGTAAATGAAGGACGATCTGTGAGGAATAATGTTTTACGACCAAACTCAACCGCGATCTGTGGAGCATAACCATTCAGGCTGGAAAGCAGAGTCACTTTGATACACTGCATCATTTTTATCTGCTCGCTGCTGCGCTGACGTAACAACGTTGCCAGTGGAGACACAAAACCGTAGGCCAGTAAGATCCCGAGGAATGTCCCTACCATTGCGTGAGCAATCAATACGCCAAGTTCACCTGCTGGTCTATCTGCCGAACCCAGTGCATTAACAACCCCCATCACAGCTGCAACGATACCGAATGCTGGTAATGAATCCCCCACCATTGCCAGGCTGGTCGCAGGGACTTCACTTTCCTGCTCATAAGTCTCGATCTCTTCATCCATCAGGGCTTCGATCTCATGTGGATTCATATTGCCGCTGACGATCAAGCGCATATAATCCGTGATGAAGTTCATCAGGTAAGGATCTTGTAATAAACGGGGATACTGTGTGAAGATGTCACTTTGTTGCGGATTCTCAATATCACGCTCAAGAGACAAAAGCCCATGCTGGCGGGTTTTGGATAAAAGACGGAACTGCAAAGCCATCAGATCCATGTACATAGCTTTATTGTATTTTGATCTACGCAATATTTTTGGTAAAACACGCAATGTCGCCTTTATCGCCTTACCATTGTTACCTACGATAAAAGCCCCAATACCCGCACCTGCAATAATCAAAAATTCCGCTGGCTGATAAAGTGCGCCCATGTGGCCACCGACGAGCAGATAGCCTCCAATCACCGCACCAAAAACCACGATATATCCTAAAAGTACTAACACGCGATATCCTTTAGCTAAGTTGGTGAGCAGATGGGATTTGAACAGGGAGAATTAATAAATGAAGAGGAGGATTGTAGATTACAGGCCAGAATGACCAAAACCTGTAACCTAAGTTTTCACTTTCCCATTTAAATTCACATAGCTTGCTGAGCAAATCCATCCAGCAGTTGTGAATTAGTATCGGCAGGTTGCGCGGAAAGTTTACGTTTTTTTACCGCCCTTGAAGGCGGTTGGCAAAGACTACAAACAAAGCTGTTAACCGGCTGGTGTGCATGTGTGATAAAAGTCCCACCACAACAACGACACTCAGTTGGCTGCAACATCCCACTATCGACGAAACGAATGAGTGTCCAAGCCCTGGTCAGAGCTAAAACGGGCGCATCTCCGTCAGACGGGGGACATTGCTCAAGATAGAGCCTATAAGACTTAACTACAGCCTCAACACCTGCACAATGCCCACTTTTCAACAGGAAACGGTAAGCATTATAGAACATGGAAGAATGAATATTCTGTTCCCATGTCATAAACCAATCCGTTGAAAAGGGAAGCATCCCTTTAGGCGGGGGGCTTCCCCGCAACTCTTTATACAGCCTGATTAACCTTCCTCTGCTTAACTGCGTTTCACTTTCAAGCATCTGTAAGCGTGCGCCTAAAGTGATGAGCTCCATTGCCAGCTGAATATCTTTAGCTTCTTGGACAATACTTTTTTCAGCCATCTTTATGCTCTTTTCTTCATTGAAGTGTCATCCTGAGCGGACAACTGCTGAAAAAGATGAGTGGACAACAAAATACCTGTATGAATTTGTTGTAGATCGTCCACCCGCGATTCCTTCGTCAGCTGCTGTACGGTTTCGTGATCTTCAAACCGAAAATGGCAAATCAGTTGGTTGGTTTCAGCTAATTTTACTAACTGAGGCAATGTCAGCTCGGCCAACGTATCAGCCATCGATTCACTAATACCTAAACGGAACATCGCAGACGCTTTCTCATGGTTAATTAGCCGTTGTGCTAAAAGCAAATACGATAAATTTATGTCATAAATATGTTTGAGCAATTCAACCGTACTCATTTCTATATATCCCGTCCGATTACATGAAAAAATCAATTAAGTGATCAAAGAATCACTCACGACAAAATTACCAGTAGCATGAGATTCAATAATCTCCGACATAACTGAAATATACATCTTTAGCCAGAGCAGTAACTGTCCTTTGTATTACTCTTGGGATCGCCCAATTTCTAAAATATTTCGGTAATGGATTGTAAAAGTATTATTGCGTCATCTGGATAATGAACTTGCCACAATTGATTAAGAATATTCTTAATACTAATTAACTTTACTCCTGAATCATCAACTTATACAACGGAGAATATATGTCATTTTAAATACTATGTGATATACATCACAAAACTGACATTTTTTATTATGATTCTAGCTCATTAACTATTCAAGCAACTGAAAAGACAAAATAGTCCACAATTAATAAGTTAAATTATTTAAATAAAAATATTAGAGACTGTTTTTTGTTTTATACGATCTATTAAACTTATAAATTTAAAATAACAAGAAAAAATCCTTCCTTTAGCCAAATTATCAAAATCTTATTAAAATTTGTTTCGTGATAATGTAGGTAGGCACTCATCTTCCACTATTAGTTGATTTAGATCATAGTTATGCCAAATTTATTAATTATATGTGAATACTAGTTATTAAAAAGATACCAGTCTGATCATTTTTAGTTTACGATTGCTTTTTTTTTAAACAGAAAAAAGCCTGTACTGACAGCATTTTAAGTACAAATATCATTCAGGTCGAAAAAATAAGATAAAATACAGTATGATGTTGAAATCAAAAAACATCTGCACATCTCCCCCAGAACAACAGTAACCAATAAAACTCCTATACCTCAACAAATCCTACCACTTAACAAATACATCAGCACATCACCAGCCAGTCAACATTGATTAATTTAACTAATCAAAATAAGCCCTAAACATGACGAATTTTGACATTATTTTAACGAAAACCACATTAGTCACCATTTCCGTACATTGGCTATTCCATAAGCTTAAATCATAAGTAAAATTTATAATATATATCTCGGCTAATTTTACAAATGTTAAGAATAATAAATGATTATGATACCCATCACACCAAAGCGATTAATGGTCATTCCTCAGAAAAAAACAACCTTTTACTGAAATTAATTCCCTTAAATAGGTAGTATTGGGAAATAAAATAATAACTAAATGCAAATTTACCAATAACTTCTTATATCATAAAATCAAATTAAAAGAATAATAAATAATTTAAATAAAATACTAATCCAGTAATAAAAGAAAATAAAAAACAAAAGAAAGTTATTCTTCTTAATTTAAAATATAAATAATAACCAGTCATATAAAGAGATGATTCAAATTAAAAAAATAGCATGTAAACATAATTCTATTACACCGTTAAATTTATCATTATTATGATAGCAACTTCATAATCAGGAATAACATCTATACCTATTCTAAATATCTACTAAAAACCATTAATATTGGCAGTAAATAGTATAGAAATTACATGAGCCATTTTCTTAATCAATATAGAACAAGATACCAGTTAATGAGGATTATTCATAACCATTCACCAAAATGGTGAAGATAAGATCATTTTAGAATGCTAACAACAATACACGACTTATGAAATTCTCAATTCACTAAAAAATATTTTTAGGATAACAATTTCTATCCTATTAACGCACTGAATAATGAGTGTTGTATGCAAATGCTTAGTTCAATAATTATTAATGCTATCAATAATACAGGTAAAGTAGTAGTGCTGGTGTGCTTTATACCAATGAGTTTAAAGCTGAATAGCATATGTACAATTTAAGCGTCCATAACCCCCTGTTTTGCAAATTGCTTCAGCAGATCCTACCTGACGTTCTACACAATTAACTGCGAGCATATCTCATCACAACAGATATTGCAGGAATCGATCCACTCAGGATCATAAAATGGCAGACAAGTTATTATCTCATTTGCGAGGCATTCTCAAATAAATACTTTATTCATTTTTTCCTATCGTAAAACAGTTGTTAAATATCGTACATTAGGTTTTGTACAAGAAAATCAATGGCCAAGATAGATAAAAATAGAATAAATGCACTGACTATCCTCCCTGAAAATACATTCACAGGATCAGATCAAGCAACTATATTTATTAGATAATGATATTCCCAAACGTTTTCGTATCTTTTAATACTCCTTTTTCTAATACCTTAGGATTCTTCTCAGGAAAAAGGAGATCCAAGAATCCTTTTGTGATATCTATGGCATTATCAACAAAAATACCAACACTAGTAACCCGAAATGTAGTACATAACGTATTGCATCATCAGATAGATCAACTGCATAATTATTATTTTATTGTCGCTTTTTGATGCGTATTTTTCCGAAATATTCACTGATAAAGATCCACATTTAATTCCACTTTTTTTAAAAGGTTTTCATCACTCACACACTCAATATTAAAGCGATTAAGAATATTTCCAGTATCTAAATCCGCTTCATAGTGAGTTTTAGCTATAACGGCAGAATTATATTCGCCTACTTAACCTAAACACTGTGCCATTCTTATCAGCAACAGAAAGTGAATGTTTCACTTCATCAGAATTTAACTCCGGGATTGTTAAGATTAACACCCTGAAACCTTGTTCATTGTAATAGTCAACCTGCTCCATGATATTGTTGTGATTTTCTTCAGTGAAAGAAGTAAGTTGTTCCTTTACCGGCACATTACAGCAAACTAATGACTGCTCCCCTACTACACTTTTGCAAATTAATTGATGATTTTATCGAAGATCCTGAACAAAAATTGATAATTTTCGAAGAGAGTAATGACAGGGTAACTCATCAATTTTTCTGTAGCTGTGAAGAAAGCTATACCTCATGGGATTTTAGATTGCGTAACAATGGCAACAGAGCCACAGATTCATCGGAAAAAAATTTACTCAATCAAAAGCTGTTTTCCGGTGAGAGATTGAAATCTCTCATTAGTTCTAGGAAGTATAAATAACGGTATGTTTATAAACAGTAGAAGAAGTGAGCGGGACCAATGAGGAGATAACTAAAAAGGCAACGGTATAAAAGATTTTGGTGTTACCTGAATAGAATACAGTCCACGATTATTAATAAATAATAGTGATAATCAATATTATTTACATTTTTATTTATTAATGACTTGTATTGTTTAACAGGTAACACTCTATTTATGGTCCCAAATTATTCTAAGCAGGTAATTCGGAGGCAATTTTCCAGTTAACGGAACTGACACTTTTCTCTAAACTCACCCGACAAACAATCGATTCGATCTCTTTTTGCTTATCCGGAGTTGCCAGTACTTCTGCACACACTTCAAGCCGATTCGGTTGAATTGTATCAGCACTGCTTAGTGACTGCAGCCGGACATTTAATCCATTAATTGCCTGTAGGATCAAAGTTCTGATCAGGATCTCATCGCCAATATCACAAATAATGTGAATTTTATAACTCTGATCTAAATCTAAGGTCTGCTGTTGTGGCTGAGCATTGATTCTCTGAGCAGCTTCCCTGAGTAAAATATTTGCAGATAGAATTATTGTAACTGCAATAGTAGCAGACCAGTATTGACCCAACCCACATAAAACGCCAATTCCCGCCGAACACCATAATGTTGCCGCAGTATTTAATCCGCGGATATTCATTCCCTCTTTCATGATTACACCAGCACCAAGAAAACCAATTCCGGATACAACTTGTGCGGCAACACGTCCGGGACTATCATCAGAGGTAGCTGACATTGAACTGAGAATAAAAACCGCAGCCCCAGTTGCGACTAACGCATTGGTTCTTAACCCCGCCATACGCTGACGCCACTGACGTTCCGCCCCAATCAGTGCACCGAAACACATCGCCGAAAGCAAATGAATTGCAATAGATGTTAATTGCATAACATCCTCCATAATATAAAATGGATAAATATTATTCTAAATGGCTACTTTGCTGGCTTAGTAATTCATAATTTCAAATCTGCAATTAAAACACTTACTCTTACAAGCGTAAGCATGTAACTGCTGGTCATCTTTTTGAATTAAACTAATGCGTAGCAGGTTGCCAGAAGAAATAAATTATTTCTCTTTTCGTGAGCAATAGAAAAAGCATCAGACTTAATCTGATTATTGATGTGTTCCCGGAGGGAATAAGGAATGAGTATATAACAGTACCATAGATACCCCGATATATCTCTTTGATACTGTTTTCGTGATCTGAATAGCCGAACTACAGTACCGCATCATCTTTCGGGTGAGTACAACTCATGAAACTGAAGTAGCATCGCCCACCATTATTCGGCAAGCAGTAAATTCATTGAAAATTAACAGATTACCGATTAGCTTTTATTTAATTTTAAACTTTGACTGTCCAATGATTAGCTCCAAAATAAAACCAGGGAGAAATTATAATCAGGGGAGACTAATAAGTAAAGGCTTCACTTATTAAATGGTATTAAAAGAATGGTATTCTTGTAGACTTGTTTAATAAAATAATAACTATTGTTTAATATATTATGATTACTTTTTTCATTAAAAATAATCTAATAAACAAAAAGCCCGCCAAGGCATTTTAGCATGGCGAGCTTAACAAATAGGTATAAAGGCAAATTAGATAGCAGTTACGTTTGCTGCTGCTGGGCCTTTGGCACCGTTTTCAATGGTGAACTCTACGTTCTGGCCTTCAGCCAGAGTTTTGAAACCGTTACCTTGAATGGCAGAGAAGTGAACGAATACGTCTTTGCTACCATCGGCTGGAGTAATGAAACCAAAACCTTTGGACTCGTTGAACCACTTCACTTGACCTTTCATTTTGTCAGACATGTGTCTTTCCTATATATCAAAAAAAACTCGCCACCTTGGGCATGTGTTGGCCATTATCAGCTATTACTTATGGGGCACTAAGAAGGAAACGGTCTACAAAGGCTAATCAAGATAGCACTTACACATAACGCATTAACTCAAGATGTCGTACATAAAGTAGGTCTGTTAATCAGGCCAAACGCATTAACGCATGACCGAACCGGAATAGCAACCTTTTTATGGATTATAGATCTAAAAAAATTTCAGTCGCTCAATATTAGAACAGAATAACCTAATAAATAGATGTATTTATGCTTTTATTTGATTTATTCAACTTTTATCTTAAACAAAAATATTCGTGATCATCAGGAACAATAACAGTTTTACAAATTAAAAGAAGTAATTGCTATACAGATGGAGACACCCGGCATGATAACCTTGGAAAGGTTGGTACTTTTAATTCGATAACTGATTTCTACAATAATTGGGCTGGTATTATGAACATCATCAAACAGATATTGATTCAGGACCTAGAGCGGATCAATCTCGCAGAACATAGGGATGGTAAAGTACATTTTAATAGTATCTTTATTCATCAGCATCCATACCTGTTTTTAGCTATGATCATTACTTATGTTTTCCTCGCTGTACTGATGTGGTATGCCCCCTATTTCGGCGTTTGGTCACTGCTTTTATTCACCGCACTTTTTTTTGTTATGGCTGCCGTTCTTCTTTTCGATATCAAACCTGTTTACCGTTTTGACGATATTGATGTGCTGGACTTACGTGTTTGTTATAACGGAGAGTGGTTTGTCGATGAAAAGGTATCTCAGGATGCCGTCAATACAATACTCGGTCATCCCAATGTCCCCAATGAAGTGAAAAACGAAATCAAGCAAATCATTATAAAAAAGAACGGAATATGCTTTTATGATGTTTTTATGATCGCATGCTCAGAGCAATCACCTTACTTTCAACCTTATCAAGTTGAACAAAAGCATGTAATTTCAGCAAAATAGCATAATTTTATAGCAATGCGATCACATGATAGGCAAGTGTTAGAAAAATCGAATTTTTGCATTGACACCTCCTGAGTTCGTCGTTAATATGCGCCTCGTTCTCAGGAACACAGCAATTCCTCCATAGTTCAGTCGGTAGAACGGCGGACTGTTAATCCGTATGTCACTGGTTCGAGTCCAGTTGGAGGAGCCAAATTTAAAGAAGCCCGATTCAGTTTTGCTGGTCGGGCTTTTTGCTATTTAACCTGAATTCTGGATAAGAAATTGACGAGAGGCCTGTTCCAGGAGCAAAGTTTTGGTGAAAGCCTAAAACGACTCCGGGGAGGAACAGGCCATGGACAAGTTAGTTGAAATTTTCTGCTATGTCGACGACTTTTGCCGTCTTTTCATCCCCCAGTGGGAGCCGTTTTGTCTCGATAACGGATACCGCCTGCGCCGTAGACAAGGCCACATGTATCCCAGTGAAATCATGACAGTTTTAATCCTCTTTCAGCGGTCGCATTACCGTGATTTTAAAAACTTTTATTTGGAGCATATCTGGCAATACCACCACCGCGACTTCCCCTCCTTGCTCAGTTATACCCGTTTTATCTGCGTTGCCCCGTCCGTTTTGGTCCCCTTATCCAGTTATCTGACTCAATTAAAAGGA